>NZ_LHPA01000007.1:0-1100 GCF_001297215.1 Pseudomonas sp. RIT-PI-o | reverse complement strand
GCACCTTCGGCGTTGCGCCGATAGATCCACACCGCGTCGCCTCGGCAACGCTTGTAGAGAAAACCGTTGCGGTACTCGTAGGACGTTGGCGCCTCGTCCGGCGGAATCAGCGCGATCAGCCGTCCGACCTCGTCGTAGCGGTATTCGGTGACCGCGCCCAGAGCATCCTGCTCGGCGATCAAGCGGCCCTGCTCGTCATAGGCCTTGAGCTGCTCGCCGCCATCGGCCGCGACCTGACGCACCAGCCGTGCGCGCTCGTCGTGGACGTAGACTTCTTCGGTGCCGTCGACGTAATGCACGGTCACGCTGGCGTCGTCATCGTTCCAGACGTAGCGGGTGTTCATCTGCGAGAACGAGGCCCAGTGGCGCACGCAGCGCGCCGCCTTGCCCTCGCGTTGCCACTCCCAGAAAAAGCTCGCGCCACCGGTGAGCTGGCGCTGGAGGATGACGTGGTGGTCGTCGTAGTCGTAGCGCTCGCTTTCGCCCACCGCGTTGGTCGCGGTCAGCAGCCGTTGCCGGGCATCGAAGCGGTAGGTGGCGAGGTTCTGCTCAGTGCTCCACTCACCCTGCACGAACACCTGATAATCAATCGCCACCAGTTGCGCCCGGTCATAACGCAACAGCAATGAGCGGCCGGCGCCGTTGTCCAGACGCTGAATGCGGTCGGAGCGATCGCGTTGCAGCGTCAGACGATTGCCGTAGACGTCGCTGATTGCGGTCAGCCGGCCGGCGCGAAAGTGATAGAACCGCGCGCTGTCGCCGGCCATGGCGAGGATCAGTTCTTCCGGTTCATCACCTAAAAAAATCGCCGCCCGTGACAGGCTGTTGTGAATCGCCGGCCGCGCGACATTGGGCAGGGGAAAACGGGTGCGGCGGTTCTCGTGGTCGATCCAGATCACGCCATCGCCGTCGAAAGCCAGGCGATGAGCCAGGGTGTGGCTCCAGCCGAAACCCAGGCCGATGTCGATCTCGACGGCGCTGCTGCGGTACAAGCGGGTGAACTCGAAGGGCAGTACGCCATCGAGCACCGCGTCGGTCAGGGTCAGCAGTTCTTCGCCGGTGACCATCGACACCGGACAGCCGTTGGTGCAGGTGTTGGG
>NZ_LHPA01000043.1:0-2497 GCF_001297215.1 Pseudomonas sp. RIT-PI-o | reverse complement strand
GCCTTCAACCTCGCCAAGTCGATCACCCTGAGCTACACCGTGACACGCGGCACCCAGGATCCGAAAGAGTCGCGGATTCGTGCACTGGCGGTGTCGCCCATTGCGCAAAGCGATTTGCCCGGGCCGTCGATCGTGCAGGCCTCCGAACAAGGCGAAGGGCCGGAGTTGGACGTCAGTCAATTGACCACCAACGCCACCCTTCGCGCGAACAGTTATCCGCACATTGCGCTGAAACAATATGTCTGGCTGAAAGCGAAAGGGACATTGAAAGGCGGGGGCGACTACTTGAAAACCTTCTGGCAACCGCCGGGTTCGCATGTCAGCGCGACATGGATTAATCAGGGTTTTTACGCCCAGAACGGCTTTCCGCTGCCGGACTTGCAAAGCCTGGAAGATGGCAGAGACCTGGAACTGGAGTTCAAGGCAGGCTTTGGTGGTACTCAGGTTGAGAGTGAGGCCGTGACGTTTGCCCGACGGACTTACAGGATCAAGGCCCTTGATCTGGAAGAGCCTCGGATCAAGGAGGCGAATGACAAAACCCTGAACCCCTTCGCGGCCAAAGACACACTGACTGCGGTTATTCCGGCTTATACAAACATGATCGGGACGCAAGTCAGCGTGACATGGAGCGGCACGCCCGGTGAGGGCAGCGCAACGGCTGGTCCCTTCGATGTGACCGCACAAGCGGATAAGGAGGTTCCCCTCCCCAACTCGCTCGTAGCGTTCAACCTGGCAAAAACCGTGGAAATCACTTACATCGTCATCCGAGGTGGAACGCCGCAAAATTCGCAGGAGTTGAGCCTCATTGTGCAGCCGATTGCGGATGAAGATGAGAATTTGCCAACGCCAACTGTTGACGGTGCGGATAGCGATGAATTGGATGTGACTCAACTGGAGGAAGGCGCGCAACTAAGGATTGGAAAATGGCCATTGCAGGCTTCGAATCAGTGTATCTGGCTGCGTTACGACGGAACTGACGAGAGCGGGAATGCTGTAGACAAAGTATTCTGGACTGGTGAAGCGCATACGCAGGCGGAAGGATTGGTAACGGCAGCACAGATTGCTTGGTTCCGTGAGCTTAAGGATGGTATGCCAGTGAGGATCAACTTCAAGGTGAACTTCGATAAAGTAGCGAATGCGGGTACGACGGTTGGTTTTCCGGTAAGGACCTACACCGTCAAGGCAATCCCACCACTGGAGATAGAAAAAACCCCCATGGTGTTGGATGGGATCCACCTGTATCCTGCTGCCGCTCCATACAACCCACCATTCGAGAAAACAGCATTTATACTCGATTCGGCACATAAATATCGAGTAGCAGAAGGTGGACGCCCACCATACAATTACATGTCTTCGGATCCAACGATTGCTACCGTCGACCCCATAACCGGCCATGTAGTTTCGACCGGAAACGGAAAAGCAACTATCACAGTGTTTGACTCTAGAAACTCATCGGTCAGCTACGAAGTTTTTTGCTCTAATGTGTATGAATTGATAGTAAGCCCGTCAAATTACAATTATATACAGGCAAAAACCTGGATTGAAAACAATAACGCCTATCTCATAAATATAAAAACACACGAACACTTGATAATTGAAACATGCTTAATGTTTGGCTTTCAGCAAACTGTCGGCGAAAGAAAATTATATTGGGCTCATGTGAGCAATTTAGGCAACACACCGATAGTTACACAGGCCACCGGCAGCAAAGCCGATTACCCAACAATAAGAGGTTTCATACGCTTGCAAGAAGACTCACCAAACCTGTTACGTACTCCGATGGGATTCAAACTTCGAGTGGGAATAAATTAGGCTTAATTAGATAACGACTGACCAGACCCTAACTAACAAAGAGCGCAGATATATTCAACCAGTTATTTAAACAGTGGGCTTGATAGAGTTTGTTCTGCTGACCGGGATGGCCTTTTCGCGAGCAAGCTCGCTCCCACAGTTTGACCGCATTCCAACTGTGGGAGCGAGCTTGCTCGCGAAGGGGCCATCGGGTTCGGCGCAGCTCTTCGATTTAAACGAAGGTGTTTAAAAGACACCTCAAGTCACGCCTTCCAGGCTACAAATCCTTGCGTCATTGCCTACAGCCAAGCCAGAATCCGCCGGCTTGTGCGCCTTGGGTGCGGGTTCTATTGTGGTGCGGTCGCTGGATGTTCAGTGATCGGGTTTAGCAGCTCGGCAAATTTCAAGGCACGCGAGTACTGCCATTACGTTATGGCGGCTTTGCGTGGGGCACTTCGGTGCGCCGGGATCCTTGAGCCTGGTCTGCTAACCCGCGTAAAGCCGCCACCCTCTTCGTTTAGCAGCGAAGGCTGACGGCTCCATCTCTCAAGGAGCTTTACCATGATCAAACCCACACCCAACCCACCCGAAACCGACCCCACCTCCCCCTACGAATCCCTCGATTCCAAAAAACTCCACCAAGCCGCCGACCGCGCCCTCGATCACTACCTCTGCCCACCCGGCTCCAGGCCACCGCCCTTTAGCC
>NZ_LHPA01000028.1:0-385219 GCF_001297215.1 Pseudomonas sp. RIT-PI-o | reverse complement strand
CATCCCGAACTCAGCAGTGAAACGATGCATCGCCGATGGTAGTGTGGGGTTTCCCCATGTGAGAGTAGGTCATCGTCAAGATTAAATTCCGAAACCCCAATTGCGAAAGCAGTTGGGGTTTTGTTTTGCCTGCGAGAAAGTTCTTACAACCTTCGCAGACGTCGTCCGGCTGTCACAATCTGCCGACAATGCTAAGGTTCTGCCTCGGCTTTTGTGATTTTCCAAGGAATCTATATGTCGGACGCCCAGTCCCTCAACGCTGCATTCATGGTGGTTCAGAGCAACAGTCTCGATGAACTGCGCAGCCTTGTGGTCAGCATCATGCGGCGCTATCCACTGGCACCCTTGGAAAACGAAATCGCTTTGGTGCAAAGCAACGGCATTGCCCAGTGGCTCAAGCTGGCACTGGCCGAGGATCCCGAAGACGACGACCTTGGCGGCTGCGGGATCGCGGCAGCGATTGATGTGCAATTGCCCGGCAGTTTCATGTGGCAGCTCTACCGAATGGTGCTGGGACGAGAAGAGATCCCGGCGAAATCCCTGCTCGATAAAGCCCCGCTGACCTGGCGCCTGATGCGTCTCTTGCCACAGGTAATCGACCAACCACATTTCGAACCGCTGCAACGCTTCCTCACCCACGACACCGATCTGCGCAAGCGCTACCAGTTGTCAGAGCGCCTCGCGGATCTGTTCGACCAATATCAGGTTTATCGGGCCGACTGGCTGGAGGACTGGGCGGAAGGCCGCCACCAACTGCGCAATGTCAGAGGTGAAGTAAAGCCGCTGCAGCCGACCAGTTGCTGGCAGGCAGAGTTGTGGCGAGCGCTGCTGAATGATGTAGGCGAACAAGGCATGGCGCAGAGTCGCGCAGGCGTGCATCAACGTTTCATGGAGCGCATCAACACACTCGACAAGGCCCCGGCTGCGCTGCCGCCGCGCGTGATTGTGTTTGGTATCTCTTCGTTGCCTGCGCAGGTACTGGAAGCGCTCGCCGGTCTGGCTCGCTTCAGCCAGGTACTGCTTTGCGTACACAACCCTTGCCGCCATCATTGGGCGGATATCGTCGCCGACAAGGATCTGTTGCGGCATCAGTACAAACGTCAGCAGCGCAAAAGTGGAATGCCCGTCGTGCTCGATGCCGAGACCCTGCATCAGCACGCGCATCCGCTATTGGCCGCGTGGGGCAAGCAAGGTCGCGACTACATTAACCTGCTCGACAGCTACGACGATCCCAACAGCTACCGCGCAGCCTTTCGTGACGGACGCATCGACCTGTTCAGCGAAAATCAACCACACAACATGCTTAACCAGCTGCAGGACGACATTCTCGAGCTGCGTCCGCTCAACGAGACGCGCGAACTCTGGCCAGCGGTCGATGCAACGCAAGACCATTCAATCCGTTTTCACATCGCGCATAGTGCCCAGCGCGAAGTCGAGATCCTGCACGATCAACTCCTGGCGCGGTTCAGCGCAGACCCGGATCTGCGCCCCCGAGACGTAATCGTCATGGTCCCTGATATCGACAGCTATGCGCCGCATATCCGTGCGGTTTTCGGTCAGCTCGATCGGCATGACTCACGCTTCATCCCGTTCACACTGGCGGATCAGGGCCAACGTGGACGCGACCCTCTATTGATCGCGGTCGAGCACCTGCTCAAACTTCCGGACAGTCGTTTCCCGGTCAGCGAGATCCTCGACCTGCTCGATGTCCCGGCCCTGCGTGCTCGGTTTGGTGTAGAAGAACGCGACCTGCCAACTCTGCACCGCTGGATCGAAGGCGCAGGCGTGCGATGGGGCATGAGTGCTGAACAACGTGCCGGCCTCGGCCTTCCTGAAGAACTGGAGCAGAACAGCTGGCATTTCGGTCTGCGCCGAATGCTATTGGGTTACGCCGTTGGCAGTGCCGACGCGTGTGCCGGGATCGAGCCTTACGACGAAATTGGTGGGCTTGACGCTGCCTTGATCGGGCCGCTTGTCGCGCTGCTGGATGCCTTGGAAATTGCTCACCAGCAACTCACCCAACCAGCTCAACCGAAGGAGTGGGGTCTGCGCTTGCAGGCGCTGATGCAGGTGTTCTTCCAGGCCAGCAACGAGCATGACGACTACCTGCTGGCCCAACTGGAAGAGCTTCGCGAAACCTGGCTCGAGACCTGCGAGGCAGTGGGGCTGACTGACGAGTTGCCGTTGACTGTCGTTCGCGAAGCCTGGCTCGCCGGGCTCGATCAGGGGCGTTTATCGCAACGATTCCTCGCCGGCGCGGTGAATTTCTGCACCTTGATGCCGATGCGTGCCATTCCTTTCAAACTGGTCTGTCTGTTGGGTATGAACGACGGCGATTATCCCCGCGCCCAACCGCCACTGGATTTCGACCTGATGGGCAGCGATTACCGCCCTGGCGACCGCTCAAGGCGTGAAGATGACCGCTACCTGCTGCTCGAAGCGCTCCTGTCTGCACGCAATCAGCTCTACATCAGTTGGGTGGGTCGCAGCATCCGTGACAACAGTGAGCGACCCGCCTCGGTGTTGATCGGCCAGTTGCGCGATCACCTCGCCAGCGGTTGGCGTTCAATCGATCCTAGTCAGGATCTGATAGAAGCGCTGACCGAAGAACATCCTCTGCAACCTTTCAGCGCCCGCTATTTCCACGAAGGCGAGCAACTGTTCAGCTACGCCAGCGAGTGGCAAGTGTTGCATCAAGAGCAAGTGCATCAAAACGAGACGCCGTTGCTCGCGCCGTATGTTCAGGAAGAACCGCTGACGCTGTCTTTACTGCAGGATTTTCTGCGCAACCCGGTGAGGCATTTTTTCACCCAACGACTCAAGGTCTATTTCGAGGCCGCGCAAGCGCCGTTGGCCGATGAAGAACCTTTCGTGCTGGACGCGTTGCAGCGCTATACGCTGAGCGACAGTTTGCTGGAAGCCGCACTTAACCAGCCGGATGATTTCGATCAGGCACTGCAAGCCCGGGCGCTGCGCCTGCAAAACAGTGGTCTGCTGCCTATGGCCGGTTTCGGCGAATGCCTGCAGCGTGAACTGATCGAACCGCTGCCGGATCTTCTGCAGCGTTATCAACAGTTGCTGACGTTATGGCCGACGCCGTTGACCAGTGCGATCCCGGTCAGTCTCGACTTGCAGGAGTTGCGTCTGGAGGGATGGCTCGCAAGTCTGCACCAGCGCGCCGATGGCGGCCTGCTGTCAGTCACGACCATTCCCAACAGCATCGGCTCGATCAAAACGCGCAAGTGGCACCGGCTGACCAAACCCTGGGTCACCCATCTGGTCGCCTGCGCCAGCGGTCATGCGTTGACCACAGCATTGGTCGCGAGTGACGACACATTGTTGCTTGAACCCATGGAGCGAGACCGAGCGCTGCGGTTCCTCGGTGACCTGCTGCTCGCCTGGCAAACCGGCATGCGCCAGCCCTTGCCGATTGCGATAAAAACCGCATTCGCCTGGCTGTCGCAATCCGACCCGATCAAAGCCGAAGCCGCGGCGCGAAAAGCCTATGAGGGTGATGGCCAGACCAGCGACGGCGAGCGGCGCGAAAGCCCGGCGCTGCTCCGACAATATCCCGACTTCGATGCATTGTTGGCAGACGAAACCTTCACCGGCTGGTGCGATGCGCTATACCGCCCATTATTCGAAGCGCCCTGGCGTTCCTTGTCCAACGAAGGCGCACGTTCATGAGTACCAGGACACCGTTGGCTCTGGCCTTCCCGTTGCGCGGCAGTCAGTTGATCGAAGCGAGCGCCGGCACCGGCAAGACCTTCACGATCTCGGCGCTTTTTCTGCGGCTGATTCTCGGCCATGGCGGCGAGACAAGCGGTTTCGCACGCGAATTGCTGCCGCCGCAAATCCTCGTAGTGACGTTCACCGACGCTGCCACCAAAGAGCTGCGTGAGCGCATCCGAACCCGCCTGGCCGAGGCTGCGCGTTTTTTCCGCGACGAGATTCCCGCTCCTGACGGACTGATCGCCGAACTGCGCGATCAGTTCGATCCATTGCAATGGTCGGGCTGCGCCAACCGCCTCGATATCGCCGCGCAGTGGATGGACGAAGCTGCCGTTTCGACCATCCACAGCTGGTGTCAGCGCATGTTGCGTGAGCACGCGTTCGACAGCGGCAGCCTGTTCACGCAGTCGCTGGAAACCGATCACAGCGATTTGCTTGGCGAAGTGCTGCGCGATTATTGGCGACTGTTTTGCTACCCGATGCAGGGCGACGCGCTGAACTGGGTGCGCAGTAATTGGGGTGGCCCCGCAGCGTTGTTGCCTCGGGTCCGCGGCTTGTTCGCCAGCGAGCGTGATACCGATGAAGGCAAGGTGCCGGCGGACCTGATCGCTGAATGTTTGCTGGAGCGTCGAGCGGCGTTGGTCGAGCTGAAAATGCCTTGGCGTGACTGGGCAGACGAGTTGCTTGCTCTTTGCCAGGAAGGCGTGGCCAGCAAAGCCGTCGATGGCCGCAAGATGCAGGCGCGATATTTCGAGCCATGGTTCGAGAAGCTCAAGACCTGGGCCGAAGACGAGTCGCTTGAGCAACTGGACATTGGCACCGGCTTCACTCGACTGACACCTGATGGCATGGCCGAGGCCTGGAAAGGTCAGGCGCCGAGCCATCCGGGGCTGGACGCCATGTCCGGCCTCAAGTCGAGCCTCGATGCTTTGCCGACGCCGGATGCCGCTGTTCTGCAACACGCCGCCAAGTGGGTCGGTGCACGCTTTGAAGAAGAGAAGCGTCGCCGCGCGGAAATGGGCTTCGACGATATGTTGCTGCGTCTGGATGCCGCGCTGCAATCGGAGGGCGGCGAGCGTCTGGCGACGCTGATCCGCGAGCAGTTTCCGGTGGCACTGATCGACGAATTCCAGGACACCGATCCGGTGCAATATCGGATCTTCGAGAATATCTACCGCATCGAAGACAACCATCCTGACACCGGCCTGTTCCTGATCGGCGACCCCAAGCAGGCGATCTATGCCTTTCGCGGAGCTGACATCTACACCTACCTGCGCGCACGTCAGGCCACTACCGGCCGCTTGCATACGCTCGGCACCAACTTCCGCTCCAGCCACGGTATGGTGACAGCGGTCAATCACGTATTCGAACGCGCCGAGTCCCGAGAACAGGGACGCGGCGCGTTTTTGTTTCGCGAGAAAACCGGGGAAAACCCGGTGCCGTTCCTTCCCGTCGAGTCCCAGGGACGCAAGGAAACACTGCAGATCGCCGGGCAAGACGTCGCGGCGCTGAATGTCTGGCTATTGCCGAGCGATCAACCGCTGTCCGGCGCAGTCTATCGCCAGCAAATGGCCGCGGCCTGTGCCAGTCAAATCACCGCGCTGCTCAATGGCGGGCAAACCGGCAGCGCTGGGTTCATCCAGGCAGACGACTTCAGAGGTTTGCGTCCTTCGGACATCGCGATCCTCGTCCGCGACGGTAAAGAGGCTCAAGCCGTGCGAGCTGAACTCGCCGCCCGCGGGGTACGCAGTGTTTATCTCTCGGACAAGGACTCGGTCTTCGCCGCGCAAGAGGCGCATGACCTGCTGGCCTGGCTGAAGGCTTGCGCCGAACCCGATGTCGAGCGTTCGCTCAAGGCCGCGCTGGCATGCACCACGCTGAACCTGCCACTGATCGAGCTGGAGCGCCTGAATCAGGACGAAATGGTCTGGGAAGCCCGGGTCATGCAGTTCCGCGGCTATCGCGAACTCTGGCGCAAACAGGGCGTGTTGCCGATGCTGCGCCGCCTGCTTCACGATTTCCACTTGCCGCAGACCCTGATGCAGCGCAGTGATGGCGAGCGCGTATTGACCAATCTTTTGCACCTGTCGGAACTGATGCAGCAGGCCGCTGCTGAACTCGACGGTGAGCAAGCGTTGATCCGCCATCTGGCCGAGTTGCTGGCACTGTCCGGTCAGGCCGGCGAAGAACAGATTCTGCGCCTGGAAAGCGACGAGCAACTGGTCAAGGTGGTGACCATCCACAAATCCAAGGGGCTGGAATATCCGCTGGTATTCCTGCCATTCGTTTGTTCGGCGAAACCGGTGGATGGCAGTCGCTTGCCGTTGCATTACCACGATGCTGCGGGCAAAGCACAGATCAGCCTCAAGCCGACCGACGAGTTGATCACCCAGGCTGATGATGAGCGTCTGGCCGAAGACTTGCGTCTTCTGTATGTCGCATTGACCCGTGCGCAACATGCCTGTTGGCTGGGCGTCACTGACCTGAAACGCGGCAATAACAACAGCTCGGTGCTGCACCTGTCGGCGCTGGGTTACTTGCTGGGGGGCGGTGCTGCTTTGGGCGAGTCCAGCGAATTGAACCGTTGGCTGCAAGAGCTGCAGCAAGACTGTCCGGCGATCGACATCGGCGAAATGCCTCAGCCTACTGACGAACATTACCAGCCGCCGCGCAATGAAGCGGTCCTGCGAGCCACGCTACGGCCCAAGCGCAAAGCCAGTGAAAACTGGTGGATCGCTTCCTATAGCGCTCTGCGCATCAGCGACGTATTGAGCGTCGGTAGCGATGAAGCACCGGACAGTCCGCAGGCGCAAAAGCTCTTTGACGATGAGCGCCTCGACCCCGACGCGCCACGCGAAATCACCAGCGGTGGCGCCGATATTCACCGCTTCCCGCGTGGCCCCAACCCGGGCACGTTTCTGCATGGCTTGCTCGAATGGGCGGGCGCTGAAGGTTTTGCGGTTACCCGCGAAGCGCTGGAGGATGCGATTGCCCGGCGCTGCAACCTGCGCGGCTGGCAAGGCTGGATCACCACGCTGACTGACTGGCTGCAGCATTTGCTCAAGTCGCCTTTGCCGATCGCGGGCGGGCAACCGCCGGTGGTTTTCGAGCAACTGAAGCAATACCGCGTCGAGATGGAATTCTGGTTCGCCAGCCACAAGGTCGACGTGCTCAAACTCGACGAGCAAGTGCGCCAGCACACCCACAATGGCGTCGCCCGCGTGGCGGCGGAGCCAGTGCAACTCAACGGCATGTTCAAGGGGTTTATCGACTTGACCTTCGAGCACGCTGGCCGTTATTACGTCGCCGATTACAAATCCAATTGGCTCGGCGTCGATGATCAGGCCTACACCGTGCAGGCCATGGAGCAGTCGATCCTCGACAACCGTTACGACCTGCAATATGTGCTGTATCTGTTGGCATTGCATCGCCAGTTGAAGGCGCGGTTGGCGGATTACGATTACGACCGGCATGTCGGTGGGGCGCTGTATCTTTTCCTGCGTGGGACGCGTGCTGAGAGTCGCGGGGTGTACTTCGTGCGCCCGCCACGGGAATTGATCGAACGCCTCGACCGGATGTTCCAGGGCAAACCCGAACCCAAGTCCGAACCCGCCTGGGAACAGGGAGTCCTGCTATGAGCCGCACATTCGCCGATCTGCTGCCGACACCACTGGAAGCGGACAGCCTGTCGAAACTCTCGCCGCTGACCCGCGCCGATGATTTGCTGTTATTGCTGAGCCGTTGGGTCGAGCGCGGCTGGCTGCGTGCGCTTGACCGGGCCTTTGTCGCCTTCCTGCACGAACTCGAGCCCGAGACCGATCCGCTGGTGCTGCTCGCGGCGGCGCTGACCAGCCACCAGCTGGGGCATGGTCATGTGTGTCTGGACCTGTTCGAGACCCTCAAGGCGCCGGATTTTGCACTGTCGCTGCCGCCGGAAGGCGATGTGCAGGGCGGTGTTTTGTTGCTGCCTTCGCAACTTCTCGAAACGCTGGACGGGGCCCATTGGTGCAAAGTGCTGGCAAGCAGCTCGCTGGTGGCCCTGGCCGCTGACGCGAGGGATACGGCGCACACACGACCCTTGGTGCTGTCCTCGAAACGCCTTTACTTGCGCCGGTACTGGACGTACGAGCGCCGCATCGATGCCGCGTTGCGCCAGCGGCTGATGCAACAGGAACCGACGCCAGATGACTTGCCGCAGCGCCTCAATGAATTGTTCGGCGGCGCGGAATCTGCGGCTGTCATCGACTGGCAAAAACTCGCCTGTGCACTCGCCACGCGCAGCGCCTTCAGCATCATCACCGGCGGCCCGGGCACCGGCAAAACCACCACGGTGGTGCGTTTGCTCGCGTTGCTGCAGGCACCGGCCGTAGAGGCTGGCCATCCGTTGCGCATTCGTCTGGCCGCACCGACTGGCAAAGCCGCTGCGCGCCTGACCGAGTCGATCAGCCAGCAAGTGCAATCGCTGCAAGTCGCCGAAGCGGTGCGCGCGGCTATCCCCAGTGATGTCACCACCGTGCACCGTCTGCTCGGTAGTCGACCGGGGACCCGACACTTCCGTCACCATGCCGGTAACCGCTTGCCGCTGGATGTGCTGGTGGTCGACGAAGCCTCGATGATCGACCTGGAAATGATGGCCAATTTGCTCGATGCGATGCCGGCCCATGCTCGGCTGGTATTGCTGGGCGACAAGGATCAGTTGGCCTCGGTCGAGGCCGGTGCGGTGTTGGGCGATCTGTGTCGTGACGCCGAGGGCGGTTGGTACAGCCCGCAGACGCGCCAATGGCTGGAGTCGGTCAGCGGCGAGTCGTTGCAAGGCAGCGGTTTGCATGAAGACCGCGACGGCGCGCATCCGCTGGCGCAACAGGTGGTGATGCTGCGTCACTCGCGCCGCTTCGGCGAGGGCAGCGGCATCGGTCAGCTTGCGCGACGGGTCAACCAGCAATCGGCCGACGAGGCGCGCCAGTTGCTCGCTACCGGTGGCTATGAAGACGTGTATTCGCTGCCGCTCAAGGGTGAGCATGATCACAAGCTTGAACGCCTGTTGCTCGAAGGTCATGGCAACGGCCCGCAAGGTTACCGCCATTACCTGAGCGTCCTGCGCGACCAGCGTCCACCGTCGACGCGGCCACTTGAGCATGCGGACTGGACCGATTGGGCCCGGGAAGTCCTGCAGGCGTTCGATACGTTCCAGTTGTTGTGCGCCGTGCGCAAAGGCCCATGGGGCGTTGAAGGCTTGAACCAGCGCATCACCGCCGCGTTGCTCAAGGCGCGGCTGATCGAGAGCGATCAGCAGTGGTATGAAGGTCGGCCGGTGCTGATGACACGCAATGACTATGGTCTGGGCCTGATGAACGGCGACATTGGCATCGCCCTGAAACTGCCCGAGCGCGACGGGCCCGAGATCGGCAAAACGGTTCTGCGCGTGGCCTTCCCGCGTAACGATGGTCAGGGCGGCGTGCGCTTCGTGTTGCCGAGTCGACTCAATGACGTCGAAACCGTGTATGCCATGACGGTGCACAAATCCCAGGGCTCGGAGTTCGCGCACACGGCGCTGATCCTGCCGGATGCGCTGAACCCCGTACTGACCAAAGAGCTGATCTACACCGGTATCACTCGCGCCCGGCACTGGTTCACCTTGATCGAGCCGCGTGCCGGCGTGTTCGAGGAGGCGGTGCAGCGCAAGGTCAAGCGTCTGAGCGGGCTGATGCTGGAACTGGAGGAGGTCACCGAGCCTCGGGAATGAAGCGCTGAATGATCGGCAACGATTGCTGACCAACCGGTCAGGGGCAGGCGCCTCGCTGGCGTTTCGACGCTGTGCTATCGTTGCGGCATCATTTCGTTATGCTCCAAGAGAATCCCTGCATGAAGGTCGCCGTCCGGACGACAGAGCGTGTGGTTGCCTGCCAACGCGCCTTGCTGATCGTTTTGCTCTGGTTGTTGACGGGCAGCGCCCTCGCACAAGCGCAAACCGGGCCCGCCGAGCAACGGGCCAAAGCGGTGACGCAGGTGGTCCTTGGCATCCTCAGTTATGCACGCTGGCCAGTGGAGCCAGCGCAGTTGCGCCTGTGCATCGTCGGCCCCACCGAATACACCGATGACCTGGTCAAAGGCACTACGCAAGCCAGTGGCCGGCCGGTGGCGGTGCGTCGTCTGCTGGCGAGCAACCCGGCTATCGTCAACGAGTGCGACGCGGTGTACATCGGCAAGCTCACCGCCGATGAACGCAGTCGCCTGTTCGCATCGTTGATCGGGCATCCGGTGCTGAGCATCAGCGAAGCGGACGATCAATGCACGGTCGGCAGTCTGTTTTGCCTGCGCGTCGGCGATGAGCAAGTGTCGTTCGAGGTCAATCTCGACTCAGTGGCTCGCAGCGGCGTGCGCATTCACCCCAGCGTGTTGCAGTTGTCCCGTCGCAAAGCGGCGGCGCCATGAAGCTGTTCAGCTGGAAGGCTCGCCCGACCCTGGGCTCGGTCATTGGCCGTGGGCATCTGATTGTCGCGCTGGTAGCGGTGGCGATGGCCAGTGTTTCGCTGACCTTGCTGGGCGTGCTGGCGCTACGGGTGTATGCCGATCACAACCTGCACTTGATCGCCCGTTCGATCAGCTACACCGTCGAAGCAGCCGTCGTGTTCAACGACAAAGCGGCGGCAACCGAGGCGCTGGCGATCATCGCCGCCAGCGAGGAAGTGGCGGATGCCCGAGTGCTGGACGCGCAAGGCCAATTGATTGCGCAATGGCAGCGCCCTGAAACCGGCTTGTTCTCCGAGCTGGAAATGCGGATCGCCCGCGCCATTCTGGAAAAACCGGTCAGCCTGCCGATCGAACATCAGGACCGTGAAATCGGTCGCGTCCTGCTCATCGGTCATGGCGGCAGCCTGATGCGTTTTCTGCTCAGCGGCCTGGCCGGGATTGTGCTGTGCACCGCGATCAGCGCCTGGGTCGCGCTCTATCTGGCGCGACGGCAACTGCGCGCAATCATCGGCCCATTGCACAGCCTCGCCTCCGTCGCCCACGCCGCCCGCAGCGAGCGCGCACTGGATCGGCGCGTGCCGCCGGCGCAAATCGCCGAACTGGATAATCTCGGCAACGACTTCAATGCCCTGCTCGGCGAGCTTGAGTCGTGGCAAACCCACCTGCAAAACGAAAACGAAACCCTCGCCCACCAAGCGACCCACGACAGCCTCACCGGGTTGCCCAACCGCGCGTTTTTCGAAGGCCGCTTGATCCGCGCCTTGCGCAACGGCAAAAAACACGACGAGCGGATTGCCGTGCTGTTTCTCGACAGCGACCGCTTCAAAGGCATCAACGATAACTTCGGCCATGCCTCGGGTGACGCAGTGCTGGTGGCGATTGCCAATCGGGTGCGAGCGCAATTGCGCGAGGACGATCTGGTCGCGCGTTTGGGCGGCGACGAGTTCGCCGTGCTGCTCGCGCCGCTGCACACCGTTGAAGACGCTGAGCACATCGCTGACAAGATCCTCGCTAGCATGGACATGCCGATCACCCTGCCGGGCGACACCAGTGTGGTGACCTCGCTCAGTATCGGTATCGCCGTGTACCCCGATCATGGTGCCACGCCGGGCACCTTGCTCAACGCAGCCGACGCGGCGATGTATCAGGCCAAGCGCCTGTCACGCGGCGCGCAATTCACGGCCGGGTCGGAGCGCCCGGTTGATTCCGTTCACACCAGGAGCTGATGTCTGTGTTCACTCTTCCCGTTCGACTTTTTTCCGCATTGCTGTTGATCGCCGCGCTGACGCTGAGCGGTTGCCAGACCGCCCCGCAGAAGGGCCTGACACCGGCGCAGGTCGCTGTGCTCAAACAGCAGGGTTTCGAGTTGACCGACGACGGCTGGGAGTTCGGCCTGTCGGGCAAAGTGCTGTTTGGCAGCGATGTCGAAAGCCTGAACGCACCCAGTACGGAAATCGTCGAACGCATCGGCAAGGCACTGCTCGGCGTGGGTATCGAGCGGGTGCGCGTCGATGGCCACACCGATGCGTCGGGCAAGGAAACCTACAATCAGCAACTGTCCCTGCGCCGGGCCAAGAGCGTCGCCAACGTCCTCGGCACGGTCGGCATGAAGCAGGAAAACATCCAGCTGCAAGGCCTCGGCAGCAGCGAACCGGTAGCCTCCAACGATACAGCGGCTGGCCGCACGGAAAATCGCCGGGTGTCGATTGTGGTCAGCGCCGACTAATCGGCAAAGCGCATCTCCCGCGTTTCCCCCATCAACAACGCCTGGTTGCGCTCAGTCACCTCGCGGATGTAATCCCACAACAAGGTGATCCGCTTCAACTTGCGCAGATCCTCCCGGCAGTACATCCAGAACTGCCGGGTGATGTCGACTTCCTCCGGCAACACCGGCAGTAAACGCGGGTCCTGGGCGGCGAGGAAGCACGGCAGGATCGCCAGCGAGCGCCCCTGCTGCGCGGCGACGTATTGAGCGATCACGCTGGTGCTGCGCAAATGGGCGCTGGCGCCGGGCAGCACGTTGGCCAGGTAAAGCAGCTCTGAGCTGAACGCAAGATCGTCCACATAACTGATGAATTGATGCTTGCTCAAGTCTGCAGCGCGGCGGATCGGTGGGTGTTTGTCGAGATAGTCCTGGGTCGCGTACAGCTGCAAACGGTAGTCGCAGAGTTTGCAGCAGACGTACGGCCCATGCTCCGGCCGTTCGAGGGCGATGACGATGTCGGCCTCGCGCTTGGACAGGCTGATGAAGTGCGGCAGCGGCAAGATGTCCACCGAAATTGCCGGGTAGGCGTCGACGAAATGACTCAGTTGCGGGGTGATGAAAAAACTGCCGAAGCCTTCGGTGCAGCCCATGCGCACATGCCCTGACAGCGCCACGCCCGAGCCGGAAACCTGCTCGCAGGCCATGTGCAACGTGCTTTCGATCGACTCGGCATAACCGAGCAAGCGCTGGCCTTCGGTGGTCAGGACGAAGCCGCTGGTGCGGGACTTTTCGAACAGCAATGTGCCCAGCGCCGCTTCCAGCGAACTGATCCGTCGCGACACCGTGGTGTAGTCGACAGCCAGGCGTTTGGCAGCGGTGCTGGCCTTGCGAGTGCGGGCGACTTCGAGGAAAAACTTCAGGTCGTCCCAGTTCAGCGAGCCTAGCGAGGTGATGTTTTTTTGCATGATGGACGGGCTTATATGTGCGTTCTTATTAGAAGTTTGCACATCTATACTCCAAAAACCGTCCGACAACCATTCTGGACACACGCCTCATCTCAAGGCGAACCTCTCGCCTTGGCTCCTACGATAAAAACAAGTTCTGGAGACCAGCATGAACGCATCGCTTACGCCCAACGACACCACGCTGCAAAAGGTCAAACTGCTGATCGACGGCGAATGGGTCGAGTCGCAGACCACCGAGTGGCACGACATCGTCAACCCGGCCACCCAGCAAGTGCTGGCCAGGGTTCCGTTCGCCACCGCCGCTGAGGTCGATGCCGCTGTCAGCGCCGCCCAGCGCGCATTCCAGACCTGGAAACTGACCCCGATCGGCGCGCGGATGCGCATCATGCTCAAGCTCCAGGCGCTGATTCGTGAGCACTCCAAACGCATCGCCGTCGTGTTGAGCGCCGAGCAGGGCAAAACCATTGCCGACGCCGAGGGCGATATTTTCCGCGGCCTGGAAGTGGTCGAGCACGCTTGCTCGATCGGCACCCTGCAAATGGGCGAGTTCGCCGAAAACGTCGCCGGCGGTGTCGACACCTACACCCTGCGCCAGCCGATCGGCGTCTGCGCCGGCATCACCCCGTTCAACTTCCCGGCGATGATTCCGCTGTGGATGTTCCCGATGGCGATCGCCTGCGGCAACACCTTCGTGCTCAAGCCTTCGGAGCAGGATCCGCTGTCGACCATGCTGCTGGTGGAGCTGGCGATCGAGGCGGGCGTTCCTGCAGGCGTGCTCAACGTCGTTCACGGCGGCAAGGATGTGGTCGATGGCCTGTGCACGCACAAGGACATCAAAGCCGTGTCCTTCGTCGGTTCGACTGCCGTCGGCACCCACGTTTATGACCTGGCTGGCAAACATGGCAAACGCGTGCAGTCGATGATGGGCGCGAAAAACCACGCCGTGGTGCTGCCGGATGCCAATCGCGAGCAAGCGCTGAATGCCTTGGTCGGCGCCGGTTTCGGTGCCGCCGGACAACGCTGCATGGCCACCTCGGTGGTGGTGCTGGTGGGCGCGGCGAAACAGTGGCTGCCGGATCTGAAAGCGCTGGCGCAGAAACTCAAGGTCAACGCCGGCAGCGAGCCGGGCACCGATGTCGGTCCGGTGATCTCGAAAAAGGCCAAGGCGCGGATTCTCGAACTGATCGAAAGCGGCATCAAGGAAGGCGCCAAGCTTGAACTCGATGGTCGCGACATCAGCGTGCCGGGTTACGAGCAAGGCAACTTTGTCGGCCCGACCCTGTTCTCGGGCGTGACCACCGACATGCAGATCTACACCCAGGAAATCTTCGGCCCGGTGCTGGTGGTGCTGGAAGTCGACACCCTCGATCAGGCGATTGCGCTGGTCAATGCCAACCCGTTCGGTAACGGCACCGGCCTGTTCACCCAGAGCGGTGCGGCGGCGCGCAAATTCCAGACTGAAATCGACGTCGGTCAGGTCGGTATCAACATTCCGATTCCGGTGCCAGTGCCGTTCTTCAGCTTCACCGGTTCGCGCGGTTCGAAACTCGGCGATCTCGGCCCGTACGGCAAGCAAGTGGTGCAGTTCTACACCCAGACCAAAACGGTCACGGCGCGCTGGTTCGACGACGACAGCGTCAACGACGGCGTGAACACCACCATCAACCTGCGCTGAGGATCCGATCATGAAAATCGCATTTATCGGGCTGGGCAACATGGGCGCGCCGATGGCGCGCAACCTGATCAAGGCTGGCCACTCGCTGAACCTGGTCGACCTGAACAAAACCGTGCTGGCGGAACTGGAGCAACTGGGCGGCACCATTCGCGCTTCGGCGCGCGAGGCGGCGGAAGATGCCGAACTGGTGATCACCATGCTCCCGGCCGCGGTGCATGTGCGCAGTGTCTGGCTGGGTGAAGAGGGCGTGCTCGCCGGCATCCGCCAAGGCGTGCCGGCAGTGGATTGCAGCACCATCGATCCGCAGACCGCCCGCGACGTCGCTGCGGCTGCCGCGAAGCAAGGCGTGGCCATGGCCGATGCGCCGGTCTCCGGCGGAACTGGCGGAGCGACGGCCGGGACCCTGACCTTTATGGTCGGCGCCACCCCGGAACTGTTCGCCACCCTGCAACCGGTGCTGGCGCAGATGGGCCGCAACATTGTGCATTGCGGTGAAGTCGGCACCGGCCAGATCGCCAAGATCTGCAACAACCTGCTGCTGGCGATCTCGATGGTCGGCGTCAGTGAAGCGATGGCTTTGGGCGACGCGCTGGGGATCGACACCGGCGTACTGGCCGGCATCATCAACAGCTCGACCGGCCGCTGCTGGAGTTCGGAGATGTACAACCCGTGGCCGGGCATCGTCGAAACGGCCCCGGCCTCGCGCGGTTATACCGGTGGTTTCGGCGCGGAGCTGATGCTCAAGGATCTGGGGTTGGCGACGGAAGCAGCGCGGCAAGCGCACCAACCGGTGGTGCTCGGCGCGGTGGCGCAGCAGTTGTATCAGGCGATGAGTCAGCGTGGTGATGGCGGGAAAGATTTCTCGGCGATCATCAACAGCTATCGCAAGCCGCAGTAACTGTTCAAAAAACCGAGGTGAAAGGGTTTTTTGTGGCGAGGGAGCTTGCTCCCGCTGGTCTGCGCAGCAGACCTGAACACGGCAAAGGAGGTTCTTCAGAAAAACCGCATTTGCTGAAGTTACGTCTGCTGCGCAGCCGAGCGGGAGCAAGCTCCCTCGCCACGAGTGATCTCACGGCTTTTTGTGCCGCCATCATCAACAGCTACCGCAAGCCGCAGTAACTGTTCAAAAAACTGAAGTAAAAGGTTTTTTGTGGCGAGGGAGCTTGCTCCCGCTGGTCTGCGCAGCAGACCTGAACACGGCAAATGAGGTTCTTCAGAAAAACCGCATTTGCTGAAGTTACGTCTGCTGCGCAGCCGAGCGGGAGCAAGCTCCCTCGCCACAGGTGATCTCACGGCTTTTTTGTGCAGGAAGAAAAAGATCGCAGCCTTCGGCAGCTCCTACATGGGAATGCGTTCCTGTAGGAGCTGCCGAAGGCTGCGATCTTTTGCTTTGTCAGGCGAAGACGAAATACTTGCGCACGGTCTCGACCACTTCCCACGTGCCTTTCATGCCCGGCTCAACCACGAAGATATCGCCGGCGCGCAGGTGAATCGGCGCCATGCCGTCCGGGGTGATCACGCAGTAGCCTTCCTGGAAATGGCAGTACTCCCACTTCACATAATCGACGCGCCACTTGCCCGGCGTGCAGATCCACGTGCCCATGATCTTGCTGCCGTCTTCGCTGGTGTAGGCATTGAGGTTGACGGTGTGCGGGTCGCCTTCGAGTTTTTCCCACTTGCAGGCATCGAGTACCGGCAGCGGGTGAGTGTCGCGCAGAACGGTGATAGGGGCGGTCGCGGTCATGAGGGACTCCGGGCAAGTGGACTTGAGAATTGAAGTCGCACCCTATAGCGCCGGGTTGTCGCTCAGTTGTCTGGGGTCGACATCGGAGTGCTCAGAAACGCGCGCAGCGGTGAGCGCTTGTAACAATGCTTGGGCATAACCCGGCAGCGCGGCGAAGTCTCTCGCGCAGAGCAATAACGTGCGGCGCGCCCACGGTTCATTGAGCGCCACGCATTTGAAGTGTTCGACCTTCGCGCGTTCGACAGCCGCCAACGGCACGATGGCCAGTCCGGCGCCTCGGGCGACCATGCGCATCGCCCCATCGAAGCCATCGGCGCGAATGCGCACCTGCATCCGCGCGCCGCTGTGCAGCGCCTGTTCTTCCAGATAAATCGCCAGTGCGCTGTCGGCACTCAGTCCGACAAAGTCATGCTGCAACGCGTCGCTGAAACTGACCTCGGCGGCGTCAGACAACGGGTGGTCAAGCGGCAGAATCAGCACCAGCGGATCGTCGCGAAAAGCCTGCGTCTGTAGGCCGTTGCTGTCGACCGCGTCGGACACGATGCCCAGATCCGCTGCGCCTTCACGCAAGGCATGGGTGATCCGCGCGCTAGGCAGTTCCTGCAGATCGATGTCCAGATTGGGATGGCTGCGCAGGAAATCCGCGAGCACTTCCGGCAGGTATTCGGTGATCGCCGTGGTGTTGCACAAAAGCCGCACCTGGCCTTTGACGCCTTGTGCGTATTCAGCGAGTTCCTGCTGCAGGCGCTCGGCCTGTTGCATAAGAATGCGCGCGTGGCGGGAGAGGGCTTTCCCGGCGGGCGTCGGGGTGACGCCACGCCGACCACGGTCGAGGAATTCGGCGCCTAGCGAGGCTTCCATCGCGCGGATTCTGGCGCTGGCGGCGGCGAGGGATAGGTGACTGCGCGCGGCACCGGCGGTGATGTTGCCGGTGTCGATGATGTGCAGGTAGAGGCGCAGGTCGGTGAGGTCGAAGTGCATGGGGTTTGCCTCTGGTTTTTGTTGTGTCTGGGCTGGCCTCATCGCGAGCAGGCTCACTCCTACAAGGGATCTGCTGCGAACACAAAACTGTAGGAGTGAGCCTGCTCGCGATAGGGCCAGATGCCCTGATTAAAATATCAGCCTCTTGCAAAGAAAGAGGCAGCCTCAGTATATGGCAGATTTTCACCCGCTCCGGATCAGCGCACATTACCCCAATGCACACGCTAACCGACTTCTACCAAACCCTCGGCCTGACCCTTTCGCTGCTGGTCATCGCCACCTTCATCCTCGCCGGCATGATCAAAGGCGTCATCGGCCTTGGCCTGCCCACCGTTGCCATGGGCCTGCTCGGTCTGGCTATGGCGCCGGCGCAGGCAGCTGCTTTGTTGATCATCCCCGCGACTTTGACCAACCTCTGGCAACTGGCCTTCGGTGGGCATCTGCAAAATTTGCTAAAACGCCTCTGGCCCATGCTGCTGATGATCTTTCTCGGCACCGGCATCGGCACCTTCTGGATTGGCATGGCTGGCGGCCATTGGGTCGTGCGCGGACTGGGTGCGGCGCTGTTGCTGTATGCGTTGAGCGGGCTGTTTCTACCGACGCTGCACGTCAACCCGCGCCATGAGCGCTGGGTTGGTCCGCTGTGTGGCCTGATCACCGGCGTCATCACCTCCGCCACCGGCGTCTTCGTGATTCCGGCGGTGCCGTACCTGCAAGCAATGGGTCTGAGCCGCGATGAGCTGGTGCAGGCGCTCGGTCTGTCCTTCACAGTTTCGACCCTGGCGCTGGCGCTCGGGCTGCTCTGGCACGGCGCCCTCGGCGGGGGTGAATTGAGCGCCTCGCTGCTGGCGCTGATCCCGGCCATGCTCGGCATGTGGCTCGGCCAATGGCTGCGTCAGCGCATCAGTGCGGCGCTGTTCAAGCGGGTGTTCTTTATCGGACTGGGCGCGCTCGGCGCCCATTTGCTGATCAGCGGCTAGCCGACGATTCGCTGAGCATGTCGATCGCGCGGATATCGAAATCGCGCTCCAGATACTCCATGCGTTTGGCGAAGAACGCTTTCATGTGCGGCAACGCTGAGTGCACATCCAGATGCGCCTGGCTTGCCCAGATCTCGTAGAAGATAAACAGCGTCGGATCCTGCTTGTCGCGCAGCATGTGGTACTCGATGCAGCCCGGTTCGGCGCGGCTCGGCTCGACATAGGCGCGGAACAGCGCTTCGAACTCGGCGGCTTTTTCCGGGCGGATCTTGGCGTGCAGGATGAAACCCTGACGTTCACTCATCGCAACTTCCTCGAATGCAGAAAGCGCCGAATGTTACGGCAACAATTGGCTGTCGATTCGTGCGTTTTGATCAAATGTATTTTGCGCTGACATGGCTGTTTCCGCGCGAGGTCGATGGTTAATCTGCCGCCATTCCATTTAATGTTGCTACCAGCCCCAAGGGCTGCGCCGAGGTTTTCCGATGAAAAAAGTCCTGTTGCTCAATGGCGGTAAAAAATTCGCACACTCCGATGGCCGCTACAACACCACCCTGCACGAAACCGCGCTGAGCGTGCTCGATCGCGGCGGTGTCGACGTCAAGACCACCTTCATTGATGAGGGCTACGACGTTGCGGAAGAAGTGGCGAAATTCCTCTGGGCCGACGTGATCATTTATCAAATGCCGGGCTGGTGGATGGGCGCGCCGTGGACGGTGAAAAAGTACATCGACGAAGTCTTCACTGAAGGCCACGGCAGCCTCTACGCCAGCGACGGTCGCACCCGTTCCGATGCCTCGCAGAAGTACGGCAGTGGCGGTCTGATTCAGGGCAAGCAATACATGCTGTCGCTGACCTGGAACGCGCCGCAGCAAGCCTTCGATGACCCGACGGATTTCTTCGAAGCCAAAGGCGTAGACGCGGTGTACTTCCCGTTCCACAAGGCCAACGAATTTCTGGGCATGACCGCGCTGCCGACCTTCCTCTGCGTTGACGTGATGAAGCGTCCAAATATCGAGAATGATGTGGTGCGCTATGAGCAGCATCTGACTGAGGTGTTTGGCCTCAAGGCTTGAGGCTTTCAGGCTAATATCGGGGTCACAGCAAAAGATCGCAGCCTTCGGCAGCTCCTACAGGGGGAATGCATTCCAATGTAGGAGCTGCCGCAGGCTGCGATCTTGGCGATTTCAAAGAGGGAACCCGTGAAAGCCAGATCCGATGAGTTGCAGATTTTCGTCTGCGTGATCGAATGCGGTTCGATTTCCGCCGCCGCCGAGCAGGTCGGGCAGACGCCGTCGGCGGTGAGCCGCACGCTGTCCCGGCTCGAAGCCAAACTCGACACCACGCTGATCAACCGCACCACGCGGCGCATGGACCTGACCGAGGAGGGCAAGTATTTCTTCGAACAGGCCAAGCTGATCCTCGATCAGATGGATCAACTCGAAGAACGCCTGTCCTCGCGCCAGCAGACTCCGTCCGGACGTTTGCGCATCAACGCCGCCTCGCCGTTCATGCTCCACGCCATCGTCCCCTACATCGACGAGTTCCGGCAGTTGTATCCGGACATTCAGCTCGAACTCAACAGCAATGACCTGATCATTGACCTGCTGGAACAAAGCACCGACGTCGCCATCCGCATCGGCACCCTCGCCGATTCGACGCTGCACGCGCGTTCGCTCGGCTGCAGTCCGTTGCTGATTGTTGCCAGCCCTGCTTACCTAAAAAAACACGGCGCGCCCCGGCAGGTCGCAGACCTGAGTGAACACACGCTGCTCGGCTTCACCCAGAACGAAGGCCTCAACCAATGGCCGCTGCGCTTTGTGCATGGCGATCGCTGGCCGATCACCCCGGCGATCAGCGCCTCCAGCGGCGAGACCGTGCGTCATTTGGTGCTGGAAGGGCAGGGCATCGCTTGTCTGTCGCACTTCATGACCATCGACGATATCCGCGCCGGACGCCTGAAAGTCCTGCTCGGCGAATTCAACAGCGGCTACCGCCAGCCGATCAACGCGGTGTACTACCGCAACTCGCAGCTGGCGTTGCGCATCCAGTGCTTCCTCGACTTTATCCAGGGCAAACTCGCCGCCTACGCCAGCGCCGAATTCAAGGGCTGATTCGTGATCCCTGCGCAAGAGTGAATTGGCCGAGGGCGGGTTTTTCGCCGGGTTTCATCGGCCGATACTCGTTGCATCACTTATTCACGCAGGGAGTTACTCCATGAATATTTTCGTTACCGGCGCGGCCGGTTTTATCGGCGGTTCCCTCCCCCCCGGCCTGGTTCAGGCCGGGCACAAGGTTACTGGTCTGGTGCGCAGCGCCGAGCAGGCTGACGAACTTAAAGCGCTGGGCATGAACGCGGTAATCGGCACCCTCGATGACAGCCAGTTGCTGGCGGAACAGGCGCGTGCTGCCGATGCGGTGATCAACGCGGCCAGCAGCGATCATCGCGGCGCGGTTGAAGCGTTGCTCGACGCTTTGCGCGGTTCCAATAAAGTCTTTCTGCACACCAGCGGTTCGAGCATCGTCGGCGATGCGTCCGGCGGCAAATCCAGCGACGTCATCTACTTCGAAGACAACCTGCCGGAACCGACCGTCGATAAAGCCGATCGCGTGGCCATCGACAACCTGGTGCTCGCGGCGGCGAAGGATGGAGTGAACTCGGCGGTGATCTGCAACACCTTGATTTACGGCCACAGCCTGGGCGTCAAACGCGACAGCGTGCAATTGCCGCGACTGCTGAAACAGGCGCGCAAGAGCGGCGTGGTGCGCCACGTTGGCAGCGGCCAGAACATCTGGTCCAACGTGCACATCGAGGACGTCGTCGCCCTGTATCTGCTGGCGCTGACCAGGAATGTGCCGGGCACTTTCTACTTCGTTGACAGCGGTGAAGCGTCGTTCATCGACATGACCACCGCCATGGCCGAAGCCCTGAACCTGGGCAAACCGCAAGACTGGCCACTGCAAGACGCCGAAGCCGAATGGGGCTATGAAATGGCCAACTACGGCCTCGGCTCCAACAGCCGCGTACGCGGCAAACACGCCCGCGAACTGCTGGGCTGGACGCCGAAACGCACGTCGGTGGTTGAATGGATTCGTAGCGAAATGGTGTGAGTCCAGCGCGCACCGAGTGAAGCCATTCGCGAGCAGGTGACCGCGTTCTGTCTGGAGGAATGCGATCAAAAACTGTAGGAGTGAGCCTGCTCGCGATAGCGTCGTGTCAGTCAAATGATCTTGTTTTGACCCACCGCAATCGCGAGCAGGCTCACTCCTACAGGGTTGAACGCGTTCTGCCTGAAGGAATGCGATCAAAAACTGTAGGAGTGAGCCTGCTCGCGATTGCGTCGTGTCAGTCAGAGAATCCTGTTTTGACCCACCGCAATCGCGAGCAGGCTCACTCCTACAGGTTGGCCCTGTTCTGCCTGGAGGAATGCGACCAAAAACTGTGGGAGCGAGCCTGCTCGCGAATGCGGTGGGTCAGTCAATGAAGATGTTGGATGTGATGAAGCCTTCGCGAGCAGGCTCGCTCCCACAGGTTTATGTGGTGATCTGGAAAGGCATGAAAATCCCGCCCCGCAATTTTCATTAATCACGACGGCACATACTCACCTGCGACACACCTTGTCTCTCCACGAAAATTACTTTCATGCGGTTTGAAATCTCTATCTCGAAATGATTTATGAGTTTCACAACCCATTCGAACGTGACCCTTTCGAGGAGTACCGCATGACGCCTTCCTTCGGCTATTGGCTGCTGGTATATGCCGCCGTGGCCATTATTGCGCTGATCGTGTTGATCGCCCGTTACCGGCTCAATCCGTTCATTGTCATCACCCTGATTTCCCTGGGCCTGGCGCTGGTGGCCGGGATGCCGCCGTCGGCTGTGGTCGGTGCGTATGAGGCCGGTGTCGGCAAGACGCTGGGGCATATTGCGCTGGTGGTGGCGTTGGGGACGATGCTCGGCAAGATGATGGCCGAGTCCGGTGGCGCCGAGCAGATGGCGCGGACGCTGATCGAGCGATTCGGTGAGAAGAACGCGCATTGGGCGATGGTCTGCATCGCGTTTCTGGTCGGCTTGCCGCTGTTCTTCGAAGTCGGTTTCGTCCTGCTGGTGCCAATCGCCTTCACCGTCGCCCGCCGCGTTGGCGTGTCGATTCTGATGGTCGGTCTGCCGATGGTTGCCGGGCTCTCGGTGGTGCATGCGCTGGTCCCACCGCACCCGGCGGCGATGCTCGCGGTGCAGGCCTATCAGGCCTCGGTCGGGCAGACCTTGCTGTACGCCATCGCGATCGGCATTCCGACCGCGATCATCGCCGGCCCGCTGTACGCGAAATTCATCGTGCCGCGCATTCAATTGCCGGCGGACAATCCCCTGGAAAAGCAATTTCTCGACCGCGAACCGCGCGACAAACTGCCGGGTTTCGGCATCACCATGGCGACCATTCTGCTGCCGGTGGTGCTGATGCTGATCGGCGGCTGGGCCAACCTGATTTCCATACCCGGCAGCGCGTTCAACCAGTTCCTGTTGTTCATCGGCAACTCGGTGATCGCGCTGCTGCTGGCGACCTTGCTGAGCTTTTGGACGCTGGGCATCGCCCAAGGCTTCAACCGCGAATCGATCCTCAAGTTCACCAACGAATGCCTCGCACCCACCGCCAGCATCACCTTGCTGGTCGGCGCTGGCGGCGGCTTGAACCGGATTCTGGTGGATGCCGGCGTCACCGATCAGATCGTCGGCCTCGCTCACGAATTTCACCTGTCGCCGCTGATCATGGGCTGGCTGTTTGCCGCGCTGATGCGCGTTGCCACCGGTTCTGCAACCGTGGCGATGACCACCGCATCAGGTGTTGTCGCGCCGGTGGCCATCGGTCTGGGCTATCCACACCCTGAGCTTTTGGTACTGGCGACTGGCGCCGGCTCGGTTATCTTTTCCCACGTCAACGACGGCGGCTTCTGGTTGATCAAGGAATACTTCAACATGACGGTCGCACAGACGTTCAAGACCTGGACCGTGCTCGAGACATTGATCTCGCTGGTCGCTTTCGCCCTGACCGTCGGCCTTTCCTACCTGCTGTAACCGGAGCCCGCCGCCCATGGACATCCTCTACCAGATCCGCGCCCGCCAGGATTCCTTCAGCGCCGGCGAGGGCCGCATCGCTCGGCTGATGCTCGACGATGTCGGCTTTGCCGCGAGCGCCAGCCTCGAAGACCTCGCGCAACGCGCCGAAGTCAGCACCGCTACGCTGTCGCGTTTTGCCCGCACGGTTGGCTGCCGCGACCTGCGTGACCTGCGCCTGCAACTGGCCCAGGCCAGCGGCGTGGGCAGCCGTTTTCTCGACCCGGCGGGCACGCCTGAGCAGTCGGCGTTCTACGGGCAAATCGTCGGCGACATCGAAACCACCCTGCGTCAGCATCTGGCCGGTTTCGACGAATCGCGTTTTGCCGATGCGGTGAAATTGCTCAGCCAGGCGCGGATGATTCATGCGTTCGGCATGGGCGGTTGCTCGACCCTGTGCAGCGATGAATTGCAGGTGCGTCTGGTGCGCCTCGGTTACCCGATCGCCGTGTGTCATGACGCGGTGATGATGCGCGTCACCGCCGCCAGCCTCAATGCCGAGCAAGTGCTGATCGTCTGCTCGCTGACCGGCATCACCCCGGAGCTTTTGGAAACGGTCGAACTGGCGCGCAACTACGGCGCGCGCATCCTCGCCATCACTCGCGGCGATTCACCACTGGCGGAACTGGCCGACGTCGTCCTGCCCCTGCAAGGCGCGGAAACCTCGTTCATCTACAAACCCACGGCGGCGCGCTACGGCATGCTGCTCGCTATCGACGTGCTCGCCACCGAGCTGGCGCTGGCCAGCCCTGAAGACAATCAAGAACGTCTGCGGCGAATCAAACTCGCCCTCGACGAATACCGTGGCGGCGACGATCACCTGCCGCTGGGAGACTGACATGCAGTACGACACCCTGATCCGCAACGCCGTGGTCATCGACGGCAGCAACACGCCGGGCTACCGCACAGACGTGGCGATTCTCAATGGTCGCATCGAGCGTATCGGCGATCTGCCTGACGCCCGCGCCACCGAAGAAATCGACGCCGCCGGCCGGGTGCTGGCGCCGGGTTTCATCGACGTGCACACCCACGACGACACCGTGGTCATCCGCCAGCCCGAGATGCTGCCCAAGCTCAGCCAAGGCGTGACCACGGTGATTGTTGGCAACTGCGGGATCAGCGCTTCGCCAGTGAGTTTGAAGGGCAATCCGCCGGATCCGATGAACCTGCTCGGCACTGCCGCAGCGTTTATTTATCCACGTTTCAGCGACTATCGCGCCGCCGTCGAAGCGGCCAACCCCACGCTGAATGTCGCCGCGCTGGTCGGCCACACGGCGCTGCGCAGCAATCACCTCGACGACTTGTTGCGCACCGCAACGCCCACTGAAATCACTGCGATGCGCGAGCAGTTGCGCGACAGCCTCGAAGCCGGCGCATTGGGTTTATCCACAGGCCTGGCCTACGCCAGCGCCTTCAACGCGTCCACCGATGAGGTCATGCAACTGACCGAAGAACTGACGGCGTTCGGCGCGGTGTACACCACCCATTTGCGCAGCGAATTCGCCCCGGTGTTGGAGGCGATGGACGAAGCATTTCAGATCGGCCGGCATGCGCGATCGCCGGTGATCATTTCCCACCTCAAATGCGCCGGCGTCGGTAATTGGGGCCGCAGTCCGCAATTGCTCGCAGCCTTGGAAGAAGCAGCGAAAACTCACCCGGTCGGCTGCGACTGCTACCCGTACGCGGCGAGTTCCTCGACTCTGGATTTGAAGCAAGTCACCGACGCCCACCGCATCACCATCACCTGGTCGACACCGCACCCGGAAGTCAGCGGGCGCGACCTGATCGACATTGCTGGTGAATGGAAATTGTCGCTGGAAGAAACCGCGAAACGTCTGCAACCGGCCGGGGCGGTGTATTACGGCATGGATGAGGCGGATGTACGAAGAATCCTCGCCCATCCGCTGTCGATGGTCGGATCTGACGGACTGCCGGAAGACCCGTTCCCGCATCCGCGCCTGTGGGGCGCTTTCCCACGGGTGCTCGGCCATTTCAGTCGCGATGTCGGCCTGTTTCCGCTGCACACTGCCGTGCACAAGATGACCGGCCTGTCGGCGGCGCGTTTTGGCTTGCAGGAAAGAGGCGAGATTCGTGCAGGACATTGGGCGGATCTGGTGTTGTTCGATCCGCACACCGTGCGCGATGTGGCCGATTTCAACGATCCGCAGCGCGCGGCGCAGGGGATTGACGGGGTTTGGGTCAACGGCGTGTTGAGCTATCGCGACGGCCGGGCAAATGGGAGCAGGGCAGGGCGGTTTCTGGCTCGCGAAGGTGATTTGCGAGAAGGGTTTCGTTGAGTCGAATGACGCCAAAAGATCGCAGCCTTCGGCAGCTCCTACAGGAGATCGCATTCCAATGCAGGAGCTGCCGAAGGCTGCGATCTTTTGATCTGTGTCTCATAGTGGCACTGTGCAATTAAAGAAAGCCATCAACAGGCCGATTTGCTGACATCCTCCCCGTCTACACTGTGGGGCCAATCAGTCAGGGAGCACCCCATGAGCTTCGGCAAAACCACCCCGATCCTGCGGATCTTCGATGAGGCCAAGGCTGTAGAGTTTTACGTCGATTTTCTCGGTTTCAAGATCGACTGGCAGCATCGCTTCGAAGCGAATTTTCCGCTGTATCTGCAGGTGTCGCGGGGCGAGTGTGTGCTGCATCTGTCCGAGCATCACGGCGATGCCTGCCCGGGTTCGGCGCTGCGTATCGAAACCGATGAGCTGGAGGTGTTTCAGCAGCAGTTGATGGCCAAGGATTACAAGTTTTCCCATCCGCAGATTCAGGCGATGCCGTGGGGCAGTCAGGACATGACCATCGCTGATCCGTTTGGTAATCGGTTGGTGTTTACCAATGCGATCAGTCTTTGATCTGCATGCCTGAGATCAAAAGCCCCTCACCCTAGCCCTCTCCCGGAGGGAGAGGGGACCGACCGAGTTGCCCGTGCTTCAAACGTCGACCTGAACGACCGTGTCGAATATGGATTCACAGCGATCATTTCTGGTCGGCGTATTTCGTGAGCATCGCACGGTCGGCCCCCTCTCCCTCTGGGAGAGGGCTGGGGTGAGGGCAACCCCTGACACCCCATAAAACCCGCCCGCAACGCATCCCCAAAAATCCTCAATCAGTCGGCACCAACCGATCCAGCACGCGATTCACTGCCATCTCCGCAACCATCACAATCTGCGCAATGCCCTGCAACGTCTTGCGTTGCGCTCCGTTCACCAGCCCCGCCTGATCGTTGAGCATCACCGTCGCCGACCCCAGGGTTTCGCAGGCGTCCGCCAGCAGCGATTCGTTGTCGGCGTCGGGATTGGCCATGTAAAGCGTGTTGGGTTTGTAGGGCGGGGCCATGAATTCAGCGCTGGATGGGCCGAGGTAATGATCGAGGGCGCGGTCGGCGGCTTCGTGGAATTTCTTGGAATCGGGGGATTCGTAGGGGGATGCCGGGTCGGTGGTTGGCGGGTTTGGGGTTACTTTGAACATATCCAGATCCTCATTTTGGCTGGCCACCGCTTCCCTACTAAAGGAAGTGGAGGCAGCTGTGCGCAGGTTAGTAGACCGGGGATCTGGGAAACCGGCGCGCCCGAGGGCGCCCTGCGCACAGCCACCATGAAGTTCAGGCGAGACCTGACTGTCTGATGAACTATGCACCCCAAATACTCCGGGCTACTAAACCCGATCACTGATGGGCAGTGACGCAATCACAGTAGCGATGAGGTCTGGGGCGCACAAGCCGGCGGATTCTGGCGCAGGCGTAGGCAGCGGCGCAAGGAATTGTGGGTGGTTTCGCGGAATACCGGGTTGATTTAAACAGCTGCGGCAAAGCTTGTTTAAGCGGTGTAGCGGCTGGCCTCATCGCGAGCAGGCTCACTCCTACAGTTGATCTTCGGTGTACGCGGATTTTGCATACGCCAAAAATCCCTGTAGGAGTGAGCCTGCTCGCGATAGGGACCGCACATTCACCGCCGATTCCGCAACCGAAACTCCCCCGGCGGCATCCCGCGCCAGCTCTTGAACGTGCGATGAAACGAGCGCGGTTCGGTAAAGCCCAGATACTGCGCAATGTCCTGAATCGGCAACGTGCTATTAAGCAAATAGTGCTCCGCCAACTCCTGACGCAGCTCATCGAGAATCTGCTGATACGACGTCCCGGCCTGCTGCAATTGCCGCTGCAACGTGCGCACCGACACGCTGAGCTGCTCCGCCACTTGCTCCTTGCGCGGCAAGCCCTCCTTGAGCAAACCGCGCAGGATGTTTTTCACCTGCTGCGCCAGCGACGCCTCTTCCAGCGTCGCCAGCAAACCCATCGCGTGTTCTTCCAGGGTTCGCAGCAATTGCGCATCGGCCTGACGCAGCGGCAGCTGCAAATACGCCAGCGGCACCACCAGCGCCGAATACGCCTGATCGAACCGCACCGGGCAACCGAAAAACGCCTCGTACTCGGCCAGCGTCAACTCATCCGGCCGCGCATGCTCCAGCCATACGCAGGCCGGCGACAGCTGCGTGTCGGCGATCCAACGCGCGTAGTGCAGCCACGAACCGAGCACATTTTCCACCAGATGCCGACGAATCCGTGGCTGCTCGTAGCGACAATTCCAGATCAGATGCACGTGATCATCCTGCACCTCGGCGCGGCTGACGCCCATATCACCGACGAGTTTTTCGAATGGCATGATCCGGCTCATCGCATCGCCCAGCGTCGCGCAATTCATGGTGATGTAACCGAGCACGCTCCATGAATTGGGCAGGACGAAATTTGCCGCGTGCAGCCCGAACAAGCCATCGCCCGAGTGCTCGCAGAAATAGTCCAGCAAGCGCTCGTGAACCTCACCCGGCAGGCGCAAGGTGTTGTCGCTCAACTGCTGCGCCTGCAACCCGGCCGCCGCCAACGCAGGCTCGATGGCCATGCCCAACTGTTCGGCATGGCGCAGGTATTTGAGCAGCGGCGGAACGGAAGTGAAGCCGAGCGATGGCATGGTCGCGGTCCTTTGATCGACGGCGCGTGAGCGAATGAATGCCGCAAGGTAAGTGGATTGCCCGGCGAAAGTAAATGCCCGGACGTTTGGCGCCATTCGCTACAGGATCTGGCCGGATGCGACCGTGACAGATCCCCAGCGCTGACTAGTATGCAAGCTTGATCCGACGGCAAAAAAAGGACACACGCATGCGACGCTGGAACGGCTGGGGAGAGGCAGGCACGGTGGTCGAACTGCCGGCCCAGGGCGCGATATTTCTCCACGAACGCCTGGGCGCCGGCCGGGTATTGCCCGATGCGACTCTGGCAGCGGCGTTGGCGCAAGTGCCGACCTCGCGTCTGGTGCCTCATCGCTTGTACAGCGTCGATACTCACGATCGCCTGCTGCACGCGCGCGGCCAGAGCCTGCCGGACTGGCTGGCGTTGCGCGAAGGCGCGCTGGGCACGTATCCCGATGCCGTGGCATTCCCGGAAACCGCCGAGCAGATCCGCCAATTGCTGGCGCTCGCCCATGATCAGGATCTGTGCCTGATTCCCTATGGCGGCGGCACGTCAGTGGCCGGACACATCAATCCGCCGACATCCGCGCGCCCGGTACTGACGGTGTCGCTGGCGCGGATGAATCGCCTGACCGACCTCGACGAACAGAGCCTGCTGGCGACATTCGGCCCCGGCGCCAGCGGCCCGCAAGTGGAAAGCCAATTGCGCGCGCGCGGATACACGCTGGGGCATTTTCCGCAGTCGTGGGAGCTGTCGACGCTGGGCGGTTGGGTGGCCAGTCGTTCCAGCGGCCAGCAGTCGTTGCGCTACGGGCGGATCGAGCAGTTGTTCGCTGGCGGCACCCTGGAAACGTTCGCCGGGCCTCTGCAGATTCCGACGTTCCCGGCGTCGGCGGCAGGTCCCGATCTGCGTGAAATGGTGCTCGGTTGCGAAGGCCGTTTCGGGATCATTTCCGAGGTCAAGGTACGGGTGAGTGCGTTGCCCGCAGACGAACGTTTCTATGGCGTGTTTCTGCCCGACTGGCCGCAGGCGCTGCAAGCGATCCGGCAACTGGCGCAGGCGCGCGTGCCGCTGTCGATGCTGCGTCTGTCCAACGCGGTGGAAACCGAAACGCAACTGGCGCTGGCCGGCCATCCGCAACAGATCGCCTGGCTGGAGAAGTACCTCAAGCTGCGCGGTGCCGGCGACGGCAAATGCCTGCTGACCTTCGGCGTCACCGGCAATCGCCAGCAAAACGCACTGTCGCTGAAACACGCCCGCCAGCATCTGAAAGCCTTCGGCGGCGTGTTCACCGGCACCCTGCTGGGCAAGAAGTGGGCGCAGAACCGCTTTCGTTTTCCTTACCTGCGCGAGAACCTGTGGAACGCTGGTTACGTGGTCGACACCCTCGAAACCGCCACCGACTGGAGCAATGTCGATCACTTGCTCGCCCTCATTGAAAACAGCCTGCGCGACGCCTTGGCCGCCGAGGGCGAACGCGTGCATGTCTTCACCCATCTCTCGCACGTCTACGGCGAGGGCTCAAGCATCTACACCACCTATGTGTTTCGCCCGGCGGCGGACTATGCCGCAACGCTGGCGCGATGGCGGGCGCTCAAACACGCGGCCAGCCAGACCATCGTCGACCACCACGGCACCATCAGTCATCAGCACGGCGTCGGCAAGGATCACGCGCCCTATCTGCTACGGGAAAAAGGCCCGCTGGCGATGCAGACGTTGCAGGCGTTGAGCGAACATTTCGACCCGGAAGGGCGCCTCAATCCCGGCACGCTGTTGCCAGAGTCGCGGCCATGACGGCGGAATGGAACGCGCAATGGCGCGAGCAGATGCTGCCGACGCTGGCGGATCAAACCTGGGACCTGATCGTCATCGGCGGCGGCATCAGCGGCGCCGGAATTGTCCGCGAAGCGGCGCGCCGGGGCTGGCGTTGTCTGCTGCTGGAGCAGCGGGATTTTGCCTGGGGCACCTCCAGCCGATCATCGAAAATGGTCCACGGCGGTTTGCGGTACATCGCCAAGGGCCAGTGGCGCCTGACCCGCGATTCGGTGCGCGAGCGTCAGCGACTCCTCGACGAAGCGCCGGGGCTGGTCGAGCCGATGAGTTTCATGATGCCGCACTATCGCGGCGGCTTTCCCGGGCCTCGGGTGTTGGGTGGTTTGCTGAGCGTTTACGACGCCTTGGCGGGACGGCGCAGCCATCGCTTTCATGATGCGCAACAGCTTCGATATCTGGCGCCGGGCGTGAGGGAAAACGGCCTGCTCGGCGGCAGCTGTTTTGTCGATGCACTGACCGACGATGCAAGGCTGGTGATGCGCGTACTGCGCGAGGCTCGGGATCACGGCGCGGTGGTGCTCAATGGTGTGCGGGTCACGCAACTGCTGCGTGAAGACGGGCGGGTGTGCGGGGTTCAGGTTGAGGATTGCGAGGGCGGCACGACGCTGCAACTGCGCTCCGCTGTGTTGGCCGTGGCCACGGGCGCGTGGGCTGAGCGCTTGCGCCCCGCTGAAGCAACGAAGCAATTGCGCCCGTTGCGTGGCAGTCATTTGTTACTGCCGGGCTGGCGCTTGCCGGTGGCGCAGGCGTTCACCTTTCTGCATGAGCGCGACCGGCGTCCGGTGTTTGTTTTTCCCTGGGAAGGCGCGACGGTGGTCGGCACCACGGACCTCGATCACCGCGACGATCTCGACCAGAGCGCGCACATTTCCAGCGAAGAGCTCGACTACCTGCTCGCCGCGTGCCAGCAGCAATTTCCCGGCGCCGAAGTAGGCGTCGACGACGTGCTCTCGACCTGGTCAGGCGTGCGTCCAGTAGTGGGCAGCGCGGCGGGTGCGCACCAAGACAAACCATCGAACGAAACCCGCGAACATGTGCTGTGGCAGGAGCCCGGTTGCGTGACATTGGCCGGTGGCAAACTGACCACATTTCGACCGCAAGCGATCGAAGTGCTCAAGGCTTGTGCGGCGATGCTTGGGCGTTCTTTTGTCGACGACGGTGCACCGGTGTTCGCCGCTGTGCCGCCGCTGGCGATTGCGGGACTGAGCGGCAATCAATGGCGACGCCTGGCCGGGCGTCACGGTCGAGACCTGCCGAGGCTGGCGCAATTGCTCGGCGAACTCGGTCTGGAAACGGTTGGCGCCACCGATACTTTGTGGGCAGAGCTGGCGTTCGCCTGCGAGGCGGAAATGATTCTGCACCTGGATGATTTGCTGCTGCGCCGCACCCGTTTGGGCCTGTTGCTGCCGCGCGGTGGCGAGGATTATTTGCCGGCGATCCGCACGCTGTGCCAGCCACGATTGGCTTGGAACGATGAGCGCTGGCAAGCGGAGATCCAGCGCTACCGCTTGCTGTGGCTGCGCGATCACGGCTTGCCGGAGATCACGCCATGAAATACCTATTGGCCATCGACAACGGCACCCAAAGCGTGCGCGCGCTGCTCTTCGATCTGCAGGGCAATCTGCTCGGCAAAGGCAAAGTCGATCTGCAGGCGTACTACTCGACGCAACCCGGTTGGGCCGAGCAGGACCCGGAGTACTACTGGACGAAACTCGGCGAAGCCTGTCAGCAACTCTGGCAGCAGACCGGCATCGACCGTGCGCAGATTGCCGGCGTGTCCCTGACCACTCAGCGCGGCACCGTGATCAATGTCGACGCCGAGGGCAAACCGCTGCGCCCGGCAATTGTCTGGCTCGATCAACGTCAGACTGAAGTCGAGGGCGGCATCAAAGGGCCGTGGGGCTGGCTGTTCAAACTGGTCGGCGCCCAAGCGACGGTGGATTATTTCCGCGCCCAGGCCGAGGCCAACTGGATCGCCCGGCATCAGCCCGAGGGGTGGGCGGCGACCGACAAGTATTTACTGCTTTCAGGCTTCCTCACCCATCGCTTGTGCGGGCGCTTCGTCGATTCCGTGGGCTGCTGCGTCGGCTATCTGCCCTTCGACTTCAAACGGCTGAAATGGGCGGCCCCGCGTGACTGGAAATGGCAGGCACTGGCGGTGCGCCCCGAGCAGTTGCCGGCTCTGCACAAACCCGGCGAAACCCTCGGCTACATCACGGCTGAAGCCGCCCGCCACACCGGCATTCCCGAAGGCCTGCCGCTGATTGCCGCTGGCGCGGACAAGGCCTGCGAAGTGATCGGCTCCGGCGTGGTCGATGCGAGCACCGTGTGCCTGTCCTACGGCACCACCGCGACCATCACCAGCACCCGCTCGCGCTACCTGGAAATCGTCCCGCTGATCCCGCCGTATCCCTCGGCCGTGCCCGATCAGTACAACTGCGAGGTGATGATCTATCGCGGCTACTGGATGGTCAGCTGGTTCAAGAATCAGTTCGGCCTGCGCGAGATGCAACAGGCGAAAGCGCAAGGGATCGAACCGGAGCAACTGTTTGACGCCCTGGTCGATGAAGTGCCGCCGGGCTCGATGGGCCTGATGCTGCAACCCTATTGGTCACCGGGCATCCGCGAGCCGGGCGTGGAAGCCAAAGGCGCGATGATCGGCTTCGGCGACGTGCACACCCGCGCGCATATTTACCGCGCGATTCTCGAAGGACTGGCCTACGCGCTGCGCCAAGGCATGGAGAACATCGAGCGACGCTCAAAGGTCTCGATCAAACGCCTGCGCGTCGCCGGCGGCGGCTCACAAAGTGACGCCGCCATGCAACTGACCGCCAACATCTTCGGCCTGCCGGCCGAGCGTCCGCATGTGTATGAAGCGTCCGGGTTGGGGGCGGCGATTTGTTGTGCGGTGGGGTTGGGATTGCACAAGGATTTCCCATCGGCCATTGCCGCGATGACTCGGGTGGGGGCGGTGTTCACGCCGCAGCCTGAGGCGCAGAAGGTTTATGAGCAGTTGTACAGAGAAGTGTATTTGCGGATGTATCGGCAGCTTAAACCGCTTTATCAGAGCATCCGCAAAATAACCGGATATCCCGTGTAGGAGTGAGCCTGCTCGCGATAGCGGATTGTCAGTCAGCCTACCTGTTACTGACCCACCGCTATCGCGAGCAGGCTCACTCCTACAAGGGCATCCCGGTGTATTTGAGATGGCACTGCCGTTCGGCGGGCCTCACTTCAATCAGACCTGAATATGCTAGCCTGCAATCAATGATTTCATTGATTGCAGGAGGACGACATGGCTAGCATCACTATTCGAAACCTTGACGAGACGCTCAAGGAGCAGCTGCGCATTACCGCTGCACACAATGGACATTCCATGGAAGAAGAAGCTCGGCTGATTCTGGGCCGAGCGCTCACCAAGGTTGATCGTGCCGGAGGGCTCGGCAGTCGGATTCACCAGCGTTTCAGCGCCGAGGGCGGAGTCGACCTCGAGCTGCCTGCGCGTGCAGAGAAACCGGTCGGTGTGGACTTCTCTGAATGATAGTGCTCGATACCAACGTTCTATCCGAATTCATGCGCATCGAACCCGAGGCTCAAGTGCTGGCCTGGGTGGATGCGCAACCGGCCATGGACCTGGCCATCAGCGCGATCACTGTGGCGGAGATACTGCACGGCATCGCTCGATTACCTTCCGGCAAGCGCAAACAAAAACTCCAGGCCCACGCGTTGGCAATGTTCGAAGAGGATTTTGCCGGGCGGATTTTGCCATTCGATGCGCACGCGGCCGTCGAGTACGCGACGCTGGTCGCCGATGCAGAGGCGAAGGGGCGAGGGATTGCAATGGCCGATGCGCAAATCGCAGCGATCTGCCGAGACCGCGGAGCTGCGATTGGTACGCGCAATGTTCGGGATTTCGAGTTTTCCGGGATTGAAGTGATCAATCCGTGGCAGGTCTGAAAATCTGCTCTGTCATTTAAACCGTTTCGCGAGCAAGCTCGCTCCCACAGGGATTTTCGTGGTGTTCAAAATCCGGTGAGTCACGCAAATCCAAAATGTAGGAGCGAGCCTGCTCGCGAATGCGGAGTGTCAGGCAACGGTGATTTGATTGATCCACCGCAATCGCGAGCAGGCTCACTCCCACAGGGATCTGCGGTGTGCTCAGAATCCAGCGTGGCACACAAATCCAATGTGGGAGCGAGCCTGCTCGCGAATGCGGAGTGTCAGGCACTGTTGATTTGGCTGACCCACCGCTTTCGCGAGCAGGCTCGCTCCCACAGGGATCTGCGGTGTGCTCAAAATCCGGTGAGACACGCAAATCCAAAATGTGGGAGCGAGCCTGCTCGCGAAGGTGGAGTGTCAGGCACTATTGATTTGATTGACCCACCGCTTTCGCGAGCAGGCTCGCTCCCACAGGGACTTTCGTGGTGTTCAAAATCCGGTGAGTCACGCACATCCAAAATGTGGGAGCGAGCCTGCTCGCGAATGCGGAGTGTCAGGCAACGGTGATTTGATTGATCCACCGCAATCGCGAGCAGGCTCACTCCTACACGGTTTCCGAGGTGTTCACAGATTTTGTGTTCGACCTGGGACCTGTAGGAGTGAGCCTGCTCGCGATTCGGTTTCAGCTACAGCGCAAAACCAAAATCAAACGCGGAAGTGGCTGACCATCTGCTGCAACTGACCACCTAACCGCGCCAGTTCAACACTCGACGCTGCCGTCTCATCACTCGCCGCTGCGGTCTGTTCGGACACGTCGCGGGCGTTGATGATGCTGCGGCTGATCTCTTCGGCTACGGCGCTTTGCTGTTCGGCAGCGGCGGCGATCTGCTGGTTCATCGACTGGATGTTCGACACCGTGCGGGTGATGTTTTCCAGCGAGGCGCCGGCCTTGCGCGTCAGGGCGACGCTGCTGTCGGTCAGCGCGCGGCTGTTGTTCATCACCGCCGAGACTTGCTGGGTGCCGTTCTGCAGACCGGCCACCAGACCTTCAATTTCCTCGGTGGATTTCTGCGTGCGTTGAGCCAAACCGCGCACCTCATCCGCAACCACGGCAAAACCACGCCCGGCTTCACCGGCACGCGCGGCTTCGATCGCGGCGTTGAGCGCGAGCAGGTTGGTCTGTTCGGCGACAGCCTTGATCACGTCCATGACGCTGCCGATCTTGTCGCTTTCCTGCTGCAACACGCTCATCGCTTCGGTCGAACGCACCACTTCGCTGGCCAGACGCTCGATCTGTGCGATGGCCTCATTCACCACCTTGTCGCCTTCACGGGCTTCGCCGTCCGCAGCGGCTGCGGCTTGCGACGCTTCCTCGGCATTGCGCGCAACTTCCTGCACCGTGGCAGTCATTTCGTGCATGGCGGTGGCGACCTGATCGGTCTCGACTTTCTGGCTGTTCACACCGGCGCTGGTCTGCTCGGTTACAGCCGACAACTCTTCAGCGGCGCTGGCAATCTGGGTCACGCCGTCGCGGATGCCACTGATCAAGTCACGCAGAGTCACGCCCATGCGTGCGATGCCTTGCTGCAACACGCCGAGCTCGTCGCGGCGGGTGACGGTGACGTTCTGGGTCAGGTCGCCGCTGGCGATGCGCTCGACCACGGCCAGGGTTTCCTGCAACGGACGGGTGATCTGACGGGTGATGATCACCGCGGCAATCACGCCAACCAACAGCGCCAGCAAGGTGCTGATCAACTGGAAGGTGCGCGCCTGGGCGCTTTCAGCGTCACGGCGATCAAGCTGAATCTGATACAGCTGCTCGCTCAGGGCGACGATGGTGGTGCCTTGATCGGTCATTTCCTTGCGCGCCTGCACGGCATCGGTGTTGGCGTTCTTGTACGCCATCAACGCGCTGCGATAGCTGGTCAGCGCGGTTTCCAATTGGCGCAAGGCATCCTGCTGAGTCGCGGCAAATTGCGTATTCAGCGGCTTGAGGCTGGCGATGGCCGCATCGATCTGGCCGACGGCTTTCTGCTCGGTCTCGGCGTTGCTGGTCGCGGTGTAACCACGCACTTCATAACGCGCGAGGATGAACGCTTCCTTCGCCGCAGTAACAGCCTGGAACTGCTCGAAGCGCTGATCGCTCAACTCCATCTGCTGCACGCGCTGACTGATCGATTCGATCAGGTTGTACGCGCTCTGGGCGTTGACGCTCATGGTGTCGCGGGCACTGTTGCCTGTGCGATAGGCGTTGCGCATTTTGTTCAGCGAGGTCTGGTATTCAGCGATGGTCGCCGCCTGCTGCTTGAGCAGCGCGACGTTCTCCGGACTCTTGAATTTGCTGATCAGCGCCTGCTGCTGCGCGGCGAAGCTTTCGAGGGTGGTCTGCACATTCTGCGCGGCGGTTTCGTCACCGTTGGTCAGCATGTACTGCAGGCGCACCACGCGCAGTTTGGTCAGGCCAGCGTTGAGCTGGGTGATGTCGCTCATCCAGTTGCTGCGATCGATCAGGCCGCCGAGGCTGGTCCAGCCGGTCAGCGCCAGAATGCAGGTCAGGGCCAGCACGAGGCCGAAGCCCAGGCCGAGTTTCATGTTCACGCTGATGTTACCGAACCAGCTATTCATGCAAATCCTCCAGAAACGTTGGGTTTCTTGGTCGTCAGTTAAGCTGGAAGATTGTTGTTCTTTTGAGCCAGCAGGGGTGTTAGCAGGTCTGTATCGGCCGTAAACCCGAGAGCTGAAAGGATTTTTGTCTGACAGGTTTCGCGCAACTCAACCGAGGCGCCGCGACCAGCGCTGATCCGGCGCCTCGAACCCCGGATTGACCAGCGCCGTCAGCACATGATCCTGCCAACGCCCGGCAATGTTGAGATACGCCTTCGCATAGCCCTCACGCTCAAAACCCAAGCGCTCAAGCAAACGCGCACTGCGCTCATTGCCCGGAATGTAATTGGCCATGATCCGATGCAGATTCTGCACGTCGAACATATAACCAATCCCCGCCTCCAGCCCCTCCTGCATCAAACCCTGCCCCTGATGCGCCTCATCGATGTGATAACCCAAATAACACGCCTGAAACGCACCCCGAATAATCCCGCTGAAATTACACGCCCCGATCATCTTCTGACCGTCCGCCGACAGCAGCGCGAAATGCATCGCCAGCCCGGCTTCGAAGGCACTGGCCTGGATCTCGAGGCGACGGCGGATGTTGGCGGTGGAGAAATAGTCGGTGGTGCGGATGGGCGACCAGCGCGCCAGGTGCCGCTGGTTGCGCAGGTAGAACGCGCTTTCGAGCTCGGCCTGATCGGGGGAGAGGATCGCCAGCGTCAGGCGCGGGCAGGGCAGGGATAACAGCGGCATCGAGCGCTCCTTGGCGAGGGATCTGCAGGCAGAGTCGCGCAGTATGGTGGGGAGCGGCAAGGTGCGGGGAAATGATGGGCGAAAAAAAGCCCGCTAGGAGCGCGGGCGAACCGTAGTTTCTTGAATGAGCAGGGGGATTTTATCGGTTCGCGGGGCGGGGTGCGGTGAAGAAAAATTCATGTCGAAAGAGGCGCATCAATTTTTCGCCATGCTTTCTGACGGGCCGCTACCCATAAACCGCTAACGGCTTCAATGCCTGCAAAACCAAGCGATGATTTTCAGAACATCTTTGCTCACAAATTCGCACATGGCGAAATTTTGATACTTCACGTCGAGTTGGCGGCAGCGACGAAAGACTGGCGACGATTATTGTTTTCGCACAAATGCAGGAAACAAAAATCATGCTGCCGTGGATTGAAAGAACAGACAGTCACGTTCATTTTTTTACTTCGCACGACCTGCGCCGAGTGTCCGCTGCGTTGCCCTATGCATTGCCTGAGCCGCACTCCCTGACGGCTTATCTGGATAACCTGATGGCTGCCGGTATTGCTCCGACGCTGATCAATAACGTCCATCTCAGTATTCTGCCGGACTCGGAAAACGTATTTGCCTCGTTTGACGAACTCCAGAAGCTTCAGGCAGCCGACCCTCAGCGCTACGGCGGCGTTAGGTTGGTGGGAACGATCAAGGCAGATCCGGCTTACGCCACAAAAGAACGGCTCTCGCATCCACAAGTGATTGGCGCCCGCATCGTTTTGCACGATGCACGGCCGGAAAGCGTTTCTCCTACGCAGTTCAGTAATGAGCAATGGCTGGCGTTTTATCAACGCTTGCAACCGCATCAACATCTGCACATCTACGCGAAAGAAGCCGAGACGAATTTGCGCGTACTGCGCCAGATCCCTCGCGATGTGCGGGTCGTCATCGATCACCTCGGCACTTGCCACCCCGAGCGCGGCATCACCGAGCCTGCCTGGATCGCGCTGCTTGCCGAAGCCAGCGTACGCGGCAACGTGTGCTTCAAGGGGCCCGGCTATCGAACCAGCAGCCACCCCGAGGAAACCGCTGGTTTCGTGACGCAAATTGTTCGCGCAGTCGGCGCAGACAAGATCGTGCTGGAAGCCACCGATGCCCCGCATGTAGGAACGGACAACGAGGGGATGAAGTATTCCGAGCGGCTCAATCCGACCGAGGCATTCAACTTTGTTGATGCCGTTGCACTGCATGTTTCCCAAGCGACCCGAATTCCTGTTGGCCAACTTCTGCGAGGAGCGTCTGGCCAGTTGGCAAGTTGATCTACGCCCACACCTCTCACTTCGAGATCACTCAGAAATGACGAACATTACAACAAGAGACATCAACTTCAGCGTCAACTACGGCGATGAAACCCTCAGCCTAAAAGGCACGGTTTTTCAGCCGGAACACCACCACGCTGAATCGCAAAAACTGCCACCGGTGATTTTCAACTCCGGCTTCACTGGCGGAGTCACGATGTATGGCCAACTGTTCGGTCGCGCCCTGGCGGCACTTGGTTATCGGGTCATGACGTACGACGTGGCAGGCTTCTTTTCCAACAAGCACATCCGTAACACCATCGAGTCCGGCGATAAAGTCATCACCAACGTCATTCTCGAAGACCAGAAAGATGAAGTGTTGGGGGCCGTTGCGTGGGCGCGGGAAAATTTCGGTGAGATGCCGGTGGTCGCATCGTGGGCGATGGGCTCGGTGGCAAGCCTTGGAGCGGTGGCGGAACTCGCCGCGGCCGGCGCCGAACAGATCCGCTTCTGGGTGCCTATGAGCTACACCAACATCCGCAAACTGCAGGCCTTGCGCGCAGATCCGGCGGCAGCGGACGCGGCCATCGCGCAACTCGCCGATGACGCGCCGATCCCGCCGTTCGACACCGGGACGGATGAGACACGACTCGGCTACTACCCGCTGGATCCGGAAACCCAGGCCTACGTCGACCAGCAACTGGGCGGCTACACCGAAGCGGGCGGCGCGGACCGTTGGCCGGGCTGCACCCACGTGACGGCGAAATCCTACAAGTCCTATGTGCAATATGACCCGGAGCAATCCATCGAAGGAGCAATAGGCTTCCCGCCCGGGCTGATCATCCATGGCGCCGACAACACTTTGCACATGCCATCGGAGTCCGTGCGCCTGCATAAGAACTATCCGGGCGATGCCGGCCCGCACGCGTTGATCATTTCGAAGATGCAGCATGGTCAGCAGAATCAGGCCGACCACCCGGTGTTCAAATCGATGATCCAGAGCATCGACGAAGCCATCCGCGCGCGGGCCTGATCCGCTCGCCATCGTGCTGCGAGACCTCGGGTATCGAGGTCTCGCAGCGATTCCCCAGCCTCGCGGGGCTTGTCCTGTCTGGCTGAATGCGTGCCCAGTCCTTAACATGCGGGTCGAAAGCCGTTCGCTCGAACGGCTGGCCCCATGAAAGGATCTGGCGATGACAGCCCCCATCGATTCAGCGACGTCTGTGAATAACTGTACGACCAAGCGAATCGGGCTGCTCATTCTCCCGCAGTTCTCCATGATGGCGCTGGCGGGTGCCAGTGAGCCGCTGCGTGCGGCCAATCGGCTGTCCGGCAAACCGCTTTATGAGTGGACCCTGCTGACTGAAACGGGCGGACCGGTCAGCTCCAGCAGCGGCATCGAAATCCACACCGTGCCGGTTGATCAGGCGCCGGAACTGGATCGCGTGTTCGTTCTGGCGAGCCTGGACATCGAGCATCAGAAACCACCGAAAATCCTGCGTTTCCTCCAGCGTGCGGCCTCGCGCGGGATCACCGTAGGAGCGCTGAGCACCGGCACTTTCATCCTCGCCCGTGCCGGTTTACTGGAGGGCAAGCGCTGTACCTTGCACTGGGAATCCATCGGTCAGTTCTCCGAAGAATTCCCGACGATCGAAGTCACCCGAGAGCTCTACGTCAACCATGACAACCGCTGGACCTGCGCCGGAGGTACGGCGGCGATTGACCTGATGCTGGCGCAGATCGCGCTCGATTTCGGTAATCAGCTCGCGGCGAGTATCGCCGAGCAATTTCTGCACGCCCGGATACGTGCGCCGGAAGAGCATCAGCGAATGTCGATCCAGTGGCGGTTCGGCATCCACGATCGCCGGCTGACCGCCGCCATCGCGTTCATGGAAAACAATCTGGAGAACATCGTTGGCATCGAAGAAATTGCCGACCGCTGCAATCTCTCCCATCGGCAACTCGAACGTCTGTGGCATCAGCACTTTGGCATGACGCCGAAGAAGTTCTATCTGGAGCTGCGGTTGAACGAAGCACGGCGGTTGCTGCGTGAAAGTACCCAGCCCATTGCGTCGATTGCCTACAGCTGCGGGTTCGTTTCGGCATCCCACCTGGGTGCTGCTTACCGTCGTGTCTGGGGCTGTACGCCCGGAGAAGAGCGGCGGAAATTCGATGATGCTCACTCCTGATTGCGTTACACGGAACATCCACCATAAAACCTTCGGACCACGCACTCCGCAAAATCCCATAGCTAGCTAATGACTTGGCCCGCCAAGCGAAGACCTCCGGCGAGCCTGCTCATTTGACGACCGCGCCTACAGCGATCTGCCATCACTGCAAAGCGTTGCACTTCATGCAAGCTGGTCGCGTCACGTCGATTTTTTGATAGAAATCGTCGAACTCCAAGCTCAGAGTGCTTGCACGGGCGCGGTACTGTTTCGCCCAGACACGGCGTTCACTCCAGATGCGCGACCGATAAAAACAACAATGACGTACAGAAGGCACAACCCTCATGGAAACCTTGAGTTTCATTCTGGAAAACCCTGGGCTGATCGGTCTGCTACTCGGCCAGCACCTGTTCATCGTGGCGGTAGCGGTGGGGCTGGCAATTCTGACCGGCGTGCCCGTGGGGATCTTCATCTCCCAGCACCCCAGAACACGCCGGTGGGTCCTGGCCTTCGCCGCGGTTCTGATGACCATTCCCTCCGCCGCGCTGTTCGGGCTGATGATTCCGGCGCTCTCGCAGATCGGTTACGGCATCGGCGTGGTGCCGGCGGTCATTGCGCTGTTTCTCTACTCCCAGTTGCCGATCATCCGCAACACCACCACGGCGATCGCCAACATCGACCCCGCCTTGCGTGAAGCCGCCATCGGCATGGGTATGTCGACCGGGCAACGACTGCGCAAGGTTGAGCTGCCGATTGCGGTGCCGCTGATCATGGCCGGCGTGAGGATGGCCACCGTCATCAACATCGGCATCGCAGCCATCGCCGCTTACATCGGCGCCGGCGGCCTCGGCAGCCTGATCATTCGCGGCATCGCGCAATCGGATACTCGACAGCTTCTGGCCGGTGCGATCGTCATCAGCGTCATCGCCATCGCCGCCGATTATGCGCTGTACGGCTTGCAGCGCCTGCTGACGCCCAACGGCTTGAACAAGAACAAACTGGCCACCGGCCGAATGAAGGAAGCGACGACGTGATCCAGATCGAAAACCTGAACAAGCAATTCGGCGCTGTCACGGCGGTAGAAGATGTCTCATTCAATGTCGAAGAGGGACAGATCTGCGTACTGCTCGGGCCGTCCGGCTGTGGCAAAACCACGACGCTGAAAATGATCAACCGACTGATCACGCCGACGTCCGGCACGATCAGAATCAATGGTCGCGACACCTCCGAACTGGACAGCGTCACCCTCAAACGCTCCATCGGCTATGTGATCCAGCAAGTCGGCCTGTTCCCGAATATGACCGTCGAGGAAAACATCTGCGTCGTGCCCAATCTGTTGGGCTGGGATAAGAGCAAAAGCCGTAAACGCGCCGCCGAGTTGCTGGAAGTGGTCGCGCTGGATCCGGCGAAGTTTCTCAAGCGCTATCCCTGTGAGCTGTCCGGTGGGCAACAGCAGCGCATCGGCGTAGCGCGGGCGCTGGCTGCGGATCCGCCGGTGATGCTGATGGACGAGCCCTTCGGCGCCATCGACCCGATCAACCGCGAAGTAATCCAGGACGAATTCATGCGCATCCAGCGCCTCGTCAACAAGACCGTGTTGTTCGTCAGCCACGACATCGACGAAGCGGTGAAGATGGCCGACTGCGTCGCCCTGTTCCACAACGGCAAAATCCAGCAGTTCGGCAGCTCGGATGATCTGCTGGCCCGGCCCAATAGCGACTTCGTCGCGAACTTCATGGGCGGCGATCGGATCATGAAACGCTTGCGCCTGCTGCGCGCGGCGGACGTCGTCAGCAAGATCGCGCCGCGCGAATACATGCAGATCGTCGGCAGCAACAGCGGCATCGCGGCGCACTCGCACCTGATCGTCAAACCGGGTGATGACCTGCGCCAGGTTCTCTCGCAACTGCTCGGTCGCGGCCAGGACTGGGCGCTTTGCAACGACAGCGACGGGCGCTTTGTCGGCTATGTGCACCAGGCTGACATCCTCGCGCGACTGGTTGAAAACATCACTCCGGCGGTGCACTGACCATGGCCGACTTACTCAACCGATTTTGGCAGGGACTGCAGTTCTACTGGGGTGACATCAGCTACCTGACCGTCCAGCATTTGCAGATCGTCGCCGTCAGCGGCGTGTTGGCTATCGCCATTGCGCTTCCGTTGGGTGTGTGGATGAGCCGCCCGGCGAACCAGCGTTATGCCATGGCCAGCATGCAGGTGCTGAACGTGGGGCAGGCGATCCCCAAACTAGCTCTGCTGGCCTTGGCCATGAGCTTGATCGGCGTTGGCAGCGGCGCGGCCATCATCGGCTTGTTTGTCGCGACCTTGCTCCCCGTCGCGGTCAACACCTACGAAGGCTTGCGCGCGGTGCCGCAGCATCTGGTCGAAGCAGCCGAAGCCATGGGCATGACGCCACGGGAAACGCTGTGGAAAGTCGAAATCCCCAATGCACTGAACGTGATATTCGCCGGCATCCGCACCGCACTGGCGATCAACGTCGGCACCGCACCGCTGGCCTTCCTGGTCGGTGGCGGCGGACTCGGCGAGTTGATCTTCACCGGAATCGACCTGAACGACTTCGGCATGATGCTGGCCGGCGCCGTATCGACAGCGCTCCTGGCGATTGCCGTCGATCTGGGCTGCGGCTTGATTCAAACCCTTGCAGTCTCCCGAGGCTTGCGAATGGCCGGCCGCCAATGAATCCGAACACCCTTCACCTAAATCAATAACATGAGGTGCACGATGATTTATCGAATCCTGGCCAGTCTGATCTTCAGCTTTAGTCTCGTTGCCGGTGTTGTCGGCAACGCTACTGCCAACACCACAATTGTCGTCGGCGGCAAGAAATTTACCGAACAGCAACTGGTCGCCGAAATGACCACACAACTACTACGCGCCAACGGCTACAAGGTCGATAAACGCGCGGACCTCGGTTCATCAGTACTGCGCGCGGCACAAGAGAACGGCCAGGTCGATGTGTATTGGGAATACACCGGCACCTCCCTGATTACTTACAACAAAGTCACCGACAAACTCAGCGCAGAGGAAACCTACAAAAAAATCAGCGAACTGGACGCGCAAAAGGGCATCACTTGGCTGAACCCCTCCAAAGCCAACAACACCTACGCACTGGCCATGCGCAAAGTCGACGCCGAGAAGGATGGCGTCGTCTCGATCAGCGATCTGGCGAAAAACATCGAAGCGGGCAAATCGTACAAGTTTGCGTCGAATGCCGAGTTCTTCTCCCGGCCTGATGGGCTGCGTCCTCTTCAGGAGGAGTACGGGTTTGAATTCGAACGGAAGAATATTGTGCGGATGGATGGTGGGTTGACGTATCAGGCGCTCAGGGATGGTCAGGTTGATTTGGCGTTGGTGTTATCGACTGATGGGCGGATACCGGCGTTTGGTTTTGTGGTGTTGAAGGATGATAAGGGGTTCTTTCCTGGTTATGCGTTGACGCCGGTTGTTCGGACAGAGGTGCTCGAGGTGAATCCGAAGGTTGGGGAGTTGCTGAATGCGCTGTCTTCCAAGCTGGATGATGGGACGATTGCGGGGCTGAATTCGCGGGTGGATGTGGGGCGGGAGGCTATTGAGGGGGTGGCTAAGGGGTTTTTGCGGGAGAGTGGGTTGCTTTAATTAGAATGCCGCACACAGGTTTCTTCTTCGACAGCGGACTTGGTCCCTACTTAGCCCCACTTGGTCCCGTCAAAGAAGTGGATAGCGAGGGAGGTAAGCGTCGGGTTCCGACCGTTTTACAGGTCGAATCGAATTTTCTTGGAATCAAGCATGTGCCGGTGATTTGAACTCCCATCTGAGCCTGACTCAACGAGGCTTTCGGCCTCGGAGCTGCGATGTTGGACAAGCAGGATAAGCTGAATGGCAAAAAGGTTAAGCCAAGAAAAATTTTTCAATTACGGTCACTGAGCTCACCATGAGTTGAGATGGTCAAGTTGGAGAGCTTGGCCGCGAGTGCTCCTCACTGGATCCGGGGCAATCGAGGCACGCGAACAGCGCATCTAGGAGCAGTTGGAGGGTTACTGTTGTTAATTAATCATCGATAAAACCGCGCGTTTTCGAGAGCTTCATTACGTGATGCTTTGGGTGCACCACACTCCCCCGGCACTTCTGATTCTGGATGGTGATGCTGTTATGATGGCCACCACTCAAATCAGCGTTTTAGAGGGATCTTATGCATTCGTTTTTGTCGAAGACTTTTGGCGGGCTGACCCCCAGCTACTACATCCGGCAACTTATTTTTGGGTCGTTGTTCACGATTCTGATTTTGACGGTCGCGGCCAATAGCCCATCCGGTCTGATGGGGAAGCCTGCGCTGATTGTGATGTCGGTCATCTGCACGCTGCTGTATCCATACTCTCGGTTCGTATATGAGAGTGTCGTAGGGTACGTGATGGGCGAAAACGTATTTTTCGTCAACGCCATCCTTCTGCTGATGGTCAAAGGGTTCACGATGGCGATGTGTTGGTCGTTTGCAATTTTCATTGCACCGGTTGGCCTGGCGTATCTCTACTGGCACAACAGCCGACAGGTTTCCTGAGTGCAGAAGCCCAGCCATCGAGCTGGGCTTTTTTGTGGTCGTGATTCTACTTCTGATGCTTGAAGAAGTAGTTCATTGCATCGGGTACCAGTTGGGACACCGCGTGATCTGAACCGATGCACTATGCTTTTTTAGCTCCGCCCCCATAATGAATCGGGATCGAATCTATGAAGCAAATGGTCCCTCTGTTGATTGATGCCCCTGCGCGTACGATGTCCCCACTCGCCGGATGTACATGAGCTACCAGCAAGCGATAGCGTCAATGATTGATGTGCTGGTTAAGCCGACTCTCAAAGTATTGCGCAGTCTCTTTGTCGGTGCAGTACAGGTAACAACCCTTCATCCCGCGCGTCATCAGGGTTCGGTACGTATTTTTGATGATCAGGTCTGTTTCTTTTTTCGCTAGGGAAGGCTGCTCCTTCATCATTTTTTTCCAGCCACGAATTGATTTATCGTGCTTGTCGCGCTCATCCGGGGATGTCACTACGTTGCCGTCACGTACGACTAGGTCTGATCCGATGATCACTCCGATGTAGTCGACTTCCAGACCTTGGCAGGTATGAATGCAGCCAACCTGTTCGATGGAGTTCTCAGCGATAATCCACAGGCTGCCATCCTGATCCAGATTCCATTGGCGCTTGTAGTCACCAATGACGATGTCAGATGCGGTGGAGTCTTTCTTGCTCAACCAAGGCCAGCAATAGCCCGCGACCACACGAGCCTTGTTTCTATGGTTTTTCTCGTCAATGGCGGCATGTAGCGCCTGGGGTGAGTCGAATACCTTGAACTCGTACTCCGAGGTGTTGAGTGTCGGATTGGCTGTCGAGCGAATGCCTAGCACGTCATCCAGCCATGCCATGTAACCGTCAGAACCACTGCAGCGAAACTGTGAAGACAGAACATATTCCTCGACCACAGCACCCTTGGCTTTGGCAAAGCCGCGGATAGCCTGCTTGCTGCCGATGTCGCTCAGGGTCACACGCTGGTCTTCATCGATGAAGAAAATTGAGCATTTCGCTGACTCAATCAGCTCCTTGATCTGGTTTTCGCCAAGATTCCCATAAAGCCCGCTTTTCTCATTCAGCCGGTGAGCTTCGTCCACGATAAGCGCATCGAATGTATTGGGCTCAGTGTCAATGAACGCCCCAGAGCCTGAAAAGAAATTCGAGAAATGGCTGCGTTTTATGGTGCCAACCAGTTTGCTTTCGTAGACCTTGCGTGGGGCGGCATTCTTGGATACATATTTGCTTAACAACGTCAGCTCGGTCAGCTTCACCAGAAGATTGATAGCCAGAACGGTTTTCCCGGTACCTGGTCCTCCCTCAATAATCAGCACCTTTGGCGCTTGGTCCGAAGCTCCGCTTGCCGCAGCGAGTGCTGACTCGAAAATTGCTTTCTGATCGTCAATCAATATGAATTCTGGTTTGCCCTTCATCAGTCCGCTTAAGGCTTCCGCCAGCGCTTTGGAGGGGCGGATTTTTCCATCCGACAGTTCGTACAGAATCTCTTTATTGTCGCCGTGAACAATATGCGTCTTCAGGAAGCTTCGGAGCTTGCCAAGTTCTTCCGGACCTTTCAGGAACAGTGGAGCCTTACTGATATGAGATTCGTAGTGAGCCGAGTCTATGATGCCGTCGCTAACGTAGTTGTGAAGGTAGGCACACGGACGGATCTCGATGCTTTTGTCATACACGGCCTCGTTGAAGCCTTCAAGCAACGCTGCGTATGACCATACTTGGTAAGACGGGTGAATGGTTTCAACGAGCCCGCCACCCAATGCAGTTTTGACGATGGCATCCTTGGGAGTTGCGCTGGCCTTACTCCATTGCTTCAACTCGATCAATACGGCTTTTTTTGCCTGGCTCTCGTCGCGACCGGTGAGTAGAAAATCAATTCGCTTCGACGACTGCGGAATATGCAGTTCGATTGCCAAGCCTGCATCGCAGGGCAGGCTTTCATCTCTAAGAACCTTGGCCATGTATGTCAGGGAGCCTTGCCACGACCTGATTTCCGAAGTGCCGACGTTCTTGCCAGTAGCATCCTTGTAATGCCTGAGGATCACCTCCTCGATGTCATCGTTATCGTTGTCTTTAAGAAATTGCTGTTTGGTCGCAGCGTAAACGATCACGGGTCGTCCTTAGATTCGGATAGGTCAGAGTCGGTCGTACTTTTTGCTGTTGCTTTTGGCTTTATCCACAGGATATTTCTGGCCGTTCGAGGCGAGTTTCCGTGTCGCCGCTTCGTTGAGGTCAACACCAAGTACGCTGCTGAGGCGAACCAAGTACATCAGCACGTCCGCCAGTTCGTCCCGGACGGCTTGGCCGATCTCGGGGTCTGCTGCTGCAGAAAGCGAATCTGCATCGCTCATCCACTGGAAGATCTCACACAGCTCCCCTACCTCACCGGTGAGAGCCAAGATGAGATTCTTGGGGGAGTGGAACTGCTGCCAGTCGCGATCATCTGCGAAACTTTGAAGGGATGCGGCAAGCTTCCCTACGTCGACCAGTGGGGCGGATGAGATATCTGATTCGCTCACGGGGCAATCTCTCGGGTATCAATGAGGTCAAGAAAGGGCGTATGAAATCCCGACATGGATTGTAAGAGCTTTCGCTGTTTGCGGAGGTTTTTTTGTTTGTTTTCTCTTACCCGTTGCCGATGAGCGAATTGCTTGCCAACGCTCGCTATGTTCTTTGAGCACGACGAAGTAGGCGGGATAGTCAGGTCTCCCATGCGAAGGAGGATTTATCAATCATCTGTTGCTCATGCGTGCGGGGCGCAGTGTGAGAGACCGCCATGCCTTCGGTGTAGTGTGGAGTACCAGCGTGACCGCCGAGACCATGGTCGAGTCCGAACCTCATCTTGGTGAGCTTCCTATCCGTTACTGCGTAGACGGAAGGCAGGGCGTCGCGACCAGTGAGCGTACGATTACAAAGGCCCGACAAACTGATAGAAAGGGGATTAGCGCTAGATGCCGAAATGGTGGCATTGAATCCCTTTTTAACGAATGATGGCGGTTATAAATGCGATGCTGCGTGTCTGTGACAGTAAATCCAGCTCGTAAGCAAGGGATGCTCCGCAAGCAAGGAGGCTCAGATGTGGGCTGATGTCGATACAAAAAGCGATTTTCTGAATTACTCAGAAGTGGCGGATCTGGTTGTGGACGTCATCCGTGATCCGTCCATGCGCCCGGTTACCATAGGCGTGTTCGGTTCTTGGGGTACTGGGAAGTCCACGCTGCTCAATCTGATCGAGCATGGACTGAACCCTCCTCGGGGAGCGTCTGAATTCGTCGTCGTTCGTTTTGACGCCTGGTTGTATCAGGGCTTCGATGACTCCCGCGCTGCGCTGATGGAGGTCATCGCCTCCACTCTTATCGACGCTGCCGAAGAAACCAGCTTTCTTCCTGAAGCGAAGAAGCTTTTTGCGCGGGCAAACAAAATGCGAATGCTTGGTCTTATGGTCGAAGGCGGAGCGCTTGCTTTGGGTATGCCAGCTTTCGGTTTTGGTGCGAAAGGGGTGGAGGCTCTGGGGAAGCTCTTTTCCGGTGAAGCGGATCATGACTCGTTAGGAACTCTCAAAGATGAAGGTGGTAAGGCGAAGGACAGCTTTACCGGGCTGCTTGGCCCAGAAAAGCAGCAAACTCCCCCCCAACAGATCGAGGCGTTCCGAAAGGAGTTTTCAAATGTCCTCATCGGTCTCGACAAAACGTTGGTCGTTTTTGTCGACAACTTAGATCGCTGCTTGCCCAAGCAGACGATCCATACCTTGGAGGCTCTGCGTCTATTCCTCTTCATGAACCATACGGCTTTTGTCGTGGCGGCAGATGAGGAGATGGTTCGCCATTCGGTCAGTGAGCATTTCAAAGATCCCGGTGATCGTCATGTGACTGATTACTTGGATAAACTTATTCAAGTGCCTGTTCGTGTGCCAAGGTTGGGCGTTCAGGAGGTTCGGGCGTATTTATTCATGCTGTTCGCCTCGGCCGGTAACAAGGTCCCCGGCGAGCACATCGAGGCCTTGAGAGTCGGGCTTGAAGATGACTTGCGCAAGGCATGGAAAGACGAGCCTATCAGCACAGAAAGGGCCTTAGAATTGCTGGGCTCTAATGTGCCTGTGGAAGTTGCCGAAGCTTTTCCGATTGCTGACCGAATTGCGCCAATGCTTGCAAGCTCCAGCTCCGTGTTGGGTAACCCCAGAATCGTGAAGCGTATGCTCAACGTCGTTCGAATGAGGGTACGGGTAGCAGCACTGCGTGAAATGCCTGTAAACGAGGCCCTAATCGCCAAGGTAGCGCTTTTTGAGCGTTGCATGGAGGAGAAAGCGGTCGCCCATCTTTACTCAATGATAAATAGTGCTGCCGGCGGCAAACCTGAAGTGTTGGCCGAACTGGAGGGGCTACTGGAAGACCCCGTGAAATTTACGGAGGCTTGTCCGGATTTATGGACCAAAGTAGACCTCGTGCGAGATTGGATCAGGCTCGAACCGCAGCTTTCGACTGTAGACCTTCGTCCGGTCGTTTATCTGAGCAGGGAAACCACTCCCCTACGGGTATTGCGCGCAGGTCTTTCTGCTGATGCGGCTGAAGCGCTTGCTGTGCTCAAACGGACGTCCAACACCTCGTCACCTTCTGCAAAAGCTGCTCTACAAACCATATCCGGTGGTGAGCACGCGGCCGTCATGACCCAGTTAATTGAATCGATGCGGTCGCATTCTGAGTGGTCAAGCAAGCCAGTCGGCTTCGACGGTGCGCAGCTGCTTGCCGAGAAGTCACCCGAAGCCGGTGCGCTGCTATCGGACTTCATTCGCACCGTAATGCCGGACAAAATTCGGCCTTGGCTCAGCAGCAAGCTTAAGGGCGCGAACTGGTACAAGGAGCGGGAGAAGAAGTAATGGGAACCTCTACGTCAAGCAAAGGGCCTGGGGGTAATTCTCCATTTGTGCCTGGGTGGGTGGACATCGACGGGCAGCAGGTACCCGAGGCTCCTCCGCAGCGATTTAAAGACTTCCGCACAAATCTGGGGAGATTCGTCTCGACAGGAGACGGCGACTACCTTCGCTCTGCGATAAGCAGCTATGCAGGCGGTGCAACCGGTGGCAGTGGCGTTGGACCTGCCCGGTTTGGCTCCATGGCCGGAGCCGGTGGAGCCTTATTTGGTGCGATGGCGACATTGAGGGAAGGGCATTCCCCTTTGGGGCTGGATCTCGCTGCGTTGAACGGCCAAGACACGGACATTGCTATCGACATGATCGTGCAGGCGCTTGCCACTGAGGACGGCGATTCTGATCGCGTTCGGGTCGCGATGAACGAGGCGCTGTCTGAATGCCTAGAGGGTTACCAAGAGTTTGATTTCGCGAGCATCACTGACGAGATGCTTGTACAGATGATGCTGGTGTACGTCACCAAATGCGTGTTTGGACAAGTGGTGCTCGATTCGAACGATGCGTTCGCAAAAGCTGAATCACCTGCCCAAGTCGAGCAGGCCGAGAAGGAACTGTACTCGCTCGTTGAATCGGTGACCGACAAGCACATGCGTCCCTTGTTGGGGGGCAGTCTGAAAGCGCTCTCCAGCAAACAAATAGAAAAGATTCAGATGGCCGCCATCCGCGAAGTGTGGAGTGAATGGGAGGCATACCAAGAGTGACAGACCTCATTTTCCATCACGAAGCTGATCAGCTTCGCTCACAAACGGTTAATGAAATTCCCGTACTGATGTACGGCAGTCGTCCACCGACGCGGGGCACTTGTTCCATAGGGGGGCCGGTTCGCGCCGCAGTGAGGCGTTTAGGTGCTCCGGTTAGTAGAACCGGATTTGATCTGTTGACTATAGCCATGGCTGTAACGGCTGCGGATACTTTTGTAGATAAAGCGGAGGCCGATGATGGTTGGGCACGGGACCTTCGTTTGTTCGTCCCTATCGCTGATCCGCAACTTTGGCAGCCCGCGATACCGCTTTTACAGAAGGCTTTGCATTTCTTAAGCGGCGATCTTTGGGAGATCATCCTGTTGCCTGATGGACCCAGACAGCTCACGTCTCAGAACCGTGGTCGCATCACCGTTATGGCCGGCCACGATTGCGTCAGTTTGTTCTCGGGGGGGATGGATAGCGGCATTGGAGCGTTGAATTTATTAGCAGAGGGCCGGCACCCATTGCTGATAAGTCATGCATATCGAGGTGACTCGGAAAAGCAAATCATGGTTCGGGATCATCTACCGGTTGAGGTCTCAAGATTCGCTGCGGTGGCAAATCCGGTGTCCTGGACTGGGAGAAAAACCGACGTGCAGATGCGCACTCGAAGCTTCAATTTTCTCGCCTATGGTGCACTGGTTGGGGCCACATTGGCGCAGCTACGAGTCACTGGCACACCAGTAGAACTTTTCGTTCCCGAGAACGGGCTCATTGCGCTGAACCCTCCAATGACTGCTCGCCGCATTGGCGCGTTGAGCACTAGGACGACGCACCCACATTTTTTGGGTCTATTCCAAAAAATCCTGGATACGGTCGGCCTGCCTGTACGAGTCGAGAATCCGTACGCGCTTCAGACGAAGGGAGAGATGCTTTCTGGGTGTTTAGATCAAGCGAGCTTGAGGAGCCTGGCATCGGAAACGGTATCGTGTGGTAAGTGGAAGCGAACACACCAGCAGTGTGGTAAGTGCGTCCCGTGCGTCATCCGACGCGCCTCGTTCCACGCTGCCGGAATGAGGGACGGCACCGAGTACCATTCCAGAGGCGCGGATCTGAGTTCAGTAGTTCGGGATGCTAATGCCAGAGATGATTTGATGGCCATGATACTAGCGGCGCGCAGATTGCCTGCAGAAGATGTCGCTAAATGGGTGCGTCAATCCGGCCCGCTTCCGCTCCAACGCCTGTCTCGTGATTATTTGATAGGCGTGGCAACGCGAGGCATGGAAGAGGTTAGGAACTATTTATTGTTCCTCGGTCTGCTTTGAGCGGGGAAACTCCGGCGCTGTCTCCCTGGGTTTTTTACCGATCTTCGGGCACAAAAAAAAACGCCCTAAGGCGTCTTCTTCATCGAGTTGGTGGAGCCGGGGGGATTTGAACCCCCGTCCGCCAGTACTCCGCTGTCGGTACTACATGCGTAGCCGTGTCTATTAAGTTAACCCTCAGCGACCCGACGGGCAGGGTGCTTTGGGCGAGTTGTGTAAGTTTTAGCCGCTTCGTCCACAACGTACTGCACGGCGATTCTGTTCTATATGACAATCATTTCGGGTTTACAGACATCCCCTGATGATTGCTGGACCCGAAGGTACCAGGAGCATTGTCAGCTGCAATTAAGCAGCGAGAGCAACACCGTATTGGTCGTCATTGGCAACTATAAGTAGTTGCAACAGTGGATTTACGACTTCTGTTACCAAGTCGGCATGCACCTAGAGTTTCGCAACCGGCGTCGAATCCTAAACGGCCCCGAACTCATTGCCCGGTGAATCTGATCGGGCAACAAGCGTGCACAGTGTACGTCAATCTGCCGACGAGGCCAACCCGCAGGTTGGCCCGTCAGCATGGATCAGTTGTTGGTGCCGGTGGCTTTGCGCAGTTCCACGATGGTTTGCGAGGTTTCCGCGACGCAGTCGTCGATTTTGCCTTCGGCTTTGAGTGCGTGGGCCCTGCTTACGCTTTTTTCGGCCTGCTGGCTCAATTCCGGGTTCGCCGACAACTGCCCTTTGGCGTTGTTGATCGTCTGGATATTGGCATCGCACAGATCGGCAGGCTTGTCTGCGGCGAACGAAGTGGACGCCATCATCGAGGCAGTAACGAACAGACCTAACAGTACAGAACGCTTCATGTGTATCTCCTTGAACTGAGGGATCCAGGCTTCGCTGACCGCTGCGCGAGCCACCGAATGGAGGAAAAGCCCCGATTTGTCGGGGCCTGTTCTGTGGATTGCCGTCTCGCTCAAGAGTTCTATTTTTCTTCAGACGACTTTTGCCCGCGTCACCCGATCCACCAGATAAACCAGCCCGTGGTAGTCGATTCCACCGTGCTGGGTCAGGCCGATTTCGCACGTGCGGCTGGTGGAAATCCCCTCGCTGCAGTGCTGCACGGCGTCCTTGAGCGTACGCAGTGAATGGCGGTTCAACTCCGGTGTGGTGAAGCCTTTGTCGCCGGCGAATCCGCAGCAATGTATGCCTTCGGGAATCACCACGGTGTTGCTGCATTTGCGCGCCAGATCGATCAGCGCCTGGCTTTCGCCCAAGTGCTGAGTGCTGCAGGTCACGTGCACGGCAATCGGTGCTTCCTGGGGTGTGAAGTTCAGACGATCCATCAGATGCGTACGGATGAAGCGCACCGGATCGTACAGATCCAGTCGCGTTTCGCCGATGTCCTGAACCAGACGCAACGTACACGGGCTGGTGTCGCAATAGATCGGATCGAGGCCGCCGCGACTGGCGTGGAGCAGGGCGCTGATCAGTTCCTGGCGTTTGTGCTCGGCCTGTTCGGCATAGCCTTTGGAGGCGAATGGCTGACCGCAGCAGAGGTTGTCCTGGTTGTCGGGGAAGACTACCTGGTAACCGGCTTTTTCCAGCAGGCCACGGGTTTTGTCGTACAGCGACATCTGTTCTTTGTCGCCCGCCGCCGGGCCCATGACCCGCGAGACGCAAGCCGCCAGGTAGACCACGCGCGGGCGCTCGTCCGAAACGCTCGGGCTGAAGCGAATGGCTTTTTCCGGTTGTGGCATGGCGTTGGTCCACAGCGGCACTTGGCCTTTGGACAAGCGCGTCAGCGTCGCCGACAACTTCGCCAGACGCGGCGCCCCGAGCATCATTCGCGCGCCGTTGGCGACGTGCAGAGTGAAGCGTGCGCCTTGCAGGGTCTTGGCGAAATTTCCTTCAATCCAGTCGGCGGTTTTCTGATGCGTGGCGTGTCGGCCACGGAGCTTTTTCACCAATTCGCCGGTGTTGATGCCTACAGGGCAGCGTTGCGCGCACAGACCTGTGGCGGCGCAGGTGTCGATGCCTTGGTAATCGAAGGCTTTTTCCAGTTCGGTGGTGTCGACGCCGGCGCGTTTTTTCGCCTGGATATCACGCCAGATGACGATGCGCTGGCGCGGGCTCAGGGTCAGGCCTTTGGATGGGCAGACCGGCTCGCAGAAACCGCACTCGATGCACTTATCCACAATCTCGTCCGCCGCCGGCAGTGGCTTCAGGTGCTTGAGATGGATCTGCGGATCTTCGCTAAGCACCACGTCCGGATTGAGAATGCCGTTGGGGTCGAGCAGGCGTTTGAGCTGCCACATCAGTTGGTAGGCGTCGCTGCCCCATTCCAGTTCCACGAACGGTGCCATGTTGCGGCCGGTGCCGTGTTCGGCCTTCAGCGAGCCGCCGAATTCCACCGCGACCAGTTGCGCGACGTCGTCCATGAACGCTTGGTAGCGTGCGATTTCTTCCGGGCTGTTGAAGCCTTGGGTGAAGACGAAGTGCAGATTGCCTTCCAGTGCATGTCCGAAAAGGATCGCTTCGTCGTAGGCATGTTTGTCGAACAGCTCGATCAGGCGATTGACGCCGATCGCCAGTTGTTCGACCGGGAAGGTCACGTCTTCGATGATCACCGTGGTGCCGGTTTTACGCACGGCGCCGACGGCGGGGAAAGTGTCTTTGCGGATGGCCCAGAGTCGGGCGTTTTCCACGGGGTCTTCAGTGAAGTCGACCTGCTTCTCGACGGGGAAATCGCGCAGCGACGCCATGATTTGCGCCAGTTGTTCCTGCAGCAATGTCGACGAGGCGGCGCGGGATTCGATGAGCAGCGCGCAGGCATTTTCCGACAGCAGCTGTACGAAAGCCGGCATGCCTTTTTTGTCCTGCACCGAGCGCAGACTGCGTCGGTCGAGCAGTTCCACTGCGGATACCGGTTGGCTTTTCAGCACGGTGACGGCGTTGCAGCAAGTTTCGACATCGGGGAACACGATCAGCGCCGAGGCCTTGTTCGGGTGATCGATGACGGTGTCGTAGGTCACCGCGCTGATAAAACCGAGGGTGCCCTCGGAGCCGACCAGCAGGTGGCTCAAGATATCCACAGGCTCGTCGAAATCCACCAGGGCATTCAGCGACAGACCGGTGGTATTTTTCAGACGGTATTTGTGGCGAATTCTCGCGGCCAGTTCGGCATTGGCGCGGGTCTCGCGGCCCAATGTCGCCAGTCGTTCGAGCAGTTCGCCGTGGCTTGAACGAAATGCCGCGACGCTGGCAGGGTCTTCGGTGTCGAGACGCGTGCCGTCGGCCAGCACCAGACGAATCCCGGCCAGGGTGTGATAGGTATTTTGCGCGGTGCCGCAGCACATGCCGCTGGCGTTGTTGGCGACGATGCCGCCGATCTTGCAGGCATTGATCGACGCCGGGTCCGGGCCAATCTTGCGCCCGAACGGTGCCAGCCAGGCGTTGGCCTGCGCGCCGATCACTCCCGGTTGCAGGCGGATCTGCGTGCCTTGCCCACGAATTTCGCGGGCGTTCCAGTTATCCCCAAGCACGATCAGCACGGAATCGCTGATCGCCTGCCCGGACAGGCTGGTGCCGGCGGCGCGGAAGGTCACCGGCACCTTGTCGCGTTGGGCCAGTTGCAGCAGCGCCACCACTTCGTCTTCGGATTCGACGCGGATTACCAGTTTCGGGATCAGTCGATAGAAACTGGCGTCGGTGCCAAAGGCCAGGGTCGACAGCGGATCGTCGAAGCGCCGCTCTGGCGGTATCAGTTGCTCGGCATCACGCAGGAAAGCGGCAGGAAGACTCATTGATCCTCCAGAATCAGCACGACCAGATCTTTCGGGCCATGGGCGCCATAGGCGAGGACCTGTTCAATATCGGCGGTTTTCGACGGGCCGGAGACCAGCAGCGCGTTGGTCGGCATGCCTTGCGCCCATTCGAATTCCTGTTGCACCTGATAGAAGTTGTCGCGGATTTCGCTGGCGTTGAGCAGGGCGAAATGCACCGGCGGCACCAGGCTCATCAAGCGTGGCTCTTCACGGGTTGGCCAGATGATCAGGCTGCCGGTCGCGGCGATCGCACCGAGGGTGCCGGTGAGGCTGGCCGGGGTGTCGTTGAATAGCTCGGCTTTCCATTCTTCCATCGGCCGGTCGTAGGATTTCAGCGCTGGCAGATCGGGATTATTCGCCCAGTGATGTGTGATGCGTTGCCCGTGGGTTGTTGTCGGAGCGATCAGCAGGCTCGGCAATTGGCGGTCGCGCAGCAGTTGCGCCAGTAATGCCGGCCACTCGGCGCCCGAGGTCAGGTGGATTTCGGTGTGCACCGCTTCCATCAGTTTGCGCAGTTGCGGGATGCGTTGCTCGGCGCTGTAGGTGTAGGGCTGGGTGACCAGATCGACGTCGAAGGTGTCGGCGATCGGCGTGGTGCCGGTCAGACTTTTCCGCAGCTTGCCGAGGATATTTTGCTTGGCGCTCATCGACGTTCTCCCTGTTTGCCCAGATGCTCGCGGGCCATGTCATGCAACGAACGCGCGGCGGGTTTTGGTGCGCTGTGATTTTGCGTCCACGGGCCGACGTTGCTGGGTGTCAGCCCGCGCAGACGCGTGGCGAAAAAGACAAAGATTCGATACAGCGTCGGCGAGCTGTTGAGCCTGGCCCATGCGTTCCAGATGAAGCGTTCCTTGCGTGAATATTTGCTGCCCTGACCGCGCATCACCTGATTCGGCGCGTCCGGGGCTTTGACGTTTTCTTCGCGCAGACGGCGCAGGATCGCCGGGATCGGAATCTTCACCGGGCAGACTTCGCCGCAGGCGCCGCACAATGAGGACGCGCTCGGGTGGTCCGGAACCTTGGCCAGGCCGACCATGTGTGGGGTGATGATTTTGCCGATCGGCCCGGGGTAAACCTCGCCATAGGTGTGGCCGCCGACGCGGGTGTACACCGGGCAATGATTCATGCAGGCGCCGCAGCGGATGCAGTTGAGGGTCTGGCGCAATTCACTGTCGGCGAAGGCCTGGCTGCGACCATTGTCGAGCAGCACCAGATGCACTTCCTGCGGGCCGTCGAGTTCATGTTCCTTGCGCGGGCCGGAGATCATGTTGACGTAGGTGGTGATCGGAATGCCCAGCGCCGAGCGCGTCAGCAGTGACAGCAGTGGCACCACGTCGCGCAGGTTTTCCACGACTTTTTCGATGCCGGTCACGGCGATATGCACCGGCGGCACGGTGGTGGTCATGCGCCCGTTGCCTTCGTTTTCCACCAGCAGCAGGGTGCCGGTTTCGGCCACGGCGAAGTTGACGCCGGAGACGCCGATGTCGGCTTCGAAGAATTTCTGCCGCAGGACCCTGCGACCGATCTGAATGAGTTGGTCAACGTCCTTGGTGTATTCCACGCCAAGTTTGTCGTGGAACAAGGACGCGACCTGACCGGCATTCTTGTGGATCGCCGGCATAATGATGTGTGAAGGCTTCTCGTGGTCGAGCTGGACGATGTACTCCCCCATGTCGGACTCCAGACATTCAATGTCCCGAGCCTCGAGGAAATGGTTCATCTCCATTTCTTCGCTGACCATCGATTTGCCCTTGATCACTTGCCGCGCCTCGTGAGCGCGGATGATCGATAAGACGATGCCATTGGCCTCGTCCACCGTTTCCGCCCAGTGCACTGTCACACCGTTGCGGGTCAGGTTCTGTTCCAGTTGCTCGAGCAGGTCGGGCAACTTGGACAGCGCGCGGGCCTTGATCGAATTGCCCAGTGCGCGCAAATGTTCTCTTTCGTGGGCATCACTGAACGCGGCTGCCCGCTTGGTCATCAGTGAGTCCATGGCAGTGCGGAAGTTGTTCCGTAGCTGCTGATCGCCCAAAGCGTTGTGCGCCCGGGTGCGAAAATCTTCTTCTACGGCGACCGTAGGAATAATCGTCGAGGTGCTCATTGCGCACCTCCGGTTCGCTGCCAGAGGAAGCTCGCCAGATGTTGCCCGCGTAACGCTTCCTGCTGTTTCTCCAGCGCGCCGTTGATGTTCATCAAACAGCCGCAGTCGGCACTCAGTACCTTGTGCGCGCCGGAGTCCTTCAGCGCGCGGGTCTTGTCAGCCACCATCGCGCCGGAAATGTCTGGCATACGGACGCTGAATGTCCCACCAAAGCCACAGCATTCGCTTTCGTGGTCGTGATTGACCCGTTCCACATTGCTCAACTGCGCCAACAACTCGCGGCCGTGCAGGTGGGTGTTCATTTCACGGCGTGCCGAACACGACGTGTGCAGCGCGACTTTCACCGGTTCGCCGCTGTCCTTGAGCTGCACCTTGCAGACAAACAGCAGAAATTCGGCCAGTTCATAGGTGCGAGCCGCAAGGGCCTGCACCTGTTTCAACATCTCCGGCTCGTCCTTGAACAAGTCTGCGTAATGCTCGCGCAGCATGCCGGCGCAGGAACCCGAGGGCACCACCACCGGATAATTCCCGGCAAACAGCGCCAGTTGCGAGCGCGCTACCGTCCGCGCCTGCTCGGTGTAACCCGAGGTGTAGGCCGGTTGGCCGCAGCAACTCTGCCCTTGCGGATACTCGACCTGGATGCCTTCGCGCTCCAGCAGATGGATCGCGTCCATCCCGGCTTCGGGGTAGAACAGGTCAACCACACACGTGCCGAACAGGTAGACCCGCGACGGTTTTTCGCTGGGGTATTGCCGAGGTTCGGGCAGTGGCGGTGCCACGCGAGTCGCGTTCGGCACAGCGTTGTAGAAAAGCTCGCTCATCAGGCGTGTCTCCGGGTGGGCCCGGTTATCCGTCTGCTGCGGCTGCCGAATATAAAGCGCGTTGCTTTCAGCAGCCTTACAGACCCGGTGGTGAATTGCTGACGCCGGATCACGGGCCGGCGTCGGTTATTTCCATGCTTCTCGTAGTCTTAGTGCACCAGCATGCCGGTGAACCAGTAGGCCTGAGCCAGGGTGATCAAACCAACAATCGTTGCAAAGAATAGGCTGTGCTTGAGGGTGAAGCGGAACAGATCCGATTCCTTTCCGACCAGACCGGTCGCGGCGCAAGCCACGGCGATCGATTGCGGCGAGATCATCTTGCCGGTCACGCCGCCGCTGGTATTGGCCGCCACCAGCAGGGTGTCGTTGACGCCGATCTGGTGCGCCGTGGTCGCTTGCAACGAACTGAACAGCGCATTCGACGACGTATCCGAGCCGGTGAGGAACACGCCCAGCCAACCGAGGAACGGCGAGAAGAACGGGAATGCCGCGCCGGTACCGGCCAATACCAGAGCCATGGTCGAGGACATGCCGGAGTAGTTGGTGACAAAGGCGAACGCCAGCACCATGCCGATCGACAGGATCGGCCAGCGCAGTTCGTAGAAGGTCTCTTTCAAAGTGGTCAGACCAGTTTTGAAATCGATCTTCAGTACCAGCATCGAAATCAGCGCGGAGAAGAAAATCGCCGTACCGGTGGCGGAAATCGGGTCGAGTTTGAACACCGCTGGAATGGCAGTCGGATTGGCCACGATCGGCGCAGTCTTGATCACCAGTTGATCAAGGTGCGGAATCGCGAAGTTGAATACCCAGCTGTACATCGAGCCGCCAGCAGCGAACATCGCTTTGAAAGGCTTCAGCGTCCAGATCGTCACCAGTACGGTGAGGATCAGGAACGGCGACCAAGCCTTGAAAATTTCCCCGAGGCTGTAGGGCGAAGCCACGGTGGTGCGCTTCTGGCCGAAACCGCCGACGCTGGCGCTGACCACCGAAGCCGACACGGCGCCGACGATGTGCTGGCCGGCGGCGCGGCGTGGTTGCCAGACCTTGAGGAACAGGGTCAGGGAAATCAGGCTGGCCAGCGCCGAGGTGATGTCCGGCAGTTCCGGGCCGATGAAGTTCGAAGTGAAGTACTGGGTGATGGCGAAGCTCAAACCCGCCACCAGCGCGGCTGGCCAGGTTTCGCGCACACCGCGCAGGCCGTCCATCATGAACACCAGCCAGAACGGCACGAACAGCGAAAGCAGCGGCAATTGGCGACCGGTCATGGCGCCGATCTTGAAGGCGTCAATGCCAGTGACCTGACCTGCAACGATGATCGGAATCCCCAGCGCGCCGAATGCCACCGGAGCGGTGTTGGCGATCAGGCACAGGCCGGCGGCGTACAGCGGATTGAAGCCCAGTCCTACAAGGAGTGCGGCAGTAATCGCGACCGGCGCGCCGAAACCGGCGGCACCTTCCAGAAATGCGCCGAAGCAGAAACCGATCAGCAGCACCTGCAGGCGCTGGTCATCGGTGATTGACAGGACCGAACTGCGGATCACCTCGAATTGGCCGCTTTTCACCGTCAGTTTGTAAAGGAACACCGCCGCGACAATGATCCAGGCAATCGGCCACAGACCATAAGCGAAGCCATAACCGGCGGCGGCGAACGCCATGTCCACCGGCATCTGGAAAGCGAAAATCGCCACGGCAATCGAAAGCGCGAGGGTGATGCTGCCGGCCACGTGGCCTTTGAGGCGGAACACCGCCAGGGCGAGAAAGAAGAACACGATGGGAATGACGGCCGCGAGTGCGGAGACGCCAAGACTGCCGAGCGGGCTGTAGAGCTGTTGCCAGGTTTGCATAGTGGGGTGGCCCCTAATTGTTGTTGGTCAGGCACTGTCAGCGTATTTGGATAATTGGTAAGACCAATTTGCAAGCGCTGTTGGCTAGGGTAAAAGCCTCAGCGCAGGTGTGTCAATTTGCCGCCCTGAAACTTTCGTCGAAGATACGGTGCAGGGGCCAGCTGATCCGGTTTGGCGAAGTGCTGTCTGGCAGGTGTCGGCGGCGCGCGGATAGGCCAGAATAGACAGCCCGGCGAGCGGTCGGGATCGTGGAGAAATGAGTTATGGGCTTTGATCAGATACGTCAGCGCCGTTTGTCTGACGATATTGTTGAGCGCCTCGAAGGGATGATCCTTGAGGGCACGCTGAAGTCAGGCGAGCGGCTGCCGGCCGAGCGCACCCTGGCCGAACAATTTGGCGTATCACGCCCGTCGTTGCGCGAGGCGATTCAGAAACTCGCGGCCAAAGGCTTGCTGGTCAGCCGCCAGGGCGGCGGCAATTATGTGGTGGAAGGGCTTGGTTCGACGTTCAGCGATCCGCTGTTGCAATTGCTTGAAAGCAATCCCGAAGCGCAGCGCGATTTGCTCGAGTTCCGGCACACCCTGGAGGCGTCGTGCGCTTATTACGCCGCGATGCGCGCCACCGATGTCGATCGTGAACGACTGACTACTGCCTTTGAAGAGCTGCAGGATTGCTACTCGCGCCATGAAGAAGTCAGCCGGGCGGAAGAGGGCGCGGCGGATGCGAAATTTCATCTGGCGATTGCCGAGGCCAGCCACAACGCGGTGTTGCTGCATACCATTCGTGGTTTGTTCGATCTGCTCAAGCGCAACGTCGTGACCAACATTGGCGGCATGTACAAACAGCGCACGGAAACACGCGACATGCTGATCTCGCAGCATCGGGAATTGTATCTGGCGATTATCGAAGGGCGCGCGGAGCAGGCCAGGGAAGTGTCCAGCCGACATATTCTGTATGTGCAGGAAGTGCTGGAAGAGGTGCGTCAGGAGGTGCAGCGCATGGCTCGGGCGGAGCGGCGCAAGGGGATGTGAAGTAGCGCATCAATTGTGGCGAGGACTAGTCTTCCTTGCCCTTGTTGCGCACCGCTCGCTGCAATTCACGACCGGCGTCGCGCTCGCGCTCGGTGTCACGCTTGTCGTATTCCTTCTTGCCCTTGCCCAGAGCGATCTCGCACTTGACCATGTGCTTGCTCCAGTACCAGGACAGGCATACGCAGGCGTAACCCTTTTGCTGCACGGCGGCGGCGAGCTTGTCCAGCTCGCGGCGGTTGAGCAGCAGTTTGCGTGTGCGCACCGGGTCGGCGATGACGTGAGTGCTCGCGGTCATCAGCGGCGTGATGTGGCTGCCGAGCAACCACGCTTCGCCATCCTTGAGCAGGACATAGCTGTCGACCAGCTGCAACTTGCTAGCCCGCAGACTTTTTACTTCCCAGCCGGCCAGGACCAGACCAGCCTCGAACTTGTGCTCGATGAAGTAATCGTGTCGCGCCTTTTTGTTCTGCGCGATGGTCCCTGTTGGGTGTTTCTTCTGTTTAGCCATAGGGGCGGCATTATATGGAGTTGTTCGGCTGTCGGCTACGGTGTTGCTGCGTGCTTGAGCAGGTTGAGTGAATCCCGGACAATGCGGCCTCTTTTTCTAACGCTTGGGCGTGATAAACGATGTCGACAGACAAGGTTTCTGTCCACGGCAGTTGGGCTAGCCGCTGGGTATTCATACTCGCCGCGACCGGTTCGGCCGTGGGACTGGGTAGTATCTGGAAGTTCCCCTACATGGTCGGGGTCTACGGTGGCGGCGCCTTCGTGCTGATGTTCCTGGCGTGCATCGCGCTCATCGGTGTCCCGGTCATGCTCGCGGAAACCCTGATCGGCCGGCGCGCCCGACAGAGTCCGGCGAACGCCCTGAAGGTGCTGGCGCTGGAGGCGGGGCACTCGGCCAAATGGTCGTGGGGCGCGTTTGCCGGGATGATCACGGCTCTGCTGATCCTGTCTTTCTATAGTGTGGTCGGCGGCTGGTCGCTGGACTACATCGTCGACATGGGCCGGGGCGATTTCCAGGGCGCGACGGCCGATCAGGTCGGCGCCTATTTCGGCAATGTCATCTCCAATCCATGGCGCCTGACACTTTGGCATACGATTTTTATGCTGCTGTCGGCCTACGTGATCGCCAAAGGTGTGGTCGCCGGGCTTGAGCGCAGCTTGCGGATCATGATGCCGCTGCTGTTCGTGATGGTGTTGGTGTTGCTGGGGTACAGCATGACCACCGGGCATTTCATGGAAGGCGTGCATTTCATGTTCGACTTCCACCCGGAAAAAGTCCTCGACGGCCTGTTGCCAGCGATGGGCCACGCGTTCTTTTCGCTGAGCGTTGGCGTCGGCTCGATCATGATCTACGGCGCCTACATGCCGAAGAACACCTCGCTGTCGGGCACGGTGGTCGGTGTTGCGCTGCTGGATACTTTCGTATCGCTGGTAGCCGGTCTGGCGTTGTTTCCGATTGTGTTCGCCGCGGGCCTGAACCCGAGCGAAGGCCCGGGCCTGATGTTCGTCAGCCTGCCATTTGCTTTTGGTAACGTATTTCTCGGCCAGTTGATGGGCGTGGTGTTCTTTGTGCTGGTCGCGGTGGCCGCGTGGAGTTCGGCGATTTCCCTGCTCGAACCGATGGTGGCTTACCTCGTTGAGCGCACGAAAATCAGCCGCGCCTGGGTGACTTTCTGGCTGGCGTTCACCTGCTGGTTTGTCGGTCTGGGCACGGTGTTTTCCTTCAATATCTGGAAGGAAGCCAAGTTTTTCGTGAACGAAGGCGGGGTGTTCAGCCTCTACCAATGGGGTGCGCAGGGCGGTCTCGACTTCTTCGGTGTGATCGATTTCTTCACCTCGCGGATCATGTTGCCCCTCGGTGGCTTGTGTTTCGTGCTGTTCGCGGGATGGGTGATGGGGCGTGAAGCGGTGCGGGATGAATTGTCCATCCGTAACCCGGTTCTGTTTGCCCTGTCCCTGTTCTTGATGCGCTACGTGGCGCCTATCGGCATTCTTGTAGTCTTTGCCGCTCAGCTCTGGAAGTAACGCTTACATGACGACACATATCCAACGATCCGCGCTTCTGCCGTACCCGGCGCAATTTCTCTACGACCTGGTCAACGACGTCGCGCGGTACCCGGAGTTTCTGCCGTGGTGCTCGGAGGCCGAAGTGCTGGAAAGCTCCCCGGAACACATGCGCGCCAGTGTCGGCGTGGCCAAGGGCGGCCTCAGCCAGCATTTCGTCACGCGCAATACGCTGGTGCCGGGGCAGTCGATCGAGATGAACCTTGAAGAAGGCCCGTTCACTCAGTTGCACGGCATCTGGGTGTTCAAGGCGCTGAACGAAAAAGCCTGCAAGATCAGTCTGGATCTGTCGTTCGATTACGCCGGGCCGCTGGTGCGCGCTACGTTGGGCCCGTTGTTCAATCAGGCGGCCAATCAGCTGGTGGATGCTTTCTGCCAGCGCGCCAAGCAGATGCACGGTTGAGCCGGTGATCGATATAGAAGTGGTGTACGCGGCGGTTGATCGGCAAGTTCTGCGTGCGATCAGCGTCGCTGAGGGCGTTAGCGTTCGGGCGGCGGTGCACGAATCGGGCATCGCGGCCGAGTTTCCTGAGCTGAATCTGGCGGAATGTCCGCTGGGGATTTTTGGCAAAGTCGTGACTGACGCGGATGCGCGTGCTGTTCAGGCCGGCGATCGCATCGAAATTTATCGTCCGCTGCTGGCGGATCCCAAAGAGGTTCGACGCCTGCGCGCGGCCAAGGCTGCCGAGGCAAAAGCACGAAATATTTGATCAAGCCAAACGGCAGGCAATAAAAAACCCGGAATGTCCGGGTTTTTTATTGCCTCGCGCATTACTGCGGCGAGGTGTCCAGCGGTTCTGGTGTCGGAACCGGTACGGTTTCCACACCATCGACGTCCTTCTGGATCTGATCCAGCAAGGAGCCGGGCTTGGCTGGTTTCTCAGCTTCTGGCTTCTCGGCGTTTTCAGCAGGCGCGGTCACGTTCGTGCCGCTGTCCTTGCCGAGAATGGCTTCGTCACGGCTCACGCCCGGCATGAAGTCACCGGACAGGCTGACAAGCTGGTCGTTGGAATTGAAGATAACGCTGATTCGTTCCTGCTGGCGTTCACCGCCACCCGGTTGCAGGCTGTACAGATAATCCCAGCGATCGGCATGGAACGTGTCGGCAAGCAGAGGGTTGCCCATGATAAACCGTACTTGCGGCCGGGTCATTCCCGGGCGTAACTGGTCTATCATGTCCTGCGTGACGACATTGCCCTGCTGGATGTCGATTTTGTAAACCCCGGGGAATGAACAACCGGCGAGTGCGAGCAGTCCCACAAAGGTGAAACTGGTTAGCAAGAGCTTGGTGTTTTGCATCGGTGGGCGACTTCCACTATCTTGGCTGGGACAACGTAAACGCCGATCATACCCGCATTAAGAGAAGCTGCGAAGCAGCATCGCGAGAAAGCTGACCATGGTTGAAAATAGCGAACTACGCAAAGCCGGCCTCAAAGTGACCCTGCCACGGGTCAAGATCCTGCAAATGCTCGACTCTACCGAGCAGCGCCACATGAGTGCCGAGGACGTCTACAAGGCGTTGATGGAAGCTGGTGAGGACGTCGGCCTGGCCACGGTTTACCGTGTACTGACCCAGTTCGAAGCGGCCGGCCTCGTGGTCCGCCACAACTTCGACGGCGGCCACGCGGTCTTCGAACTGGCTGACGGTGGCCACCACGACCATATGGTCAACGTGGAGTCGGGTGAAGTCATCGAATTCTTCGACGAAGAAATCGAAAAACTTCAGAAATCGATCGTCGAGAAGCACGGTTTCGAGATGGTTGATCACAATCTTGTACTGTACGTACGCAAGAAAAAGTAAGCATGTCGCGCGAATTTCACATTCGCGAAACGAACGAAGGCGACCCAAGGGTCGCCTTCGTGCTTTCTACTATTTGTTACGCCTTGGCGGTCACCACCATTTTTTTCGCGTGAGCCAGGGATTCCTTGGTCAGATCGATGCCACCGAGCATGCGCGCGACTTCTTCGATGCGTTCGTTCTTGGTCAGCTTCGCGACGGCGGTGTGAGTCGCCTTTTCGTCGCGGACCTTGTGCACGAACAGATGCTGATGACCCTGCGCCGCCACTTGCGGCAAGTGGGTCACGGTCAAGACCTGGCCGCGATCACCGAGGCGCCGCAGTAGCTGGCCGACGATCTCGGCAGTCGGGCCGCCGATACCCACGTCCACTTCGTCGAATACCAGCGTTGGCACACGGGAGGTCTGGGCGGTGATCACCTGAATCGCCAGACTGATCCGCGACAGCTCACCGCCGGACGCGACTTTTGCCAGCGCCTTGAGCGGTTGGCCGGGGTTGGCGCTGACCAGCAGTTCGACCTGCTCCAGTCCGTTCGGCAGCAACTCGTCGCTGCTGTTGGCTTTCAGTTCAATGGTGAAGCGGCCGCCGGGCATGCCCAGGCGCTGGATTTCCTGCTCCACCGCACTGGCGAGACTGCCGGCTGCCTGATGACGAAGGTCGCTCAGCTCGCGGGCCTTCTCTTGATAGTGACGGGCGTAGGACGCCAGCTCTTCGCCCAGGCGCTCGATGGATTCATCGTTGGCGTTCAGGGTTTCGATTTCATCCAGCAGCTTCTGCTGCATTTCGCCGACTTCGGTCGGTTGAATCCGGTGTTTGCGCGCCAGGGTGTAGATCGCGTCCAGGCGCTCTTCCAGATATTGCAGGCGAGCCGGGTCGGCATCGAAGTTGTCGAGAAAGCGGTTGAGCTCGCCGACCGCTTCTTCTACCTGAATCTGCGCGCTGGTCAGCAGGCTGCTGGCTTCACCCAGCGCACCCACTGAATTATTCACGCTGGACAGGCGGTTGAGGCTGGCGGTCAGCGCATTCAGCACATTGCCGGAATCGCTTTCGCTGCACTGCTCGACCACTTGCCGGCAAATGCCCAGCAAGGTTTCGGCGTTGGTCAGGTTCTTGTGTTCCTGCTCCAGCTGTTCGAGTTCGTTTTCGCCGAGCCCGAGGTTTTCCAGTTCTTCGAGCTGGTAGCTGAGCAGTTGATGACGTGCGCGTTGTTCATCACCAGAGTTGGAGAGGCGCTCGAGTTCCTGGCGGGTCTGGCGCCAGCGCTGGGCGGCAAGTTGTACCTGACGCGCCAGATCGGTCGCGCCAGCGTACTCGTCGAGCAGGCGGCGATGGGTGTCGGTTTTCAGCAGCGACTGGTGTTCATGCTGGCTGTGGATATCGATCAGCAGCTCGCCAAGGGCTTTGAGGTCGCCAAGCGGGCAGGGCGTGCCGTTGATATAGCCGCGCGAACGACCTTCGGAGGTGATGACCCGACGCAGAATGCACGGCCCGTCGTTTTCCAGGTCGCGCTCGGTCAGCCAGGCGCTGGCTTCAGGGATATCAGCCAGGTCGAACGTGGCGAGAATGTCGGCTTTATCGGCGCCCGGGCGGACCACGCCGCTGTCGGCGCGATCGCCCAGGGTAAGGCCCAGGGCATCGAGCATGATCGATTTGCCAGCGCCGGTTTCCCCTGTGATCACGCTCATCCCGCGATCGAGTTCGAGATCGAGATGTTCGACGATGGCGTAGTTGTGTACGGACAGGTGCACCAGCATAAGGGCCGCTCCCAGGCTTGAGGTCTGGTTATTTATACAGTGTTTTGTTCCGGCCTGACAATGCCCTCGCTTAGCTCGATTTGCTTGATCGAAAAGTTTTCTTAGCGCATTCGAGAATGACTATTCAGCACTTTTTTGTAGGGACAATCGATTGCAGCCCTTGAAGCCTGATTTTGCGGCCCCATATATCGGGGCAGAAGCGCGAGTCAGGCTCGCGGACGAAATTGAAAGGAGAATTCTATGGCTGACGAACAGACAGTAGATACGCAAAACCCAGATGCCAATCAGGCGCCCGAAGGTTCGGGTGACGACCTGGCGACCCGTGTGCAAGTGCTCGAAGAGCAATTGGCCGCCGCGCAGGATCAGTCTCTGCGTGTTGCTGCCGATCTGCAGAACGTTCGCCGCCGTGCCGAGCAGGACGTCGAGAAGGCGCACAAGTTTGCCCTGGAAAAATTCGCCAGCGACCTGCTGCCGATCGTCGACAGCCTGGAGCGCGGCCTCGAGCTGTCGAGCCCGGACGACGAAAGCATCCGTCCGATGCGCGAAGGCATCGAGCTGACCCTGAAAATGTTCCACGACACCCTCAAGCGCTACCAGCTTGAAGCGATCGATCCGCATGGCGAACCGTTTAACGCCGTTCACCATCAGGCGATGGCCATGCAGGAAAGCGCCGACGTCGAGCCGAACAGCGTGCTGAAGGTTTTCCAGAAGGGTTACCAGCTCAATGGTCGCCTGCTGCGCCCGGCAATGGTCGTGGTCAGCAAGGCACCGGCACCGGTTTCGCCTTCGATTGACGAGCAGGCTTGAAATTAGCCGCAAGGCCCCCATTTAGAAGTCAAGCGTTTAAGTGCTACCGCAGTCAGCCACCACTGCTGCGGCAACAAAATCCAAAGTTTCGGGAGAGTGAACATGGGCAAAATTATCGGTATCGACCTGGGGACTACCAACTCCTGCGTCTCCGTGCTGGAAAACGGCAAAGCCAAAGTTATTGAAAACGCTGAAGGCGCGCGTACCACGCCGTCGATCATCGCTTACGCCAACGATGGCGAAATCCTGGTAGGTCAGTCGGCCAAGCGTCAGGCTGTCACCAACCCGCACAACACCCTGTACGCAGTAAAGCGTCTGATCGGTCGTCGTTTCGACGAAGAAGTTGTGCAGAAAGACATCCAGATGGTCCCTTACAAGATCGTCAAGGCTGACAACAATGACGCCTGGGTTGAAGTGAACGGCCAGAAAATGGCTCCGCCACAAATCTCGGCTGAAATTCTGAAGAAGATGAAGAAGACCGCCGAAGACTACCTCGGCGAGGCAGTGACCGAAGCGGTGATCACCGTTCCGGCCTACTTCAACGACAGCCAGCGTCAGGCTACCAAAGACGCCGGCCGCATCGCTGGTCTGGACGTAAAACGTATCATCAACGAACCAACCGCAGCCGCTCTGGCTTACGGTATGGACAAGGCCAAGGGCGATCACACCGTGATCGTTTATGACCTGGGTGGCGGTACTTTCGACGTTTCCGTAATCGAAATCGCTGAAGTTGACGGTGAGCACCAGTTCGAAGTGTTGGCCACCAACGGTGACACCTTCCTCGGCGGTGAAGACTTCGACATCCGTCTGATCGACTACCTCGTTGACGAATTCAAGAAAGAAAGCGGCATGAACCTCAAAGGTGACCCGCTGGCCATGCAGCGCCTGAAAGAAGCCGCTGAGAAAGCCAAGATCGAGCTGTCGTCCGCTCAGTCGACCGACGTCAACCTGCCGTACATCACTGCAGATGCGACCGGTCCTAAGCACCTGAACGTGAAAATCTCGCGTGCCAAGCTCGAAGCACTGGTTGAAGACCTGGTTCAGCGCACCATCGAACCTTGCCGCATTGCCATGAAAGACGCTGGTATCGACGTCAGCGCGATCAACGACGTGATTCTGGTCGGTGGTCAGACTCGTATGCCGCTGGTGCAGAAGCTGGTTACCGATTTCTTCGGTAAAGAAGCGCGTAAAGACGTCAACCCGGATGAAGCCGTTGCCATGGGTGCTGCGATTCAGGGCGCTGTTCTGGCCGGTGACGTTAAAGACGTGCTGCTGCTCGACGTCAGCCCGCTGACTCTGGGTATCGAAACCATGGGTGGCGTGATGACCGCGCTGATCGAGAAAAACACCACGATTCCTACCAAGAAATCGCAAGTGTTCTCGACTGCCGACGACAACCAGGGCGCTGTGACCATTCACGTTCTGCAGGGCGAGCGCAAGCAAGCCGCACAGAACAAATCGCTGGGCAAGTTCGACCTGGCCGACATTCCACCTGCTCCACGTGGCGTGCCGCAGATCGAAGTGACCTTCGACATCGACGCCAACGGCATCCTGCACGTCGGCGCGAAAGACAAGGCTACCGGCAAGACCCAGTCGATCGTGATCAAGGCCAACTCCGGTCTGTCCGACGAAGAAATCGAGCGCATGGTGCGTGACGCCGAGGCGAATGCCGAGGAAGACCGCAAGTTTGAAGAGCTGGCCGCTGCCCGTAACCAGGGTGATGCACTGGTGCACTCGACTCGCAAGATGATCGCTGACGCGGGCGACAAGGTCACCGCCGAAGAGAAGACTGCAATCGAAGCTGCAGTGGTTGCTCTGGAAGCCGCCGTCAAAGGCGACGACAAGGCTGCCATCGAAGCCAAGGTTGAAGAGCTGTCGAAAGTCTCCGCTCCGGTTGCTCAGAAGATGTACGCCGAACAGGCTCAGCCAGCTGATGGCGCAGCCCCGCAAGGCGAATCGGCTGAGAAGGCTGACGACGTTGTCGACGCCGAGTTCGAAGAAGTAAAAGACCACAAGTAAGTTGTTGGTCGCCCGGTTGACTGCCTTGCGGCGGTGACTGGTAGGATGTCGCCGCGCGGGAGCTTGCCTCCCGCGTTGGCGTATCTGGAATACGCGAATTTTTACAGCATGCGACAGCGCTCGCTTGCTGGCGGTATGGCCGGGAATGCTCCTGCTTTTCGCGCCGCAGATACCGCATCAATCAAGACCAGGATCGTTGAATTGACGTGAGTTGGGTCCGGGCCTTAATGGGGGCTCAACGAGTTTGGCGAGGCTCAGGAGGGGTTTGCCGAACGTCCTTAAGAGTGCAAAGAACTTATGGCAAAGCGTGACTATTACGAAGTATTGGGTGTCGAGCGGGGCACGAGCGAAGCGGACCTGAAAAAGGCCTATCGCCGTCTGGCCATGAAGCACCACCCCGACCGTAATCCCGGCGACAAAGCTTCGGAAGAAGCATTCAAAGAGGCCAACGAGGCCTATGAAGTGTTGTCCGACGCCAGCAAGCGCGCGGCATACGACCAGTACGGTCATGCCGGCGTCGATCCGAGCATGGGCGGCGGCGGTGCCGGTTTCGGTGGCCAGAACTTCTCGGACATCTTTGGCGATGTCTTCAGTGACTTCTTTGGCGGTGGTCGCGGCGGTTCCCGTGGCGGCGCCCAGCGTGGCAGCGATCTGCGCTACACCCTGGAGCTGAATCTGGAAGAAGCGGTGCGCGGGACGTCGGTGAATATCCGCGTTCCTACACTGGTCAACTGCAAGCCGTGCGATGGTTCCGGCGCCAAGAAAGGCTCCTCGCCGACGACATGCCCGACCTGTGGCGGTATCGGCCAGGTGCGCATGCAGCAGGGCTTCTTCTCGGTGCAGCAGACCTGCCCGCGCTGCCATGGCCAAGGCAAGATCATTTCCGATCCGTGCGACTCCTGCCACGGCGACGGTCGCGTCGAAGAGTACAAAACCCTGTCGGTGAAAGTGCCGGCCGGTGTTGATACCGGCGACCGCATTCGTCTGTCCGGCGAAGGCGAGGCGGGTACCCAGGGCGGGCCGACTGGCGACCTGTATGTTGTGATCAATGTGCGCGAGCACGACATCTTCCAGCGTGACGGCAAGCATCTGTTCTGCGAAGTGCCGATCAGCTTCGTCGACGCAGCGTTGGGCGGCGAGCTGGAAATCCCGACCCTCGACGGTCGCGTCAAACTGAAAATCCCCGAAGGCACGCAGACCGGCAAGCAGTTCCGCGTACGCGGCAAAGGCGTGGCGCCAGTGCGTGGCGGCGGTGCCGGTGACCTGATGTGTCGTGTGGCTGTGGAAACGCCGGTCAACCTCAATCGTCGTCAGCGTGAACTGCTGGAAGAATTCCGCAGCTCCCTGGCTGACGACAACAGCCATTCGCCGAAAACCACCGGTTGGTTCGACGGTGTGAAGCGTTTCTTCGGCGATTTGTAAGGAGTCGGCATGCGACGTATTGCAGTGATGGGCGCCGCCGGGCGCATGGGCAAGACCCTGATCGAAGCGGTGCAGCAGACGCCGGGCGCCGGTCTGACCGCGGCGGTCGATCGTCCCGACAGCACGCTGGTTGGCGCGGATGCCGGTGAGCTGGCAGCGCTGGGCCGTATCGGCGTGCCGCTGTCCGGTGATCTGGATCGAGTGGTTGAAGAGTTCGATGTGTTGATCGACTTCACCCACCCGACCGTGACCCTGAAGAACCTCGCGTTCTGCCGCAAACATGGCAAGGCGATGATCATCGGTACCACCGGTTTCAGTGTTGAAGAGAAGCAGTTGCTGGCCGAGGCGGGCAAGGACATTCCAATCGTTTTCGCTGCCAACTTCAGCGTCGGCGTCAACCTCTGCCTGAAGTTGCTCGACACCGCTGCGCGCGTGCTGGGTGACGATGTCGATATCGAGATCATGGAAGCCCATCACCGGCACAAGGTCGATGCCCCGTCGGGTACCGCCGTGCGCATGGGTGAAGTGATTGCCGATGCGCTGGGGCGAGACCTTAAGAAGGTCGCGGTATACGGTCGCGAAGGTCAGACCGGGGCGCGTGAGCGTGAAACCATTGGTTTCGCCACTGTGCGTGCCGGCGACATCGTCGGTGACCACACCGTTCTGTTCGCTGCCGATGGCGAGCGCGTCGAGATCACCCACAAGGCTTCGAGCCGCATGACCTTCGCCAAGGGTGCGGTGCGTGCGGCGCTGTGGCTGGATGGTCGCGAGCCGGGCCTGTACGACATGCAAGACGTGCTCGATCTGCGTTGAGTCGTTGCTGATCCCGGCGCAAACGTCCCGTTTTGCGCCGGTTTTTACCGCCTGGCGACGACCTGTCGCATTCTCCGGCCTTTAAGGCTCTTTAGCGGTGGACCAAAAACGGCCTTTTCTGTAAGCTACAGCTTTAGTGTGTCCACTAAAAGCGCGCAGAATAATTTCAGTGAAGAAGCGGGGTGACGTGTCCATACGTCACTCCGCTTTTTTACAACCTGCGATTGCCCTTTCATGCGTTATTTACGGGAGGTCTTCTTGACTAAGCCAGCCATACTCGCCCTTGCTGATGGCAGCATTTTTCGCGGCGAAGCCATTGGAGCCGACGGTCAGACCGTTGGTGAGGTGGTGTTCAACACCGCAATGACCGGCTATCAGGAAATCCTTACCGATCCTTCCTACGCCCAACAGATCGTTACCCTGACTTACCCGCACATTGGCAACACCGGCACCACGCCGGAAGACGCCGAGTCCGACCGCGTGTGGTCCGCTGGCCTGGTCATCCGTGACCTGCCGCTGGTAGCGAGCAACTGGCGTAACACGATGTCCCTGTCCGACTACCTGAAAGCCAACAATGTAGTGGCAATCGCGGGTATCGACACCCGTCGCCTGACCCGCATCCTGCGTGAAAAAGGCGCACAGAACGGCTGCATCATGGCCGGCGACAACATCTCCGAAGAAGCGGCCATCGCCGCTGCGCAAGGCTTCCCGGGCCTGAAGGGCATGGACCTGGCGAAAGTCGTCAGCACCAAGACTCAATACGAATGGCGCTCGACTGTCTGGGATCTGAAAACCGACAGCCACGCGACTATCGAAGCCTCCGAACTGCCATACCACGTGGTCGCCTACGACTACGGCGTCAAGGTCAACATCCTGCGCATGCTGGTCGAGCGCGGCTGCCGCGTCACCGTGGTGCCGGCTCAGACGCCAGCCGCCGATGTACTGGCGCTCAAGCCGGACGGCGTGTTCCTGTCCAACGGCCCTGGTGACCCGGAGCCATGCGACTACGCGATCCAGGCGATCAAGCAAGTGCTGGAAACCGAGACGCCGGTGTTCGGCATCTGCCTCGGCCACCAGTTGCTGGCTCTGGCCTCCGGCGCCAAGACCTTGAAAATGGGCCACGGCCACCACGGTGCCAACCACCCGGTGCAGGACCTGGACACCGGCGTTGTAATGATCACCAGCCAGAACCACGGTTTTGCGGTAGACGAAGCCACCCTGCCGGCCAACGTGCGCGCGATCCACAAGTCGCTGTTCGACGGCACCCTGCAAGGCATCGAGCGCACCGACAAGAGCGCGTTCAGCTTCCAGGGTCACCCTGAAGCGAGCCCGGGCCCGAACGATGTCGCGCCACTGTTCGACCGCTTCATCAACGAGATGGCCAAGCGACGCTAAGCGTTCGCCTTGAGACTGTAGAGAGAAGCCTTGAGGGCGGCCCCGGCACCCGGCGGCCCCTTCGGGACTTCAGAAATCGATCAAGACGGCTTGCCGACTGACCTGCGGATTTGAGTGACAAACCATGCCAAAACGTACAGACATTAAAAGCATCCTGATTCTCGGCGCTGGCCCGATCGTTATCGGCCAGGCCTGCGAATTCGACTACTCCGGCGCCCAGGCCTGCAAAGCCCTGCGCGAAGAGGGTTACCGCGTCATCCTGGTGAACTCCAACCCGGCCACCATCATGACCGACCCGGACATGGCCGACGCTACCTACATCGAACCGATCAAGTGGCAGACCGTTGCCAAGATCATCGAGAAGGAGCGTCCGGACGCCGTACTGCCAACCATGGGCGGCCAGACTGCACTGAACTGCGCCCTGGACCTGGAGCGCGAAGGCGTTCTGGAGAAGTTCGGCGTAGAGATGATCGGTGCCAACGCCGACACCATCGACAAGGCTGAAGACCGTTCGCGTTTCGACAAGGCGATGAAATCCATCGGCCTGGCGTGCCCGCGTTCCGGCATCGCCCACAGCATGGAAGAGGCCAATGCGGTCCTCGAAACCCTCGGTTTTCCGTGCATCATCCGTCCGTCCTTCACCATGGGCGGCACCGGTGGCGGTATCGCCTACAACCGTGAAGAGTTCGAAGAAATCTGCGCCCGTGGTCTGGACCTGTCGCCGACCAAAGAGCTGCTGATCGACGAATCGCTGATCGGCTGGAAAGAATATGAAATGGAAGTTGTCCGCGACAAAAAGGACAACTGCATCATCGTCTGCTCCATCGAAAACTTCGACCCGATGGGCGTGCACACCGGTGACTCGATCACCGTGGCTCCGGCCCAGACCCTCACCGACAAGGAATACCAGATCCTGCGTAACGCCTCCCTGGCGGTCCTGCGCGAGATCGGCGTCGAGACTGGCGGTTCCAACGTGCAGTTCGGTATCTGCCCGAACACTGGCCGTATGGTCGTGATCGAAATGAACCCGCGGGTATCGCGTTCCTCGGCACTGGCTTCGAAAGCCACCGGTTTCCCGATCGCCAAGGTCGCGGCCAAACTGGCTGTGGGTTACACCCTCGACGAGCTGTCGAACGACATCACCGGCGGCAAGACCCCGGCGTCCTTCGAACCGTCGATCGACTACGTTGTCACCAAGCTGCCACGCTTCGCCTTCGAGAAATTCGCCAAGGCTGACGCGCGCCTGACCACGCAAATGAAGTCGGTCGGTGAAGTCATGGCCATCGGCCGCACCTTCCAGGAATCCCTGCAGAAAGCCCTGCGCGGACTGGAAGTCGGCGTTTGCGGTCTGGACGAGAAGCTCGATCTGAGCAACCCGGAAAGCATGAGCGTGCTCAAGCGCGAACTGACCGTGCCGGGCGCCGAGCGTATCTGGTACGTGGCGGACGCCTTCCGTGCCGGTCTGTCGGTCGAAGACATCTTCGGCATGAACATGATCGACCCGTGGTTCCTGGTGCAGATCGAGGACCTGATCAAGGACGAAGAGAAGGTCAAGACCCTCGGTCTGTCCTCGATCGACCGCGACCTGATGTTCAAGCTCAAGCGCAAAGGCTTCTCCGATCAGCGTCTGGCCAAGCTGCTGGGCGTCACCGAGAAGAACCTGCGCACCCATCGTCAGAAGCTCGAAGTATTCCCGGTCTACAAGCGCGTTGACACCTGCGCCGCCGAGTTCGCCACCGACACCGCTTACCTTTACTCGACTTACGAGGAAGAGTGCGAAGCCGCGCCGTCGGGTCGCGACAAGATCATGATCCTGGGTGGCGGACCGAACCGTATCGGCCAGGGCATCGAGTTCGACTACTGCTGCGTTCACGCTGCTCTCGCTTTGCGCGAAGACGGCTACGAAACCATCATGGTCAACTGCAACCCGGAAACCGTGTCCACCGACTACGACACTTCCGACCGTCTGTACTTCGAGCCGGTAACTCTGGAAGACGTGCTGGAAATCTGCCGCGTCGAGAAGCCGAAGGGCGTGATCGTCCAGTACGGCGGCCAGACTCCGCTGAAACTGGCTCGCGCGCTGGAAGCTGCTGGCGTGCCGATTATCGGCACCAGCCCTGACGCCATCGACCGTGCCGAAGACCGCGAGCGCTTCCAGCAAATGGTCGAGCGCCTGAACCTGCGTCAGCCGCCAAACGCCACCGTGCGCAGCGAAGACGAAGCCGTTCGTGCTGCCGCGAAAATCGGTTATCCGTTGGTGGTGCGCCCGTCCTATGTCCTGGGCGGCCGTGCGATGGAAATCGTTTACAAGGAAGACGAGCTCAAGCGTTACCTGCGTGACGCGGTGCAAGTGTCCAACGACAGCCCGGTGCTGCTCGACCACTTCCTCAACTGCGCCATCGAAATGGACGTGGATGCGGTTTGCGACGGCAAAGACGTGGTGATCGGCGCGATCATGCAGCACATCGAACAGGCGGGCGTTCACTCCGGTGACTCCGCATGCTCGCTGCCGCCTTACTCGCTGCCGGCGCACATCCAGGACGAGATGCGCGAACAGGTCAAGAAAATGGCCCTTGAACTGGGCGTTGTCGGCCTGATGAACGTGCAATTGGCTTTGCAGGGCGAAGACATCTACGTCATCGAAGTCAACCCGCGCGCCTCGCGTACCGTGCCGTTCGTTTCCAAGTGCATCGGTGTTTCCCTGGCGATGATCGCTGCCCGCGTGATGGCTGGTAAGACCCTGAAGGAAATCGGCTTCACCAAGGAAATCATCCCGAACTTCTACAGCGTGAAAGAGGCGGTGTTCCCGTTCGCCAAATTCCCTGGCGTTGACCCGATCCTCGGCCCAGAGATGAAGTCCACCGGTGAAGTAATGGGTGTCGGCGATACCTTCGGCGAAGCATTCGCCAAGGCGCAGATGGGCGCCAGCGAAGTGCTGCCGACCGGCGGTACCGCGTTCATCAGCGTGCGCGATGATGACAAGCCGCTGGTTGCAGGCGTGGCCCGTGATCTGATCAACTTGGGCTTCGAAGTGGTCGCCACTGCCGGCACTGCCAAGCTGATCGAAGCGGCAGGCCTGAAAGTGCGCCGCGTGAACAAGGTGACCGAGGGGCGTCCGCACGTGGTCGACATGATCAAGAATGACGAAGTCACGCTGATCATCAACACCACCGAAGGTCGTCAGTCGATCGCCGATTCGTACTCCATTCGTCGCAACGCCCTGCAGCACAAGATCTACTGCACCACTACCATCGCTGCGGGCGAAGCGATCTGCGAAGCGCTGAAGTTCGGTCCGGAAAAAACCGTGCGCCGCTTGCAGGATCTACACGCAGGATTGAAGGCATGAGCATAACCAAGTACCCAATGACTGTTCAGGGCGCCAAAGCCCTGGAAGAAGAACATGCTCACCTGACCAAGGTCGTTCGTCCGAAGCTCAGCCAGGACATCGGTACGGCCCGCGAGTTGGGTGACTTGAAGGAAAACGCTGAATACCATGCCGCTCGCGAACAGCAGGGCATGGTCGAGGCGCGGATTCGTGACATCGAAGGCCGGATCCAGAATCAGGTCATCATCGATGTCACGACCATTCCGCATACCGGCAAAGTGATTTTCGGTACCACCGTCGAAATCGCCAACGTCGAGACTGATGAAAGCGTCACTTACCACATCGTGGGTGAGGATGAGGCTGACTTCAAACTCGGCAAGATTTCCGTCGGTTCGCCGCTGGCCCGCGCCTTGATTGGCAAGGAAGAGGGCGATGTAGTTGCCGTCAAAACGCCAGGCGGCGTGATCGAGTACGAGATTGTCGAAGTTCGTCACATCTGAAAGAAGGCGCCCGCTGCATGCGGGCGCCATGCTTTGGCAACTGACCCAGATGCTTTGGGTCGGTGGTCTATGGTTGATTCACCTTGGTTTGCAGCCGGCGTTAGGCCAGATCGGCCTGGCGCCGCTGTTGATCGACGAAGTAGCCAGTGCATTCGAAGTGCTGGTGGTGGGATTCGCCGCTCTGTGCGTGATCTTTCAGGCTTTAGTGCTGGTACAGGCCGAAGGCCTTGGCAGTCTATGGCGGGATTTTCGCGGGCAGGTGCTGTTGATGGCGTTGTACGCGTGCGCGATGTATGTCGCTGTGCGTGTCGGCTGGCCGGATGCGCAGCGCTGGCAGGTATTCAGTTATCTGGTGCTGGGGTTTTCCGGGCTGGTGCTGGTCATGCAGCCGGTGCCGGGATGGAGTGGCAGGGTGCGCGGAGCACACCCTTGACCCTGCGCATCACTTGAAGCGATGAACGTTCGACAGCTGCTTGTTGGCGCTGAAGTTCTTGCGATAGACCAGAGCCATCTTGCCGATGACCTGAACCAGGTCCGCTTTGCCGACCTTGCACAGTTCGGCGATGTGCGCCAAGCGCGACTCGCGATCGAGGATGTTGAGCTTGATCTTGATCAGCTCGTGATCCGCCAGGGCGCGTTCAAGTTCGGCTAAGACACCTTCAGTCAAACCGTTGTCCGCCACCGTCAACACTGGTTTGAGGTGGTGGCCGATGGATTTGTACTGTTTCTTCTGCTCTGGAGTGAGCGGCATAATCTGACCCTTTCGTCTGGATTCTGTAAAATGGCGGCCATTTTACCCGAGGGTTCGTGGATCCGCCCAACTAATCACGACCCTAATCATCGAGGTGCCCAATGGCGCGTTCCAAGACAAGCCTTGGTTGGCTGAAAAGACATGTCAACGATCCTTATGTGAAGCAGGCGCAGAAGGATGGCTACCGTTCGCGTGCAAGTTACAAGCTTCTGGAGATCCAGGAAAAATACAAATTGATCCGTCCGGGCATGAGCGTGGTCGACCTCGGTGCGGCCCCGGGCGGCTGGTCGCAGGTCACCAGTCGGCTGATCGGTGGTCAGGGGCGTCTGATCGCTTCTGACATCCTTGAGATGGATGGCATTCCGGACGTGACCTTCATTCAAGGTGACTTCACTGAAGACTCGGTGCTTGCCGAAATCCTCGAGGCCGTCGGTAATTCGCAGGTGGACCTTGTGATTTCCGATATGGCCCCCAATATGAGTGGTACACCCGAAGTGGATATGCCCAAGGCCATGTTCCTTTGTGAGCTGGCGCTGGATCTGGCGGAGCGGATACTCAAGCCCGGTGGCAATTTCGTCATCAAGATTTTCCAGGGCGAAGGGTTCGATGTTTATCTGAAGGATGCTCGCAAGAAATTCGACAAGATCCAGATGATCAAGCCAGACTCTTCCCGTGGCAGCTCCCGTGAGCAGTACATGCTGGCCTGGGGTTATCGCGGCGGTGATGCGTAAAACGAGGTTTTTCGGCAGGGCGATAGGTTTTTCATATTTCGCTCTGCGGGCATAAGCGAATATTGTGTAGAAAGTGTTTCACAAAGGGTTACAGACGGCGCCTGCCAGAGTTGTAGGTAATGTAGTAAGTTAGGCCGGTGAATATCATGCGAAGCGCGCGCCAGTAGCGGAGCTTGCTTCAGAGGGTAGTTAATTGAACGATATGGCAAAGAATCTGATCCTGTGGTTGATCATCGCGGCTGTCCTGGTGACGGTGATGAACAACTTCTCCAGCCCTAACGAGCCGCAGACCCTCAACTATTCCGACTTCATCCAGCAGGTCAAGGATGGCAAGGTCGAGCGCGTAGCTGTCGATGGCTATGTGATTACCGGCAAGCGCACCGATGGCGACAGCTTCAAGACCATTCGTCCGGCAATCCAGGACAATGGCCTGATCGGCGATCTGGTCGACAATCACGTTGTGGTTGAAGGCAAGCAGCCTGAACAGCAAAGCATCTGGACCCAGCTTCTGGTGGCCAGCTTCCCGATCCTGGTGATCATTGCGGTGTTCATGTTCTTCATGCGCCAGATGCAGGGCGGTGCCGGTGGCAAGGGCGGGCCGATGAGCTTCGGCAAGAGCAAGGCGCGCCTGCTCTCCGAGGACCAGGTCAAAACCACGTTGGCTGACGTTGCCGGTTGCGACGAAGCCAAGGAAGAAGTCGGCGAACTGGTCGAGTTCTTGCGTGACCCGGGTAAATTCCAGCGTCTGGGCGGCCGTATCCCGCGCGGTGTGCTGATGGTAGGCCCACCGGGTACCGGTAAAACCTTGCTGGCCAAGGCGATTGCCGGCGAAGCGAAAGTGCCGTTCTTCACCATTTCCGGTTCCGACTTTGTCGAAATGTTCGTTGGTGTCGGCGCCAGCCGTGTCCGCGACATGTTCGAGCAGGCCAAGAAGCACGCACCGTGCATCATCTTCATCGACGAAATCGATGCCGTGGGTCGCCATCGTGGCGCCGGTATGGGTGGTGGTCACGATGAGCGTGAGCAGACTCTCAACCAGTTGCTGGTAGAGATGGACGGCTTCGAAATGAACGACGGCATCATCGTGATTGCCGCAACCAACCGTCCCGACGTACTCGACCCTGCGCTGCTGCGTCCGGGCCGTTTCGACCGTCAGGTGGTGGTTGGCTTGCCGGACATTCGTGGTCGCGAGCAGATTCTGAAAGTGCACATGCGCAAAGTGCCAATGGGCGACGACGTTGCTCCGGCGGTAATCGCACGTGGTACTCCGGGCTTCTCCGGTGCTGACCTGGCCAACCTGGTCAACGAGGCGTCGCTGTTCGCTGCCCGTAGCGGCAAGCGTATCGTCGAGATGAAAGAGTTCGAACTGGCCAAAGACAAGATCATGATGGGTGCCGAGCGCAAATCCATGGTCATGTCCGAGAAAGAGAAACAGAACACTGCTTATCACGAAGCTGGCCACGCCATTGTGGGTCGCGTCGTACCTGAGCATGATCCGGTCTACAAGGTATCGATCATCCCGCGCGGTCGTGCGCTGGGTGTGACCATGTTCCTGCCGGAAGAAGATCGCTACAGCCTGTCCAAACGTGCGTTGATCAGTCAGATCTGCTCGTTGTACGGCGGCCGTATCGCTGAAGAAATGACGCTGGGCTTCGATGGTGTGACCACCGGTGCCTCCAACGACATCATGCGTGCAAGTCAGATTGCCCGGAACATGGTGACCAAGTGGGGCTTGTCGGAAAAACTCGGTCCGCTGATGTACGCCGAAGAAGAGGGTGAAGTGTTCCTCGGTCGCGGCGGTGGCGGTCAGGCTGCCAGCTTCTCGGGTGAGACAGCCAAGCTGATCGACTCCGAAGTGCGCAGTATCATCGATCAGTGCTACGGCACCGCCAAGCAGATCCTCACGGATAACCGTGACAAGCTGGATGCCATGGCTGATGCGCTGATGAAGTACGAAACCATCGATGCCGAGCAGATCGACGACATCATGGCCGGTCGCACACCTCGCGAGCCGCGTGACTGGTCCGGTGGCACCGGTACGCCTCCGCCGCCTGTCGTGCAGGACGAGCGTCCGGAAAAACCGATTGGCGGTCCGGCTGCTGACGTTTAAGGTTTGAAATGACTTCTGTTCAGTCCCTGACCCGGTTGCCTTGCGGCAACCGGGTTCTTGATTTGGCCCATACGCATGTCATGGGCATTCTCAATGTCACTCCCGATTCCTTTTCCGACGGTGGTCGTTACAGCCAGCTGGACGCAGCTCTGCGCCACGCCGAAGCCATGGTGCTGGCTGGTGCGACGCTGATCGATGTCGGCGGCGAATCGACCCGGCCGGGTGCTCGAGCGGTTTCTCCTCTGGAGGAGCTTGAGCGCGTCGCACCGATAGTCGAGCTGATCAACCGCGAGCTGGATGTCATCATCTCGGTCGATACTTCCACGCCAGCGGTCATGCGCGAAACCGCACGGCTGGGTGCCGGGTTGATCAACGATGTACGTTCGCTCCGTCGCGATGGCGCGCTGGACGCGGCGGCGGCGACCGGATTGCCGGTGTGTCTGATGCACATGCTCGGCGAGCCGGGCGATATGCAGGACAATCCGCATTACCAGGATGTCACTCGTGAGGTCGGCGAGTTTCTGGCCGGGCGCATGGATCAGTGTGCGCAGGCGGGCATTCCCGCCGAGCGGATCATTCTCGATCCCGGCTTCGGCTTCGCCAAAACCTTGCAGCACAATCTAAGCTTGTTCAAGCACATGGAGGCCCTGCACGCACTGGGTCGGCCACTGCTGGTGGGTGTTTCGCGCAAGAGTATGATTGGCCACGCTTTGAACCGTCCCGTGGGTGAGCGTCTGCATGGCGGTCTGGCGCTGGCGGCGCTGGCGTCGGTCAAGGGCGCGCGAATATTGCGCGTCCACGATGTGGCGGAAACTGTCGATGTGGTGCGAATGATCGCGGCCGTAGAATCAGCCGAATAAGAATGATGGAGCACTTATGAGCAAGAAATATTTTGGTACCGACGGCATTCGCGGTCGCGTTGGTGAATACCCGATCACGCCTGATTTCATGCTCAAGCTCGGCTGGGCGGCTGGCATGGCGTTCCGCAAGATGGGTGCGTGCAAGGTGCTGGTCGGCAAGGACACGCGGATCTCCGGCTATATGTTCGAGTCCGCACTCGAGGCCGGGCTGACCTCGGCGGGCGCCGATGTGATGCTGCTCGGCCCGATGCCGACGCCAGCCATCGCCTATCTGTCGCGTACCTTCCAGGCTGAAGCCGGGATCGTGATCAGTGCATCGCACAATCCGCATGACGACAACGGCATTAAGTTCTTCTCCGGCAAAGGCACCAAGCTGCCGGATGAATTGGAGTTGATGATCGAAGAGTTGCTGGATACGCCGATGACCGTCGTCGAATCGAGCAAGATCGGCAAAGTTTCGCGAATCAATGATGCATCGGGTCGCTACATCGAGTTTTGCAAAAGCAGCGTGCCTTCCGGAACCAATTTCTCCGGCCTGAAAATAGTCATCGACTGTGCGCACGGTGCGACCTATAAGGTGGCGCCGAGCGTCTTCCGTGAGCTGGGCGCCGAAGTTGTCGTGCTGTCTGCCCAGCCGAACGGGCTGAACATTAACGATAACTGTGGTTCCACGCACATGGGGCCGTTGCAGGCTGCGGTGCTGGCCGAACACGCCGACCTCGGCATCGCTTTCGATGGTGATGGCGATCGCGTGTTGATGGTTGATCACACCGGTACCATCGTGGATGGCGATGATCTGCTGTTTATCATTGCCCGCGATCTGCATGAGCGCGGCAAGTTGCAGGGTGGAGTGGTCGGTACGCTGATGAGCAACCTCGGCCTTGAACTGGCCCTGGCAGATCTGTCGATCCCGTTCGTCCGCGCCAATGTCGGTGACCGCTATGTCATCGCTGAGCTGCAAGAGCGCAACTGGCTTGTCGGCGGAGAAAACTCCGGGCATGTGGTCTGCTTCAATCACACCACCACGGGCGACGCGATCATCGCGGCCTTGCAGGTGTTGATGGCTCTGAAATCCCGCAATGAAGGTCTCGCCCAAACCCGACAGGCTTTGCGCAAGTGCCCTCAGGTGCTGATCAACGTCCGCTTCGGCGGCGGTGAAAGCCCGCTGGAGCATCCGGCTGTCAAGGAAGCCAGCGCCCGTGTAACCCAGGCGATGGCGGGGCGCGGTCGCGTGCTTCTGCGCAAGTCCGGCACAGAGCCTCTGGTGCGCGTAATGGTCGAAGGCGAGGACGAAAACCAGGTTCGCGGCTATGCCGAAGAGCTGGCAAAACTGGTAACCGAAGTTTCTGCCTGATACGGCTTGCAAGCCATGATTGTGTTGGGTAACATCTGCGCCCACTTTGACCGACGAGGTACAGCATGCGTCGCCCTATGGTAGCTGGTAACTGGAAGATGCACGGTACCCGCGCCAGCGTCGCTGAGCTGATCAACGGCCTTCGTCATCTGGCCTTGCCAAGCGGTGTTGATGTCGCGGTGTTCCCGCCTTGCTTGTATATCAATCAAGTGATTGATGGCTTGAAAGGCAAGTCGATTTCGGTCGGCGCGCAGAATTCTGCGGTGGAAGCCATGCAAGGTGCGCTGACCGGTGAGATTGCTCCCAGTCAGTTGGTGGATGCAGGTTGTTCCCTGGTGCTTGTCGGGCACTCCGAACGCCGCCAAATTCTGGGCGAGCGAGACGGGATGCTGAATCGCAAGTTCGCAGCGGCACAGGCATGTGGCTTGATTCCGGTGTTGTGTGTGGGGGAGACCCTTGAGCAACGCGAAGCCGGAAAAACTCTTGAAGTTGTCGGGCGTCAGCTGGGCAGCATCATCGAGGAGCTGGGTGTCGGTGCTTTTGCCAAGGCAGTAATTGCTTACGAGCCGGTCTGGGCCATTGGTACCGGGCTGACTGCAACGCCGCAACAGGCTCAGGATGTGCATAAAGCCATTCGCGAGCAGTTGGCGGCAGAGAATTCTGAAGTCGCACGAAATGTGCGGCTTCTATACGGCGGCAGCGTGAAGGCGGCCAATGCGGTCGAACTGTTCGGCATGCCGGATATCGATGGGGGGCTCATTGGTGGAGCTTCCCTGAATGCAGATGAGTTCGGTGCGATCTGTCGCGCCGCGGGAAACTGAAAAAATGCTGGAAACAGTCGTAGTCGTTTTTCATCTGCTGGGTGCATTGGGCGTAGTTGCTCTGGTTTTGCTGCAGCAGGGTAAGGGTGCGGACGCTGGCGCGTCTTTCGGAGCAGGTGCTTCAAATACTGTGTTCGGAAGCCAAGGTTCCTCTACCTTTCTTAGTAAGTTTACTGCTATACTTGCCGCCGGTTTCTTCATAACCAGCTTGGGGTTAGGTTACTTTGCTAAAGAGAAGGCTCATCAGCTGACTCAAGCAGGTTTGCCAGATCCAGCAGTGTTGGAAGTACCTAAGCAACAACCGGCTTCTGATGATGTCCCGGTGCTTCAAGAGCAAAAGTCGGCTACTCCAGCGACTGACGTGCCTCCAGCTCAAGAGCAGAAGTAAGAAGAGTTTCAACGTAGTATTGCCGAGGTGGTGGAATTGGTAGACACGCAACCTTGAGGTGGTTGTGCCCATAGGGTGTAGGGGTTCGAGTCCCCTTCTCGGTACCAATTAGTCAGGAGAGCCCGCTGTTGCGGGCTTTCTTGCAGGTGGAAGGTTACATTGACCCTAAAAGGGATCGGTCGTATACTTCCGCCCCAGCTTTGTCGCGGGGTGGAGCAGTCTGGTAGCTCGTCGGGCTCATAACCCGAAGGTCGTCGGTTCAAATCCGGCCCCCGCAACCAGTTTAAGGAGCCCCTTTTAAGGGGCTTTTTGTTAGCTGGATACTTTCAACGCCGCTGTTCGACGGCGTTTCAAGGATGGGCGTTATGCCCATTTTTTTATTTTGCAAAGCATGCACATATCATGCACTAGGGGGTTCAGGTGTCGAGCAAGCTAGAAGAGTTGCAGGCCTTGCTGGCCCCGGTGGTCGTGGCCCTGGGCTATGAATGCTGGGGTATCGAGTTTTCGGCTCAGGGTCGGCACTCGATGTTGCGCGTTTATATCGATAAAGAGGGTGGCGTGCTGGTGGACGACTGCGCCATTGTCAGCCGTCAGATCAGCGGTGTCCTGGATGTTGAAGATCCAATCTCCGTTGAATACACCCTTGAAGTTTCCTCGCCTGGCATGGAGCGCCCGCTGTTCACTCTTGAGCAGTTTGCCAAATTTGCCGGTGAACAAGTGAAGATCAAGCTGCGCTCGCCTTTCGAAGGTCGACGCAACTTTCAGGGCCTTCTGCGCGGTGTAGAAGAGCAGGACGTCGTGGTGCAGGTAGAAGACCACGAGTTCCTGTTGCCGATCGATATGATCGACAAGGCCAACATTATTCCCAGTTTTGACTGAGACGCGGATCCCGCGGATCCAATGGCTTGCGAAAGGCGAGGCGTACGATGAGCAAAGAAGTACTGCTGGTTGTTGAGTCGGTATCCAATGAAAAGGGTGTACCGGCAAGCGTAATTTTTGAAGCGCTGGAGCTGGCTCTGGCCACTGCTACCAAAAAGCGTTTTGAAGACGAAGTGGACCTGCGTGTGGAAATCAACCGCCACACCGGTTCCTACGAAACCTTCCGTCGCTGGACGGTCGTCGAAGAGAATGATCTCGACGATCCGGCCATCGAGACCTGGCCTAGCAAGGTTGCCGAAACGCATCCTGGCGCCAAGGTCGGTGACGTCGTCGAAGAGAAAATCGAATCCATCGAGTTCGGCCGCATCGCTGCACAGACTGCCAAGCAGGTCATCGTGCAGAAAGTTCGCGAAGCCGAGCGCGCTCAAGTGGTCGACGCCTATCGCGAGCGCCTGGGGGAAATCATCTCCGGCACCGTGAAAAAAGTCACCCGCGACAACGTGATCGTCGATCTGGGCAACAACGCTGAAGCGTTGCTGGCCCGTGAAGACATCATTTCTCGCGAAACCTTCCGTGTCGGCGTGCGCCTGCGTGCGCTGCTCAAGGAAATCCGCACCGAGAACCGCGGCCCGCAGCTGATCCTGTCGCGTACCGCGCCGGAAATGCTGATCGAGCTGTTCCGTATCGAAGTGCCGGAAATCGCTGAAGGCCTCATCGAGGTCATGGCCGCCTCCCGTGATCCGGGTTCGCGCGCCAAGATCGCCGTCCGTTCCAAGGACAAGCGCATTGATCCGCAAGGTGCCTGCATCGGTATGCGCGGTTCGCGCGTCCAGGCGGTATCGGGTGAGTTGGGCGGCGAGCGTGTTGATATCGTGCTGTGGGACGACAACCCGGCCCAGTTCGTGATCAACGCCATGTCCCCGGCCGAGGTTGCGGCAATTATCGTTGACGAAGATGCCCATGCCATGGACATCGCCGTTGGCGCAGACAATCTGGCTCAGGCCATCGGTCGCGGTGGTCAGAACGTGCGTCTGGCCAGCCAGTTGACTGGCTGGACCCTGAACGTGATGACCGAATCGGACATCCAGGCTAAGCAGCAAGCAGAAACCGGCGACATCCTGCGCAACTTCATCGACGAGCTGGAAGTCGACGAAGAGTTGGCTCAGGTGCTGGTAGATGAAGGCTTCACCAGCCTGGAAGAGATTGCCTACGTACCGGTGGAGGAGATGCTCAACATCGACGGCTTTGACGAGGACATCGTCAACGAGCTTCGTGCTCGCGCCAAGGATCGCTTGTTGACCAAAGCCATCGCTACTGAGGAAAAGCTGGCAGACGCCCATCCGGCCGAAGACCTGCTCTCGCTTGAGGGTATGGACAAGGATTTGGCGATGGAACTGGCGGTGCGCGGCGTAATTACCCGCGAAGACCTGGCCGAGCAGTCTATTGACGACCTGCTCGACATCGACGGCATTGACGATGATCGTGCCGGCAAGTTGATCATGGCCGCCCGAGCCCACTGGTTCGAGTAATTAGGCGCGGCCTGAGGAGAGAAGTGCATGACGCAAGTCACGGTGAAACAACTGGCCGATGAGGTCAAAACACCGGTAGAGCGCCTGTTGCAGCAGATGCGTGAGGCAGGTCTGCCGCACACCGCCGCCGACGAAAATGTGACTGACAGTGAGAAGCAATCCCTGCTGACTCACTTGAAGAGCAGTCACAAGGCGAAAGTGGAAGAACCACGCAAGATCACGCTGCAGCGTAAAACCACCAGCACCCTGCGTGTGGCTGGTAGCAAGAGCATCAGCGTTGAAGTTCGCAAGAAGAAAGTTTTCGTACAGCGTAGCCCGGAAGAAATCGAAGCCGAGCGCAAGCGTGAACTGGATGAGCGCCGCGCAGTAGAAAATGCTGCCCGTCAGAAGGCTGAAGAAGAAGCCAAGCAACGCGCCGAAGAAGAAGCGCGTCGCCAGCCTGCTGCTGCGCAAACCGCTGCCAGCGACGCCGTCGCGGCGCCGGCTGCCGCTGCCGAACCTGTTCGCGAAAGCGCACCGGTGGTGGCTGCTGCTCCTGCTCCTTCGGCTGACGTTCGCAACAAGCAGAACGAACAGCGCCGTCCGGACAAGCCACGTGCCGACGACAACAATCGTCGCAGCGGTGGCGGTGATGGCGAGCGCAAAAACGCTCCGCATCGCGCATCGGTCAAGGAAAAAGCTCCGGCGCCACGTGTGGCACCACGCACTACCGACGAAGAAAGCGATGGCTTCCGTCGTGGTGGTCGCGGCAAGGCCAAGCTGAAGAAGCGCAACGCCCACGGTTTCCAGAGCCCTACCGGCCCTGTCGTGCGTGATGTGCAGATCGGCGAGACCATCACGGTTGGCGATCTGGCCAACCAGATGTCGGTCAAGGCTGCTGAAATCATCAAGTTCATGTTCAAACTGGGTACCCCAGCGACCATCAACCAGGTGCTTGATCAGGAAACTGCTCAACTGGTAGCCGAAGAACTGGGCCACAAAGTGACCCTGGTCAGCGACACCGCCCTGGAAGATTCCCTGGCCGAGTCCCTGAAGTTTGAAGGTGAGTCGTTCTCCCGTGCTCCAGTCGTGACCGTAATGGGCCACGTTGACCACGGTAAGACTTCCCTGCTCGACTACATCCGTCGTGCCAAGGTAGCTGCTGGCGAAGCCGGCGGTATCACCCAGCACATCGGTGCGTACCACGTTGAGACTGATCGCGGCATGGTCACTTTCCTCGACACCCCGGGTCACGCCGCGTTTACCGCAATGCGTGCCCGTGGTGCCAAGGCGACCGACATCGTGATCCTCGTGGTTGCGGCGGACGACGGCGTGATGCCGCAAACCATCGAAGCCGTTCAGCATGCTCAGGCAGCTGGCGTGCCGCTGGTGGTCGCAGTGAACAAGATCGACAAGCCGGGCGCCGATCTCGATCGCATCCGCAGCGAGCTGTCGGTTCACGGCGTGACTTCCGAAGACTGGGGTGGCGACACACCATTCGTTCCGGTTTCGGCGAAGATGGGTACTGGCGTGGACGAGCTGCTTGAAGCCGTTCTGCTGCAGGCCGAAGTTCTCGAACTGAAAGCTACTCCATCGGCTCCTGGCCGTGGTGTCGTGGTTGAATCGCGGCTCGACAAGGGCCGTGGCCCGGTGGCAACCGTGCTGGTTCAGGACGGTACGCTGCGTCAAGGCGACATGGTCCTGGTCGGTTCGAACTATGGCCGCGTGCGTGCCATGCTCGACGAGAACGGCAAGCCGATCAAGGAAGCCGGTCCATCCATCCCTGTCGAGATCCTCGGCCTGGACGGTACCCCGGACGCCGGCGACGAGATGAGCGTGGTTGCCGACGAGAAGAAAGCCCGTGAAGTGGCTCTGTTCCGTCAAGGCAAGTTCCGCGAAGTCAAACTGGCTCGCGCTCACGCCGGTAAGCTGGAAAACATCTTCGAAAACATGGGTCAGGCCGAGAAGAAGACGCTCAACATCGTCCTCAAGTCCGACGTCCGTGGTTCGCTTGAAGCGTTGAACGGTGCCTTGAATGGCCTGGGCAACGATGAAGTGCAAGTGCGCGTCGTGGGTGGCGGTGTCGGTGGTATCACCGAATCCGACGCCAACCTGGCACTGGCTTCCAACGCTGTACTGTTCGGCTTCAACGTGCGTGCCGATGCTGGTGCTCGCAAGATCGTCGAGCAGGAAGGTCTGGATATGCGTTACTACAACGTGATCTACGACATCATCGAAGACGTCAAGAAAGCCCTGACCGGTATGCTCGGCAGCGATGTTCGCGAGAACATCCTGGGTGTGGCCGAAGTGCGTGACGTGTTCCGTTCGCCGAAGTTTGGCGCGATCGCCGGTTGCATGGTGATCGAAGGTGTCGTGCACCGTAACCGTCCGATCCGTGTACTGCGTGAAGACATCGTTATCTTCGAAGGCGAGCTGGAATCCCTGCGCCGCTTCAAGGATGACGCTTCCGAAGTACGTGCCGGCATGGAATGCGGTATCGGCGTGAAGAGCTACAACGACGTCAAAGTCGGCGACAAGATCGAAGTCTTCGAGAAGGTTCAGGTTGCTCGCAGCCTCTGACTCGCGCACTTCAAGGGCCACGATGGGCCGTAGCATGCAAATGCACGGCACAGCGTCCGGACTCTAAACGCAACGCCCGGTCTGGCTTTTGTCAGGCCGGGCGTTTGCCGCTTTCAGACCTTGCGGGTTTCACCGCTGGGCAGTAACAGGTAACAAATCATGGCAAAAGAATACAGCCGTACCCAACGTATCGGCGATCAGATGCAGCGCGAGCTGGCGCAACTGATCCGTCGCGAAGTCAAAGACCCGCGCGTCGGCCTGGTCACCATCACTGCTGTGGAAGTGTCCCGTGACGTCGGTCACGCGAAGATTTTCATCACGGTGATGGGTCAGGACAACGCTGAAGACATCGCGCAAAGCATCAAGGTGCTCAATGCCGCCGCAGGTTTCCTGCGCATGCAACTGGCCCGCGAAATGAAGCTGCGCAGTGTGCCGCAACTGCACTTCCACTACGACGAATCCGTCGTGCGTGGTGCGCACCTGTCGGCACTGATCGAGCGCGCCGTGGCTGAAGACAATCAGCACGTTGCCGCTCCAGCACCTGAAGACACCAAGGAGTAATTCGGTGGCTCAGGTCAAACGTATCCGTCGTAACGTCAGCGGCATCATCCTGCTCGACAAGCCGTTGGGTTTCACTTCCAACGCCGCGTTGCAGAAGGTGCGCTGGCTGCTCAATGCCGAGAAGGCCGGGCACACCGGCAGCCTCGACCCGCTGGCCACCGGCGTGTTGCCGCTGTGCTTCGGCGAGGCGACCAAGTTCTCGCAGTACCTGCTCGATTCCGACAAGGGCTATGAAACCCTGGCGCAACTCGGCAAGACCACCACCACGGCCGATGCCGAAGGCGAAGTTTTGCAGGAGCGTCCGGTGACCGTTGGTCGCGCCGATGTCGAAGCAGTTCTGCCGAAATTTCGCGGGCAAATCAGTCAGATACCGCCGATGTACTCGGCGCTCAAGCGTGATGGCCAGCCGCTGTACAAACTGGCACGTGCAGGCGAAGTAGTGGAGCGCGAACCGCGTTCTGTTACTATTGCGCGCTTGGAATTGCTGGCCTTCGAAGGCGATACTGCGCGGCTTGCGGTGGACTGCAGCAAGGGCACCTATATTCGTACCCTGGTGGAGGATATCGGTGAGCAACTCGGTTGTGGTGCGTACGTCGCAGAATTGCGCCGGACCCAGGCCGGGCCTTTCACCCTGGCGCAGACCGTGACCCTCGAAGAGCTGGAAGCGGTACATGCCGAAGGTGGCAACGAAGCGGTCGACCGTTTCCTGATGCCTTCGGACAGCGGCCTGCAGGATTGGCCGTTGCTGCACTTCTCCGAGGCGAGCGCGTTCTACTGGCTCAACGGCCAGCCGGTGCGTGCCCCGGATGCGCCGAAGTTCGGCATGGTGCGAGTACAGGATCACAATGGTCGCTTCATCGGTATCGGTGAAGTGAGCGAAGACGGGCGCATCGCGCCGCGTCGCTTGATTCGGTCAGAATGACCGGAACCGGTCTGCGTCAAGCGGGCCGGCGAGTGTGGCTGTTAACAGGCATGGTCACTACTCATTTATAGATACAGGGATTTGTCCCTGGCCTGTTGAAGCTGTTTCCCTGAAACAGTTTCCTGATAAGGAAGGATTGCCTCATGGCTCTCGACGTTCAAGAAAAAGCTCAAATCGTTGCTGACTACCAGCAAGCTGTTGGTGACACTGGTTCGCCAGAAGTGCAGGTTGCACTGCTGACCGCCAACATCAACAAACTGCAAGGTCACTTCAAGGCCAACGGTAAAGATCACCACTCCCGTCGTGGTCTGATCCGCATGGTTAACCAGCGTCGCAAGCTGCTGGACTACCTGAAAGGCAAGGACGTGAGCCGGTACGCCGCTCTGATCGCTCGCCTGGGTCTGCGTCGCTAATCAGCGATTGCGCTATGAGGTTGGTGGTCTGTCGGGCGTCAGCGGTTTTCCGCTGGCGCCTTGCAGGCTCCCAGCCTCAAGTTTTATCTGCAGCATGGCTTTACCTGTAGCACCCGGACAATTGCCATCGGGCCGATTCCCGAGATTGCCCAAGAATTCGCAAGAAACCGTTTCCCCCAAGAGCCACAAAGAAGGTAGGACACCGTGAACCCGGTAATCAAAAAATTCCAGTTCGGTCAATCGACCGTTACCCTCGAGACTGGCCGTATCGCCCGTCAGGCCTCCGGCGCAGTATTGGTCACCGTTGACGACGACGTCAGCGTGTTGGTGACTGTCGTCGGTGCAAAGCAAGCCGATCCGGGCAAGGGTTTCTTCCCTCTGTCCGTTCACTACCAGGAAAAGACTTACGCTGCCGGTAAGATCCCTGGCGGTTTCTTCAAGCGTGAAGGCCGTCCTTCCGAGAAAGAAACCCTGACTTCCCGACTGATCGACCGTCCGATCCGTCCGCTGTTTCCAGAAGGCTTCATGAACGAAGTGCAGGTTGTCTGCACCGTCGTTTCCACCAGCAAGAAGACCGATCCGGACATCGCTGCGATGATCGGTACCTCGGCTGCCCTGGCCATTTCCGGCATTCCATTCGACGGCCCGATCGGCGCCGCTCGCGTGGCTTTCCACGAAAGCACCGGCTACCTGCTGAACCCGACTTATGAACAGCAAGCCGCTTCGAGCCTGGACATGGTCGTTGCCGGTACTTCCGACGCCGTGCTGATGGTTGAATCGGAAGCCAAAGAGCTGACCGAAGACCAGATGCTGGGCGCGGTACTGTTCGCTCACGACGAATTCCAGGTTGTGATCAACGCAGTCAAGGAACTGGCTGCCGAAGCCGCCAAGCCAACCTGGAACTGGGCTCCACAGCCTGAAGCCACCGAGTTGCTGGGCGCGATCCGTGCCGAGTTCGGCGAAGCGATCTCCCAGGCTTACACCATCACCGTCAAGGCCGACCGCTACGCGCGTCTGGGCGAGTTGCGTGACCAAGTGGTTGCCAAGCTGTCCGGTGAAGAAGGCCAGCCTAGCGCTGCTGAAGTCAAAGCAGCCTTCGGCGAAATCGAGTACCGCACCGTTCGCGAAAACATCGTCAACGGCAAGCCACGTATCGACGGCCGCGACACCCGCACCGTACGTCCGCTGAACATCGAAGTCGGCGTTCTGCCGAAGACTCACGGTTCGGCGCTGTTCACCCGTGGCGAAACCCAGGCACTGGTTGTGGCAACACTGGGCACCGCCCGTGACGCGCAACTGCTGGACACCCTGGAAGGCGAAAAGAAAGACCCGTTCATGCTGCACTACAACTTCCCGCCGTTCTCGGTAGGCGAGTGTGGTCGCATGGGTGGCGCCGGTCGTCGCGAAATCGGTCACGGCCGTCTGGCCCGTCGTTCGGTTTCGGCCATGCTGCCAGCCGCTGACGTGTTCCCGTACACCATCCGCGTGGTGTCGGAAATCACCGAATCCAACGGTTCGAGCTCGATGGCTTCCGTGTGCGGCGCTTCCCTCGCGCTGATGGACGCCGGTGTACCGATGAAAGCACCGGTGGCCGGTATCGCCATGGGTCTGGTTAAAGAAGGCGAGAAGTTCGCCGTCCTGACCGACATCCTCGGCGACGAAGATCACTTGGGCGACATGGACTTCAAGGTAGCGGGTACCGCCAAAGGCGTGACCGCGCTGCAGATGGACATCAAGATCAAGGGCATCACCGAAGAGATCATGGAAATCGCTCTGGGCCAGGCCCTTGAAGCGCGCCTGAACATCCTCGGCCAGATGAACCAGATCATTGGCCAGTCGCGTACCGAGCTGTCGGCCAACGCTCCGACCATGATCGCGATGAAGATCGACACCGACAAGATCCGTGACGTTATCGGTAAAGGTGGCGCGACCATCCGTGCGATCTGCGAGGAAACCAAGGCTTCGATCGATATCGAAGACGACGGTTCGATCAAGATCTTCGGCGAAACCAAGGATGCCGCAGAAGCCGCGCGTCAGCGCGTTCTGAGCATCACGGCAGAAGCCGAGATCGGCAAGATCTATGTCGGCAAGGTTGAGCGCATCGTCGACTTCGGCGCATTCGTCAACATCCTGCCGGGCAAGGACGGTCTGGTGCACATCTCGATGCTGAGCGACGCTCGCGTAGAGAAAGTCACCGACATCCTCAAAGAAGGCCAGGAAGTCGAAGTGCTGGTTCTGGACGTGGACAACCGCGGCCGTATCAAGCTGTCCATCAAAGACGTGGCAGCTGCCAAGGCTTCGGGCGTTTAATCAGCCCAAGGCTTTAGCGCAATGAAGATGCCCCCGCCGTGCAAACGGCGGGGGCATTTTTTTGCCTTGAATAAAGAGCAAAAGATCGCAGCCTGCGGCAGCTCCCACAGAAGCGGTTTGATAATCCGATCATGTGGGAGCTGCCGCAGGCTGCGATCTTTGCTTTTGTGAAAACCGATGCTAGGTTTAGCCCATCGCCCGTGTAGCTCAGCCGGTAGAGCAGCGCACTCGTAACGCGAAGGTCGCAGGTTCGATTCCTGTCTCGGGCACCATCCTCGTTTATTTCACCTTGCGGCTCAGATCCTCGACAGTACGTTTAAGCTGATCCATGTCCCGATCCTGATTGTTGACCATCTGCTTCAAATTCGAGATCTCGCTGCTGTTCGAGTTGGAGCTTGAGCCGCTGTTCCGCTTGAGTTCTTCAACCTGGCGGCCGAGGCTTTCCAGTTCGCGGTCCTGTTCCTTGACCCTGTTCTTCAGTTCGTCGATCTCCTTGGCGCTGGCGGTTGAACCCGAACCGCTGCTACGTTTGAATTCTTCGATCTGGCGCGACTGGTCATTGAGGGTGTCGCGCATCTTTTGCAGCTCATCAATGCTGATATCGCTTTTGATCACGACGTCCTTGCCATAATCGTTGTGGATGAGTGAAACCTTGTCGCCATAGGACGCGCTGCTGGAACTCAGTTCAACGGCCATGGCGCTGGCGGGAAAGGCCAGAGCGGCGATCAAAGTGGTAGTAGAGACAATCGCGGAGATTTTCAAGAAGCTGCGCATCACTGGTTTTCCTTGTGAACAGCATGTTGTGTACCGAAGTGGCACATCGCTATGACTTGGATTACGCGTTTATGTTCCGCAGGTCAGCTTTTTGTGCAAGAGATGTAAAGAGCCGTGTAATTCGTCATGCAAACGTCCTATATTCTGTGCCTGCATGAGCATCGCTTAGCAGTTTTCAGATGATCCCGAATGGTTCCGAAGGCCGGCCAGTCCGCGTCAGAGAGATCCTTGATGATCCAGATCCATCCTCCATTCCCAGATCAGAGAGAACCCCATGACTGAATTGACCCAAGAGCAACGCCACGAACAAGCGCTGGAAAAATACCTTCTGGATGTGCCGGACCTGAAGGAAGAGATCAAGGACTTGAGTCCCGATGATCAGAAAGACCAGATCCAGTGGGCCTTCGAAGACGAAGCCGAAGCGCAGGGCTTGCAGCCTTGGGAGTTGACCCTCAAGTACACCAGCACGCCGGAAGAGTTCGAAGCGCAGCGCCTCGTACTGCACAAGGAAGCGGCTGAAGTCTTGGGTGTCGAGTGGGATGAGTACTGCGAGATGAATAATCTCGTCGTTTAAAAGCAGCTACAAGTTTCAAGCTGCAAGCTACAAGTAAAAGCACAATCGCTCAGCTTGCAGCTTGCAGCTTGCAGCTTGCAGCTTGCAGTTCAGAGACTGAGTCTCATCGACAGATCCACCGCTTTGACATCCTTGGTCATCGCGCCAATCGAGATGTAATCCACGCCCGTTTCGGCGATCGGCAGCAGTGTGCTTTCGTTGATGCCACCGCTGGCTTCCAGTTTCGCTTTGCCGGCGGTCAGGCGCACCGCTTCGCGCATGTCGTCCAGGCTCAGTTCGTCGAGCATGATGATGTCGGCGCCGGCTTCCAGCGCTTGCTGCAACTCCTCAAGGCTTTCCACTTCGATCTCCACCGGTTTGCCCGGGGCGATCTTGTGCGCGGCGGCCACGGCTTCAGCGATGCCACCGCTGGCGGCGATGTGGTTTTCCTTGATCAGGAAGGCGTCGTACAGACCGATCCGGTGGTTGTGGCAGCCGCCGCAGGTCACCGCGTATTTCTGCGCCAGGCGCAGGCCGGGCAGGGTCTTGCGAGTGTCGAGCAACTTGACCTGCGTCGCGCCGACGAAGTCCGCCAGGTACTGCGCGCGCGTCGCCACGCCGGACAGCAACTGCAGGAAGTTCAACGCGCTGCGTTCACCCGTCAGCAGTGAGCGAGCCGGGCCTTCCAGGTGAAACAGCGGCTGATTGGCCTTGACCCGCTGGCCGTCCACCACTTGCCAATGCACCGCCACGCGCGGATCGAGCTGGCGAAACACCGCATCGACCCACGCGGTGCCGCAGATGACGGCGTCGTCACGGGTGATGATGGTGGCTTTGGCCAGGCGTTCGGCCGGGATCAGTTGCGCGGTGATGTCACCGCTGCCGACGTCTTCGAGCAACGCACGGCGCACGTTGTTTTCGATTTCGGCGGTCAGATCGGCGAGACGTAGATTCGGCATAACGGACTCCACAAACAAAGTGATTCGATTATAGGGGCAGGGCGCGAGCCAACCCAAGGCGAGAACGCGCGTGCCTGCCTGCATCTGGTCGATTTTCTCAGCCGAGTGCGGGGTTCGTGGCGTATAGGGGAAACCCTGAGGCCTATAGCATCGCCGCCATCTTTTGCCAGATAATCCGCCTTGTATTTGACGTCATGGCTTTGACGAACGACTCTGCGGCAGGCGGTGTCAAAGCGACGAACCGAATCACTGTTCCAGGAGGCTTGGATGCGTAACGACGGGAAAGTGGTGCCTCTGCACCGGGCGACTGCCGATCTGGCGGAGCACTCGCCGCTTGCCCGCCTGCCGGTGATTCTGCTGCAGGTTCGCGACAAGGCTGCGCAGCAGCTGCGCCACGATCTGCAGGAACTGTTCGATAACGCCGACGACACGCTGTTCGAAATGGCCGACCGGGCGCGCAACGACGTCGATCAGAACATCTTTTTCGAAGCCATGCGCGACCTGCGCCTCAAGCGCAAGAACATCGAGCGCGGCTTTCTCGAGCTGTTTTTCGAAGCCTTCGCCGGTCTCACTCAATACGACCCTGCCGCCATTACCTTGCCACGCACGCTGGTGGTTGAAGATGCGGCGCCGCGCACCGATGCCATGGAACGCACCGTCGCCGTGCAGACCATGGTCAGCCGCGTGCTCAAGCGCGACGGCTTCGCCCTCGATCAACTGACCGCGCGGTTCAGCTCGATGCTCGGCAAGCGTCTCGACGATCAGCACAATCCGCTGAGTCCGGCGATGCTCTGCGAATATTTCCTGCAGGCCGGGCGTAATCTTGGCGTCGAGATCAAGGTCAAGCTGATCCTGCTCAAGCTGTTCGAACGCTACGTGCTGGCCGACACCGAACAGCTGTATGCCGAGGCCAATCAGTTGCTGCTCGCCACCGGCGTATTGCCGCATCTGAAACCGGCCACAACGCGGCGTCCTGTTGAGCGTGGGGAAGGCGACCCGTTCGTTGAAGAACTCGACGCGCCGCCGCCAGCGGACGAAGGCGTCGAGGAAGTATTTGCCGCGCTGCAGCAACTGCTCGCTCACGTGCGCGGCCGTGTCACCCCGACACTGGAGCCCGGCGCTCCGGCGCATCCGATCAACACCCGCGACCTGCTGCGGTTGTTGTCGCACTTGCAGCAATACGTACCCGCGCTGGAGGCTCAGGAAGATTTCGATCTGCGTCATCAGCTCGAACAGCTGCTGACCCGGGTCAGCGTCAGAAGTGGCCGCTCCCGCGTCGTCGCGACTGCCGACGAAGATGTGATCAACCTGATGGCCATGGTCTTCGACTGCATCCTCGAGGATCGCAACGTGCCCGACGCGCTCAAGGCACTGATCGCCCGATTGCAGATTCCGATGCTCAAGGTCGCCGTACTGGACAAGAGTTTCTTCAGCCGCAGCACCCATCCGGCGCGGCGCCTGCTCAATGAAATCGCCGAGGCCGCAATGGGCTGGAGCGATTGCGATGGTGCTGAGCGGGACAGCCTCTACGTGCGCATCGAGCAAGTGGTGCAGCGCTTGCTGAGCGAGTTCGTCGACGACCCGGCGATCTTCTCCGAACTGCTTGCCGATTTCCTCGCCTTCACCCAGGACGAACGCCGCCGCACCGAACTGCTCGAACAACGCCTGCGCGATGCCGAGGAAGGTCGGGCGAAAGCCGAGCTGGCTCAGCGTCGCGTAGCGCAGGCGCTGCAGCAGGCGTTGTCGGGCAAAGTGCTGCCGGCCTCGGTGGTCGGTTTCGTTCAGCAAGCCTGGAGCAACGTGCTGTTGCTGACCTGTCTGAAGCATGGCGATCAGTCCGCCGAATGGCACGCCGACGTGCAGACCATGGAACAGTTGATCTGGAGTGTGCAACGCCATGACGATGGCGAATCCAGCCTGCGGCTGTTGGCACTGGTGCCCGGCTTGCTCAAGTCGCTGCGCGATGGCCTGAGCAGCACGGCGTTCGACCCGTTTGCCACCAGCGAATTCTTCAGTGAACTGGAGGCACTGCACGTGCGCGTGCTGGAACGCTCCGACGACGCCGATCACAGCCTGATCGAAGTCACGCCGCAGCTCTTGCAGCACAGCGCCGACCTGGCTGATGCCGCCACGCCATCGCCGCGCCCGGCGCAAGACGATGCCGGCCTGTGTCAGGTCGAGCAGTTGCGTGTGGGCAACTGGGTGGTGTTCGACGAGAACGACGAGCAGACCTTGCGTTGCAAGCTCGCGGCGATCATCGATGAGACCGGCAAGTACGTTTTCGTCGACCGCACCGGCATGAAAGTACTGGAGCGCGATCGCACCGATCTGGCCATGGCGTTCAGCCGTGGTGGCGCCCGCGCGCTGGAGGACACTTTGCTGTTCGACCGCGCACTTGAAACGGTGCTGGGCGACCTGCGGCGACTCAATCGCGGCAAGTGATCGCGCGGCAAGGGCGGATCGCGGCATACTGGGCGCCCACATGGTCGGCGTTGAAGGAATCGGTATGCAGTTGGATCCCGCGAGCGGGTGGTGTCATGGCGTGCAGATCTGCCCGTCACCCAACTTCAATGAGCGCCCGGCGGGCGAAGTGTCCCTGTTGGTCATCCACAACATCAGCCTGCCGCCGGCGCAATTCGCCACGGGCAAGGTGCAGGAATTTTTCCAGAATCGTCTGGATGTCACCGAACACCCGTACTTTGCAGGCATCGCTGACCTGCGCGTCTCGGCGCATTTTCTGATCGAACGTGACGGCAAGGTCACCCAGTTTGTCTCCTGTCTGGAGCGGGCGTGGCATGCCGGCGTTTCGCTGTTCGAAGGTCGTGAAACCTGTAACGATTTTTCCGTGGGCATCGAGCTGGAAGGCACCGATGATCTGCCGTTCACCGACGAACAATATCGCTCGCTGATTGCGCTGACCCGGCAGTTGCAGGAGCGTTTTCCAGCGATCACCGATCAGCGCATCTGCGGCCACAGCGATATCGCGCCGGGGCGCAAGACCGATCCGGGACCGGCATTCGATTGGGCACGCTACCGCGCGGCCCTGGCAAAAGAGGAAGGACAATGAGTTTTCTGGTGTTACTGCTGGCGCTGTGGATCGAGAAGTTTTCGGCCCTGCGCCATCGGCTTCAACGCGATGGCGGATGGATCCGCGAACTGCACAAACTCGAAGCCGGTGAGCGGCTGGCGAAACAACCGTGGCTGGTGCTGACGATACTGGTGCTGTTCCCGGTGGCATTGCTGGCGCTGTTGTTGCTGGTGCTGGAGCCGGTGGCGTACGGTTTGCTGGCGCTGCCGGTGCATTTGCTGGTGGTGATTTACAGCCTCGGACGCGGCGATCTGCTCGGCGGCCTCGGCCCGTTCCGCGATGCCTGGCGCCGCGAGGACCTGCAAGCGGCGGCGCACGTGGCCAAGCGCGACCTGAACATCTGCGCCGACAGCGGCGAGCAATTGCTCGAGCGGGTGCAAGGGCATCTGCTGTGGCAGGCCTATCAGAGTTTCTTCGCGGTGATCTTCTGGTACTTCCTCCTCGGCCCGGTGGCGGCATTGGCCTATCGCTTGCTGGCGCTGGCCGAAGAGCACGGCAACAATCCGGCGCTGGTCGAGCGTGCGGCGCAGTTGCGTCACGCCTTCGATTGGGTGCCGGTGCGTTTGCTGGCGGCGAGTCTGGCCCTGGTCGGCAACTTCGTCGCGGTCAGCCGAGTGATGCTGCATGAGCTGCTCAACTGGAACATCAGCGCTGCACAGTTGATCAACAAGGTCGGCCTGGCCGCCGGGGAAATCCCGCCGCCAGCGGTCGGCCCGGACGGCATCAACACCCTCGACTGCCTGTGGGAACTGCTGCTGCGCGCCGCAGTGCTGTGGTATGCCGGGTTTGCCTTGTGGACTGTTCTGGTTCACTGACGATCTGAAATGAACATATTGTGGCGAGGGAGCTTGCTCCCGCTGGGTGGCGAAGCCGCCCTCGCTGTTCGTCACCTGCAACGCTTTTGTCTGATTGGCGACTGCTACGCAGCCGAGCGGGAGCAAGCTCCCTCGCCACAGTGGTCTGTTGCTGGTCCTTGCGTTGTTAACCTTAAGTTACAAACCCCCCCGCCGTTTTGCGCTATACAGGGATAGCGCCCGATAGTGGCTATCTGCTGTCGCCCCGCGCCTGCCAATAAAAACAAGAAAAACCAAGGGAGACTTCCAGTGAAGAGCTTGCTCTATCCCGCCGTCTCGCTGATGAACCGTCTGAGCTTCGGCATGAAGTTCAGCCTGATCAGCGTGCTGTTCCTGGTGCCGATGCTGGTGACCAATTTCTATCTGGTGCGCGACTCCTATCGCGAATTTCAGGGCACCCGCGTCGAACTGCAAAGCCTCGACCTGCTGGGCAGCAGCCTGAGCCTGCGTCGCGATCTGGAAACCCTGAACAATCTGGTGCAGATCGACGTCACCCTCGGCCAGTCCGGCAAGGCGGGCAATGTCGAAGCGCAGATCCAGACGCTGGAGCAGGCCGTGCTCGCGCGCCTCGAAGGGCTGACGGCGATGGCCGAAGACCCCGAGCAGATCAGGCAATTCGAAGCCAAACGCGATGAAATGATCGCCGCGTTCAAAGCCCAACAAGCGGAAAGCTCGCTGCAAAGCAAAAGCGCGTTGATCGGCAAGTTGCTGGCCAGTGCGCAGATTTTCAGCCAGATCATCACCAGTCAGGCCGGGCTGAGCCGCGATAACCAGAGTGATATTCGCCAGCTCAGCGAACTGGTCACGCTGATCACCCCGAGCGTCACGCAGACGCTCGGCGAAGGCCGGGCGATGGGTTCGTATTCGTTGGGCCAGGGCTTTCTCAACAGTTCTTCCAGCACGCGTTTTGACGAGTTGCTGGTGCAGATCGAAAAACTCCAGGCCGAGTACGCCCTGAAGCTGCAAGACGCCCTCGGTTCCAGCAGCGCTGCCCGTGAATCCCTCAGCGCCCAGGCCGACAGCAGCAAGGCCTCGCTCAAGCAGGCCAGCGAATTGTTCGAAGAACAAGTGGTGATGGCCGACACCCTCGATGCGCCGTGGCAGGGGTTTTACGATCAGGTCACCGGCCTGATGGAACACACCTATCAGCTGAATCAAGCCACGCTGAAATTTCTCGACAGCCAGTTGCAGCAACGTTTGGCGCAGAACCGCATGCACATGGTTCTGCAAGCGTCGGCGCTGTCGGTGGTGTTCGTGCTGATTTTCTATCTTTACGGCGGTTTCTACGCCTCGACCCGCACTACGCTGAAAAGCCTTGGGGCGATGATGGACAGAGTCGCGGCCGGTGACATGACCGTCAACTTCAAGGCCAGCAGCCGCGATGAACTGGGCGAATTGGGCGAGGTGTTCAACGGCACAGTGAAGAAGATTCACGACCTGATCGAACGCGTCGGCCACACCGTCGGCGAAGTCGAGCGTCAGGCCGGGCAAGTGGAGAGCGTGTCGGCGCAGAGTAATCAGGCTGTCGCCGGCCAGCGTACGCAGATCGAACAAGTGGCGACGGCGATGAACCAGATGTCGGCGACCTCAATGGAAGTTGCCCGCAGTGCTGCGGCAGCGGTGAGTAGCGCCCACAGCGTCAACGACGAAACCCTGAGCGGGCGGGGTCTGGTGGAATCGCAGCAGGGCAGCATTGCCGCGCTGGCCAGCGAGATTGATCAGTCGGTGCTGGTGATCAATCAATTGGCCAGTGACAGCCAGTCGATCAGCCGTGTGCTTGAGGTGATCAAGAGCATCGCCGAGCAGACCAACCTGCTGGCGCTCAACGCCGCGATCGAAGCGGCCCGGGCCGGCGAGCAGGGGCGCGGTTTTGCCGTGGTCGCCGACGAAGTACGCACCCTGGCAAAGCGCACCCAGCAATCGACCGAGGAGATCGAGCAGATGATTGCCAAACTGCATGGCGGCGTCGGCGCGGCGGTGAAGGCCATGGGCGTCAGCCATCAGATGGCCAATGGCACGGTCGGGCAGTCGGAGAAGGTCCAGCAAGCGCTGGAAAATATTCTCGGCGCGGTGGGCATGATCGTCGACCAGAACCAGCAGATCGCCGCTGCCGTGGAACAGCAAACCGCCGTGGCCCATGACATCGATCAGAACATCGTCGAGATCAACCGCGCCGGCGAACGCACGGCGCAAGGGGCACACCAGACCGAAGATGCCAGCCGCGCGCTGTCGGCGCAGGTGGTTGAACTCAAACAACTGATCAGCGCATTTCGCGTCTGAGAGGCTGGTGCCGGATCAAAAATGTGGGAGCGAGCCTGCTCGCGAAGGCGGTGGGGCAGGCACTGACGATCTCACTGACAGATCGCTTTCGCGAGCAGGCTCGCTCCCACAGGGGATAGCGGTGTTACCAGCCGAAGACTTCGCAGCAGTTGGTGGTGCTGACGTTGGCGAGTTGTTCAGGGGTGATATTCATCAGCTCGGCCAGCGCCGCGCAAATCGCCGGTAGATGCGCCGGGCTGTTGCGCTGGCCGGGGAACATGGCGGGGGCCATGTCCGGTGAGTCGGTTTCCAGCACCACCGAGTGCAGCGGCAGTTCCGGCAGGACCCGATGCATGCGCAATGCCTGCGGCCAGGTCGGTGCACCGCCAAGACCCAGTTTGTAACCGAGCTTGATGTATTCCCGCGCTTCTTCGCGGCTGCCGGCGAAGGCGTGGATGATGCCGGCGCGTTTGAGCTTGAAGCGTTTGAGCGTGGCGATCACCGCCGCATGGCTGCGGCGAACGTGGATCAGCGCCGGCAAGTTGAAATCCGCCGCCAGTTGCAGTTGCGCATCGAACAACGCTTGCTGGCGCTCGCGGTCCAGGGTTTCGATGAAATAATCCAGACCGATCTCGCCCACCGCACACAACTGCCGATGCCCGCGCAGGCGTGTCAGCCAGTCACCCAGTGCGAGCAAATCCTCGCGGCGGTGCTGATCGAGGAACACCGGATGCAGACCGAACGCCGCATACAGGTCGGCATCGCTCTGCACCAGGTCCCACACCCGTTGCCAGTTGCCCTGATGCACGCCGAGCACGACCATGCGCCGCACCCCGAGGGCGCGGCTTTCGGCCAGCAGCGCCGCGCGATCGGCGTCGAAGTCGGGAAAGTCGAGATGGGTGTGACTGTCGATCAGCTCCACGCTTCAGTCCCGATGAATACGCTGCTTGAAGGTCCGCGCAATGGCTTGCACGCCCGGCTGGTAATCGTCCTGCTCGACGGCGGCCAGTGCCAGTTCCAAGGCCTTGTCGGCAATCAACTGGTGTTGCTGGGACATGGCGTTGACCGGCAGCGGCAGGAAATCCAGCAACTGCGTGTCGCCGAAGGTGCCAAGGCGCAGCGGCCGCGATTTCAGCGGGAAATCATGCAGTGCATCGAACACGCCCTGCAGCAGTACGTAAGAAGTGGTCACCAGCGCGTCAGGCAAATGCCCCAGGCGCTGCAGGAGTTCTTCCATCAGTTGCTTGCCGCACTCGCGGCTGAACGACTCGGCGTGCTCGATCAGCACTTCGCCTTGGAAATCTCTGAGCGCTTCGCGGAAACCGGCAGCACGTTCCTGGCTGATGCTCAATTCCGGACGGGCGCCGAGCAGCACGATCTGCTTGGGCTGTGGATCGAGCAGGCTCTGGGTCAGGTGCAGGCTGGCCTCGCGGTCGTCGCTGATCACCGAGCAGAAATGCTCCGGCTCCATGACCCGGTCAATGGCGATGATCGGCAGACCCTTGGCCTGCAACTGGCGATAGCTGTCATCACCAGCGGGCAGACAACTGGCGACGATCAGCGCGTCGCAACGCCGGGCGCGGAACAGTTGCAGGAGCTGACGTTCGCTGTCCGGCGCATCGTCGGAACTGGCGATCAGCAATTGATAACCGCGCGCCCGCGCGCCTTGTTCGAGCAACTTGGCGATCCGCGCGTAACTGGGGTTTTCCAGATCCGGCAGGATAAAACCCAGGGTGCGCGTGTGCCGACTGCGCAGGCCGGCCGCTTGCGGATTGGGCGTAAAGCCGTGCAGATCGACCACCGCGCGCACGCGCTCGACGGTCGCGTTGCTGATGCGTTGCTGTTCGGCCTTGCCGTTGATGACGTAGCTGGCGGTGGTGACGGAGACGCCGGCCAACCGCGCGATATCACTGAGTTTCAACCCGGTATTTCCTTGTTTTTTCGAGCATGCCGCGACATTTTCGCCAATCCTACCCGATAAGGGCAGCCGACTTATTGCCTAGGCAGATCCGACCAGTTGGACTTCAAGGATGAGACATTATCGAGTAACGTGCCGATCAATCTAGATTAAACGTTTCAGCAAGCGTATTTTCTACGTTTTGGACGCCTTTGGCCGGTCCTGCCGTGAAACCGCCAAAACTGCCGCTGAAAAGCGCGGCAGAGCGCCTAAGCTGTGAACCATTCAAAACAATACCTGGCGTTGAACCGCGCCAAAAAGGAGATCGCATGCTCGAGCTCACTATAGAGCAGATATCCATGGGCCAGTCGGCCGTGGATAAACCCGCCGCCCTGCAATTGCTCGCCAGTCATCTGGTCGCCGACGGTCTGGTGGCCGACGGCTACCTCGCCGGCCTGCAGGCTCGGGAAGCCCAGGGCTCGACCTTTCTCGGTCAAGGCATCGCCATTCCCCACGGCACCCCGGAAACCCGCGATCAGGTATTCGCCACCGGCGTGCGCCTGATGCAGTTTCCTGACGGCGTCGACTGGGGCGATGGCCAGATCGTCTATCTGGCGATCGGCATCGCGGCGAAATCCGACGAACACCTGCGTCTGCTGCAACTGTTGACCCGCGCCCTCGGCGAGACCGATCTGGGCCAGGCGTTGCGTCGCGCCAGCTCGCCCGAAGCGTTGCTGAAGTTGCTGCAAGGCGCGCCGCAGGAACTGGCGCTGGACGCACAGATGATCGGCCTCGGTGTGTCGGCCGACGATTTCGAAGAACTGGTCTGGCGCGGCGCGCGTCTGCTGCGTCAGGCCGACTGCGTGAGCAACGGCTTTGCCGGCGTGTTGCAGCAGGTTGAAGCGCTACCACTCGGCGATGGTCTGTGGTGGCTGCACAGCGAGCAAACCGTGAAGCGTCCGGGGCTGGCATTCGTCACCCCGGACAAACCGATGCGCTACCTCGGCCAGCCGCTCAGCGGTCTGTTCTGCCTGGCGAGCCTGGGCGAGGCGCATCAGGCACTGCTCGAGCGTTTGTGCGCGTTGCTGATCGAAGGTCGCGGCCACGAACTGGGCCGCGCCACCTGCAGCCGCAAAGTCCTCGAAGTGTTGGGCGGTGAACTGCCTGCTGACTGGCCGAGCGCGCGTATTGCCCTGGCCAATGCCCACGGTTTGCACGCACGCCCGGCGAAGATCCTCGCGCAGCTGGCGAAAAGTTTTGATGGCGAAATTCGCGTGCGCATCGTCGACAGTCAGGACAGTGCCGTGTCGGTGAAGAGCCTGAGCAAACTGCTCAGCCTCGGCGCCCGGCGCGGTCAGGTGCTGGAGCTGATCGCCGAACCGAGCATCGCCGCTGATGCCTTGCCGGCCCTGCTCGCGGCGATTGAAGAAGGCCTCGGTGAAGAGGTCGAACCGCTGCCGGCCGTGAGTCAGCAGCGCGAAGTGATCGCCGACATCGCCGAAGTGCTGGTCGCTCCGGCCTCCGGCAGCCTGTTGCAAGCGATCCCCGCCGCCCCGGGCATCGCCATCGGCCCGGCGCACATTCAGGTGCTGCAGGCCATCGATTACCCGTTGCGCGGCGAGTCGGCGGCGATCGAGCGCGAGCGCCTCAAGCAAGCGCTGAGCGACGTGCGCCGCGACATTCAGGGCTTGATCGAACGCAGCAAGGCCAAAGCAATCCGCGAGATTTTCATCACTCACCAGGAAATGCTCGACGACCCGGATCTGACTGACGAAGTCGATACCCGCCTCAAGCAAGGCGAAAGCGCTGAAGCGGCGTGGATGGCGGTGATCGAAGCCGCCGCCAAACAGCAGGAATCGCTGCAGGACGCTTTGCTCGCCGAGCGAGCCGCCGATCTGCGTGACATCGGTCGCCGGGTGCTGGCGCAGTTGTGTGGCGTGCAGACCGCGAATGAGCCGGAGCAGCCGTACATTCTGGTGATGGACGAAGTCGGCCCGTCCGATGTTGCGCGTCTGGATCCTGCACGGGTCGCGGGGATCCTCACCGCGCGCGGTGGCGCTACCGCGCACAGCGCCATCGTCGCCCGTGCCCTCGGAATTCCGGCGCTGGTCGGTGCGGGTGCGGCGGTGTTGCTGCTCGAACCGGGCACACCACTGTTGCTCGACGGCCAGCGTGGCCGTCTGCACGTCGACGCCGATGCCGCGACGCTGCAACGCGCCGCCGAGGAACGCGACACCCGCGAGCAACGCCTGAAGATTGCCGCCGAACAACGCCATCAACCGGCGCACACCACCGATGGTCATGCGGTCGAAGTGTTCGCCAACATCGGTGAAAGCGCAGGCGTGACCAGCGCAGTGGAGCAGGGCGCCGAAGGCATCGGTCTGCTGCGCACCGAACTGATTTTCATGGCCCACCCGCAGGCACCGGACGAGGCCACGCAGGAAGCTGAATACCGTCGCGTCCTCGACGGTCTCGCCGGGCGTCCGCTGGTGGTGCGTACGCTTGACGTTGGCGGTGACAAACCGCTGCCATATTGGCCGATCGCCAAGGAAGAAAACCCGTTCCTCGGCGTGCGCGGCATTCGTCTGACCCTGCAGCGTCCGCAGATCATGGAAACACAACTGCGTGCCTTGCTGCGCTCAGCGGATAACCGCCCGCTGCGGATCATGTTCCCGATGGTCGGCAGCGTCGAAGAGTGGCGTCAGGCCCGCGACATGACCGAGCGTCTGCGCAAGGAAATTCCGGTCGCCGATCTGCAACTGGGGATCATGATCGAAGTGCCGTCGGCCGCATTGCTCGCGCCGGTGCTGGCCAAGGAAGTCGACTTCTTCAGCGTCGGCACCAACGACCTCACGCAATACACCCTGGCCATCGACCGTGGTCATCCGACCCTGTCGGCGCAGGCGGATGGCTTGCACCCGGCGGTGCTGCAACTGATCGACATCACCGTGCGCGCCGCCCATGCCCATGGCAAATGGGTAGGCGTCTGCGGCGAGCTGGCGGCCGATCCGCTGGCGGTGCCGGTGTTGGTCGGCCTCGGTGTCGACGAGCTCAGCGTGTCCGGTCGCAGCATTGCCGAAGTCAAGGCGCGCATCCGTGAACTCAGCCTGACCCAGGCGCAAACCCTCGCTCAACAGGCCCTGGCCGTGGGCAGCGCCAATGAAGTGCGCGCATTAGTGGAGGCCCTGTAATGGCCAAGATTCTCACCCTGACTCTCAACCCGGCACTCGACCTGACCGTCGAGCTGTCACGGCTGGATGCTGGTCAGGTCAATCGCAGCGACGAGATGCACACCCACGCTGCGGGCAAAGGCGTCAACGTCGCCCAGGTGCTGGCGGACCTCGGCCATCAGCTCACCGTCAGCGGCTTTCTCGGTGAAGACAATCTGCAAGCGTTCGAAACCCTGTTCGCCAAGCGTGGTTTTGTCGACGCGTTCATCCGCGTGCCCGGCGAGACGCGTAGCAACATCAAGGTCGCCGAGCAGGACGGGCGCATCACCGACATCAACGGCCCGGGCCCGGTGGTCGATGCAGATGCGCAGCAAGCGTTGCTTGATCGCCTGCTGCAGATCGCGCCGGGGCACGATGCGGTAGTGGTCGCCGGCAGTTTGCCGCGCGGCGTCACTGCGCAGTGGCTGCGCGAGCTGATCGACAAGCTCAATGCACTCGGCTTGAAAGTCGCCCTCGATTCCAGCGGTGAAGCCCTGCGCGCCGCGTTGCAGGCCAGCCCCTGGCTGATCAAACCGAACACCGAAGAACTGGCCCACGCACTCGGCTGCGAAGTGGTCTCGCCAATCGCCGAAGCACAAGCCGCCGCACGCTTGCATGCGCAAGGTATCGAGCACGTGGTGATCTCCCACGGCGCTGACGGGGTGAACTGGTTCAGTGTCGGCTCGGCCCTGCATGCCTCGCCGCCGAAGGTCAGCGTGGCCAGCACGGTCGGTGCCGGCGATTCATTGCTCGCCGGCATGCTCCACGGTCTGCTCAGCGCCGACACCCCCGAACAAACCCTGCGCACCGCCACCGCGATTGCGGCGATGGCGGTGACCCAGATCGGTTTTGGCATCAACGACCCTGCGCAACTGGCGCAGCTCGAACAGGGCGTGCGCGTGCGCCCCCTGACAGAACAATAAGAGGGTTTGTCATGAAGTTAGCCATTGTTACGGCTTGCCCGAACGGCATGGTCACCAGTGTCCTGTGCGCGCGTCTGCTCGATGCAGCGGCGCAGCGTCAGGGCTGGAGCACCAGCGTCGAAGTGGTCGATCCGGCGCACCCGGAACGCGAATTGTCGGCGGCGACCATCGAAGCCGCCGAGTGGGTTTTGCTGGTCGCCACCGGCGCGGTGGACATGAGTCGGTTTGTCGGCAAGCGCGTGTTCCAGATTGCTCCGGCCCAGGCCTTGCAGGATGTCGAAGCGGTGTTGCGTCGCGGTGCTGAAGAAGCCGAAGTCTACGTGGCGAGCGAAGTCGAACCGGCGATCGATACGCCGCGTGCGCCGCGCATCGTTGCTATCACCGCGTGCCCGACCGGTGTCGCCCACACCTTCATGGCCGCCGAAGCGTTGCAGCAGACTGCCAAGCGTCTGGGCTATGAATTGCAGGTCGAAACCCAAGGCTCGGTGGGCGCGAAAACCCCGCTCAGCGCAACGGCCATCGCCGAGGCCGATGTGGTCCTGCTGGCGGCGGATATCGACGTCGCCACCGAGCGTTTCGCCGGCAAGAAAATCTATCGCTGCGGCACTGGCGTTGCGCTGAAGCAATCCGAAGCGACGCTGAAAAAAGCCTTGGCTGAAGGCGCTGTAGAAAGTGCGGCAAGCGACGGCAAGGCTGCGGCCAAGTCCGAGAAAACCGGCGTCTACAAGCACCTGCTCACGGGTGTGTCGTACATGCTGCCGATGGTGGTGGCGGGTGGTTTGCTGATCGCGCTGTCCTTCGTGTTCGGCATCACCGCGTACAAGGAAGAAGGCACGCTGGCGGCGGCGCTGATGCAGATCGGCGGCGAAACCGCGTTCAAATTGATGGTGCCGCTGTTGGCCGGGTACATCGCCTACTCGATCGCCGACCGTCCGGGCCTTGCGCCGGGGATGATCGGCGGTCTACTCGCAGGCACTTTGGGCGCCGGCGTCATCGGCGGGGTCATTTCCGGGTTTATTGCCGGGTATGTCGCCAAAACCATCGCCCGCTATGTGAAGTTGCCGCAGAGCCTGGAGGCGTTGAAGCCGATTCTGATCATCCCGTTGCTGGCCAGTCTGGTCACCGGTCTGGTGATGATTTACGTGGTCGGCAAACCGGTCGCCGGCATGCTCGCCGCGTTGACGCAGTTCCTCGACAGCATGGGCACCACCAACGCAATTCTGCTCGGCGTGTTGCTCGGCGGCATGATGTGCGTCGACCTCGGCGGGCCGATCAACAAGGCTGCCTATGCGTTTTCGGTGGGGCTGCTGGCCTCGCAGAGTTACGCACCGATGGCCGCGACCATGGCGGCCGGCATGGTGCCGCCGATTGGCCTGGGCATCGCCACGTTCATTGCCCGGCGCAAGTTTGCCCAGACTGAACGTGAGGCCGGCAAAGCGGCTTTCGTGCTGGGCCTGTGCTTCATCTCCGAAGGGGCGATTCCGTTTGCCGCCAAAGACCCGCTGCGGGTGATCCCGGCGAGCATCGCTGGCGGTGCGCTGACCGGCGCTTTGTCGATGTATTTCGGCTGCAAACTGATGGCGCCGCACGGTGGCTTGTTTGTGCTGGCGATCCCGAATGCGATCAACCATGCGCTGCTGTATCTGCTGGCGATTGTCGCGGGGAGCCTGGTCACGGCGGTGGTATATGCGCTGCTCAAAAGGCCTGAGGCTGTCGAGCTGGCAGTCGAACCCGTCAACGCCTGACAACGCGATCCCCTTGTAGGAGTGAGCCTGCTCGCGATAGCGATGTGTCAGTGAGTGTTGAAGTTACTGACCCACCGCAATCGCGAGCAGGCTCACTCCTACATTTGAATTGCTGTGTGGCCAATGTCATAGCGGGTTCATACACCCGTGTTTAAGTTTTCCCTTTTGCAGGGAGAACACCATGAGCGATTTCAACCTCGGCCGGCGTCGCGTCATGCAAGCGGTTGGCGCCGGGCTGTTGCTGCCGGGGCTGGCGCCGGCGGTGATTGCCTCGGTCAAGGATCGTCCGCAGCTCACCGACGGCGTGCAGTCCGGCGACCTGCTCGGCGACCGCGCGATGATCTGGAGCCGCAGCGATCGCCCGGCGCGCATGGTGGTCGAGTGGGACACCGGCAGCCTGTTCAGCAACCCGCGCAAATTCGTCTCGCCGTTGGCCGATGCGCGCAGCGATTTCACCGCCCGCGTCGAACTCACCGGCCTGCCGGCCAACCAGGCAATCTTCTATCGCGTGCACTTCGAAGACGCCCAGACTGGCGTCGCCAGCGAACCGTGGTTCGGTCATCTGCGCAGCGTGCCGACGGCCAGGCGTGACATCCGTTTTGTCTGGAGCGGTGACACCGTCGGCCAGGGCTTCGGCATCAACCCGGACATCGGCGGCATGCGCATCTACGAAGCCATGCGCCTGCGCCTGCCGGACTTCTTTATCCACAGCGGCGATACCATCTACGCCGACGGCCCGGTGCCTGCGCAACTGACCACCGAGAGTGGCCGCGTCTGGCGCAATATCACCACGCAAGCCAAGAGCAAAGTCGCGCAGACTCTCGACGACTATCGCGGCAACTATCGCTATAACCTCATGGACGAAAACATCCGCCGCTTCAACGCCGAAGTGCCGCAGATCTGGCAGTGGGACGATCACGAAGTGGTCAACAACTGGTCACCAGGCAAACAGCTGGATGAGCGCTATCAGGAGAAAGATATCCACAAGCTGGTGGGGCGCGCGCGGCAAGCATGGCTCGAATATGCGCCGATGCGCTTACAGGCGGCGGACGGTGGTGGACGGATCTATCGCAAGCTCGGTTACGGGCCGATGCTCGATGTATTCGTGCTGGATATGCGCAGTTATCGCGAAGCCAATGATGACAATCTTGGCGCGGCCAAACCTTTTCTCGGGCGCGAGCAACTGGACTGGCTCAAGCGCGAATTAAAGGCATCGAAGGCGCAGTGGAAGGTGATTGCGGCGGACATGCCCATCGGTCTTGGCGTCCCGGACGGCGAGGTCAGCCCGGGTGTTGCGCGTTGGGAAGCGGTGGCCAACGGCGACCCTGGACCTGCGCAGGGCCGCGAAGTGGAAATCGCCGAATTACTCGGGTTTCTGCGTGCGCAGCAGGTGCGCAATTTCGTGTTTTTGACGGCGGATGTGCATTACTGCGCGGCGCATCACTATCACCCGGACCGCGCGGCGTTTCAGGATTTCGAACCGTTCTGGGAATTCGTCGCCGGGCCGCTGAATGCCGGCAGTTTCGGGCCGAATCCGTTGGACAAGACGTTTGGCCCAGAGGTGGTGTTCGAGAAAGCGCCGTCTGCGCAGAACACCTCGCCGTTTGCCGGGTTTCAGTTTTTTGGTGAGGTGAATATTGAAGGGCAGAGTGGCGAGATGAGTGTGGTGTTGCGGGATCTGGATGGCGTGGCGGTGTTTGAGCAGAAGTTGCAGCCTGTTTAATTACTCCAGATCAAAAGCCCCTCACCCGAGCCCTCTCCCGGAGGGAGATGGGGCCGACCGAGGTGTCTTGCGTCATGCATCGACCTGGGAGACCGAGGCGGTTATGGATCGGGTACCGCAATCAGCACGATTCTGGATTCAGTGCAGGACGTTCAGGTCGGTGTATAGCGTAAATGATTTGCGGTCGGTCCCCTCTCCCTCTGGGAGAGGGCTAGGGTGAGGGCATTCTCCGGTCTGCCGCAATTCTGATGATCTGCTCCAACACATTGTCCATCTGCTGAAGCACCTCAAGATTACTGAATCGCACGACTTGAATGCCTTGTTGATACAGGAAGTTCGACCGGCGCCGGTCGTGAATCATCCCGCCCGTTTCATAGTGTTGCCCCCCATCCAGCTCAATCGCCAACTTCAAATCTACACAGTAGAAGTCCAGCACATACGGTGGACATGGAAACTGTCGGCGGAATTTCAGGTTGGCGATCTGCCGGGAACGCAGGCGCTGCCAGAGCAGGAGTTCGCAATCTGTCTGGTTGGTGCGTAACTGGCGGGCGAATTGGGCGAGGGTGGGGCGGATTGGCATGGCTTCACGATCCTTGTGAAGTGGACTGGAGATTTAACAGTAGTCCATTTCCCTCACCCAAGCCCTCTCCCGGAGGGAGCTGACCGAGGTGTCTTGCGTCATGCATCGACCTGGAAGACCGAGGTGATTATGGCTTTGGATTCAGTGAAGGACGCTCAGGTCGGCGTCGATCTCGAGCATCCCCCAATCGGTCCCCTCTCCCTCCGGGAGAGGGCTAGGGTGAGGGGCTTCTCGCAGGCGTTAGTAAACATCCCGGCGATACCGTCCCAGCTCGATCAGCCGTTGAACTTCATCGGCACCCAGCAGATCATTGAGCACCTGATCCACCCCCGCAGCCATCCCCTGAAGGCTGCCGCAGATATAGATGACGGCACCATCAGCCAACCATTTCTTCAATTCATCCGCTGACTCACGCAAGCGATCCTGCACATAAACCTTCTCGGCCTGATCCCGGGAAAACGCCAGATCCAGGCGCGCCAGATCACCATTGACCAGCCATTCCTCCAGCTCGGCGCGGCAGAGGAAGTCGTGCTCGCGGTTGCGCTCGCCGAACAGCAGCCACTGCCGCTGCTGACCGTCGGCAATGCGTGCCTTGAGCAAGCTGCGCAGGCCGGCCAGGCCGGTGCCGTTGCCCAGCAGGATCATCGGCACCGGCTCGTTCGGCAGATGGAAGCCGCTGTTGCGCCGAACCCGCAGGCTGATGCTGCCGCCCACTGGCGCATGCTCGGTGAGCCAGCCGGAGCCGATGCCGAGGCTGCCGTCGTTGTGCTGTTCCTGACGCACGATCAGCTCCAGCACGCCGTCGGCGGCGATCGAGGCGATGGAGTATTCGCGCATCGCCAGCGGCACCATTGCGTCGACCAGCGATTGCGCATGCAGGCCGACCAGATGTGCGCGGTGTTCAGGCAGCTGGCGTGACGCGAGTGCCACTTCCAGCGGCTCGTCGATGCCGTTGACCTTGACCGGAGTTTCGCCACGGATGCCGAGGCCGTCGAGGAAATGCTCGATGGCCCACGGGCAATTGCGTGGCAGCACTTCGACCAGGTCACCGGCCAGCCAGCTGCGCGTATCCGGCGCCTTGAGGCCGAGCAGATAGACCGGCGCGCCGCTGCTGTCGGGGTTCATCAGTTCGCGACGGACCAGCGTCCAGTTGTCGTAGCTGGGTGCCTGCCAGGTTTCGCTCGGCGCCTGTCCGGTGAGCTGGCCGAGTTGCGTTTGCCAGTGGCGCAGTGCATAGGGATCGCCGCTGTCGACTTCCACCGGGGCGAACAGGGTTTTGCCGCCGTGTTCGCCGAGCCATTGATGCAAGCGTTTGGCGAAGCCGCAGAAGTGCGCGTATTGCCGATCGCCGAGGCCGAGCACGGCGTAGTTGAGGCCGTCGAGTGTCGAGGCCTTGGCCAGCACTTTGCGTTCGAAGCCACGGGCGCTGTCCGGTGCTTCGCCGTCGCCGAAGGTGCTGACCACGAACAACGCATTGTTCGAATCGCGCAGATCCTGTTCGCTGAGATTGGCCAGCGGCTGCACGTTGACCGGCAGTCCGGCGGCCTGCAATTGCCCGGCGGTCTGCCACGCCAGTTGCTCGGCGAAACCGCTCTGACTGGCGAAGCCGATCAGCCATGCCGACGCATCAGCGGACGGTTGCGCCAGGCCCTCACGGGCATCCTTGATCTGCTTTTTCTTGCGCCGGCGATCCAGATACAGCAGCCAGCCGGTGATGAAAAACAGCGGCATGCACACCGCCGCCATCGTCACGATGATGCGCCCGACGAGGCCGAAATAACTGCCGACGTGCAGTGCGTAAATGCTGGTCAGCAGTTGTGCCTTGAAGCTTTTGTCGGCATAGCGGTCGACGCGTTTGACCACGCCGGTCGCCGGGTCGAGGGTGATCTGGTTCAGCGCGCGGTCATGGGGCGAGCTGTCGAGCAGGTAGAACACCGTCGCCGGCTGGCCGGCCACCGCTGGCATGCGGATGTTGTACGCCGCCAGACCCGGGCCGGCAGCGCTATAGATGCTGCTCCACATCGCCGCGTAGTCGGCCGTGGGTGCCGGGCCTTCTGGCGCCGGTCCGCGACCGCCGCGTACGCGCTCGTTCTGTGGTGCGTCGGAAAGCAGCCGGGTCAGGCCCTTGTTGTACCACTCGTACGACCACGACAATCCGGTCAATGCCAGCAGCAGATAGACCAGCAGGCACCAGGTGCCGGCGACCGAGTGCAGGTCCCAATTGAACGCGCGACCCTTCTTTTTCCAGTCCAGCGTCAGCCACACGCGCCAGCTGTTCCACTGGCGTGGCCAGCGTAGATAGAGGCCGGAGAGACAGAAGAACAACAGCATCAGCGTGCAGGCGCCGGTGATGTTGCGCCCGGTGTCGCCCATGGCGAGGAAGCGGTGCAGTTGCAGCATCAGGCCGAAGAAATCCTGGCCAGTGGCGTCGCCCTTGAACTCGGCAGTGTACGGATCGAAGTAGCGCATCTCGCCCCGCCGTTCACCCTTGGGCGGGGTGAAGTAAACCCGTGCGGCGTGACCGCTGTCGGTCTCGACCCAGAGCATGGCGACTTTCTTGCCGGACGCGGCTTCGATGCGCTCCACCAGTTCCACCGGCGGCAACACGCCGGCGACCTGCTTTTCCACCTGCAAAACGGACGGATTGAGGGCGCGCAGGATCTCGTCCTGAAACGAATACGCCGCGCCGGTGATACCCATCAGGGCCAGCACCAGCCCTGCGGTGATGCCAAAAAACCAGTGCAACTGGAACAGGGTTTTCTTCAACACGTCACTCGCCGTCCGTTCGGAAATTGTCATCACGGCGGGCATTATGCCGTGGGTTATCAAGAAGCGTTTTGCGTAACACACAAAAGCCCCGTTCAACTGAATGAACGGGGCCGAGCCATACGGCATATCCCATGTAGGAGTGAGCCTGCTCGCGATAGCTAGCTGTCAGAGGGATTGATGCTGACTGACACACCGCTATCGCGAGCAGGCTCACTCCTACAGGTTTCCACAGCAATCAGAAGTGGAAGTTGGTACTCAACAGCGCCGTACGTCCCGCCGCCTGATTGGCGAAGTGGGTCGAGAAGGCTTTGTCGTAATAGGTTTCGTCGGTCAGGTTCTGCACGTTGAGTTGCAGGTCGACGTTCTTGGTCAGCTTGTAGGCCGCCATCGCGTCGTAACGTACGTACGAGTCGACCATCGTTGTATTCGCCACACTGCCGTAGACGTCGTCGACGTAGAACGCGCCACCACCGATGGTCAGCTTTGGCGTGACCTGATAGGTGGTCCACAGGCTGGCGCTGTTTTTCGGTGTGTTCGGCAGATCGTTGCCGTCGTTGGCGCGACCCAGCGGGCCGCCGTCGACCTGTTCGCTGTCCATGAAGGCGTAACCGGCGAACACCTGCCACTTGTCGGTGATCCTGCCGCTGGCCGACAGTTCGAAACCTTGTACCCGGGTCTTGCCGGCGTTCTCGTAGGAGCTGGTGTCGACCTGCACGCGAGCGTTTTCCTTCTCGGTGCGGAAGATGTCGGCGGTCAGCGACAGGCGATCATTGAGCAGATCCCACTTGGTGCCGATCTCATAGTTCTTCGTGGTCTCCGGCTCCATGTCGCTGCTCAGCAGGTTGCCGCTGCGATCCGGCGTACCGCCCAGCGGATTGCCTTCCTGACCTTCGCCCAAGGTGTTGCCCGGCGGTGTCGCCGAGGTCGCGTAGGAAGCATAAATGCTGCCGTTTTCCGCTGGCTTGTAGACCACGCCGAACTGGCCGGTGACGAACTCGCTGGTGTCATCGCCCTTGGAGGTGGTGCGGCCAGCGGCGTTGTAGGACTTGTAATCGGTGTCGAAGTGGTCGTAACGCAGGCCCATGTTCACCAGCCATTGCTCGGACAATTCCAGCGTGTCGAATACGTACAGCGCGTAGGTATCGGCCTGGGTGTCGGTGCCGGCGTAGTTGCGCGAAATCGCGCCGTTCCACGGATCGTTCGGGTTCGGGTTCGACAGCGAGGTGCAGTTGTAACCGCTGGCCGCGCCGATCAGACCCGGGTTGCAGTTGGTCGTTACGGCGCTGGTGCGCGGTGTGGTGTCGGTGTTGACGTTGTACGAGGATTTTTCGCTCTGCTCACGGGTGTACTCGACACCGGTGGAGAAGCTGTTCTTGAAACCGGCCACGTAAAAGGTGCCGAACAGGTCGGTCTGGTTGGTGGTGGTTTCGGTGTTGCTCACCCGTGTGTTGGCGCGACGCCAGACGCTGCCATTGTTGACGTTGCCCTTGCTGTCGTCCGGCTGGGTGAGGATGTAATCCTGCATGCTGGTGCCGTGGCGCAGGGTGTTCTTGATCGTCAGCGCATCGTTCAGGTCGTGCTCGATGGCGAAGGTCGCGGTGTCGGTGCGGCCCTTGCGGAAGTCGCGATCCAGACCGTAGAAATTGTCGTGATCGCCACCGGCGTACGGCTTGTCCGGGTTGGACTTTGTGCGTGCGGCCGAACCACCGGTTGGAATGGTGTACGGGATGCCCGAGTCCGGAGTGTCGTTGCTTTCCAGGTGGTAGTAGTCAAAGTTGACGCGGGTATCGGTACCCAGGCCGAAAGCCAGGGAGGGTGCGATGCCCCAACGGTCGTAATCGACCTTGTCGCGACCGGCGACGTTGCTCTCATGGCTCATCAGGTTGAGACGGCCGGCAGCGCTGTCGCTGAACTGGTAGTTGCCGTCGAGGGTGTAGCGCTGGGTCTGGTCGGAGCCGTAGGTGAAGCCGCCGTCGAACGAGTTGCCCAGGTGCGCTTTCTTGCTCACCAGGTTAATGCTGCCACCGGCTGCGCCACGACCGCCAATGGCCGAGTTCGGGCCTTTGCTGACTTCGATGTTTTCCACGGCGAAGATCTCGCGGCTCTGCGATCCGGTGTCACGCACGCCGTCCAGATAGGTGTCACCCTGAGCGTCGAAGCCACGAATGAACGGACGATCGCCCTGGGGGTTGCCGCCTTCACCGGCACCGAAGGTGATGCCCGGCACGGTACGCAGTGCGTCCTGCATGTTCAGCGCGCCGGTGTCCTTGAGCACTTGTTGCGGGATGACGGTGACCGAGCGCGGCGTGTCGACCAGCGGCGCGGTGTACTTGGGTGAGGAGGCTTTTTCGACCTGGTAGGAGGTCGTGTCCTGGGCTTCGCCGGTGATGGCGGTAGCGTCCAGGGCGATGGCATTGCCGGACGCTTTGCTCTCGGTTTTTTCCGCTGCAAAGACCATCTGCCCAGCAGAGCCGGCGGTGATTGCGACACCGATTGCCGAGGCGAGCAGACGTGGTGAACTGACCGGTAGTTGTGCGTGTTGACGTGCCATTTTTATTCCCCTCCCCAAGGATTTGAGGCGGCGGAATATAGGGTAAACAGGTATTCGTATCAATTGCGAAACATTGTTATTCGCATTGAATTTACATTCTTTACAATTTGCCCTTACGGTTTCTGTCCATTCATTCGTCTTGCGGGTTTTACACGGTCAATAAGAATCAATACCATTGCCGCCTTCTTGCCATCAGGTGACATTGCCATGCTGCTGCACATTCCCGAGCTGTTCGCAAAAGACGAAGTGCAGCGCATCCGCCGGGCCCTGGAGCAGGCGGACTGGGCCGATGGCAAGATCACTGCGGGCTTCCAGTCGGCCAAGGCCAAGCACAACCTGCAATTGCCCGAAGGCCATCCGCTGGCCAAGGAAATCGGCGCGGCGATGCTTGAGCGGCTGTGGAAAAATCCGCTGTTCATGTCCGCCGCATTGCCGCACAAAGTCTTTCCACCCTTGGTGAACTGCTACACCGCCGGCGGCAGTTTCGATTTCCATATCGACAATGCCGTACGCCAGCCCAAGGGCAGCATCGAGCGTGTGCGCACCGATCTGTCGGCGACGCTGTTTTTCAGCGAGCCGGAAGATTACGACGGCGGCGAGCTGGAGATTCAGGACACCTACGGCAGCCAGCGAGTGAAGTTGCCGGCCGGTGACATGGTGTTGTATCCGGGCACCAGTTTGCACAAGGTCAATGCGGTCACTCGTGGCGCGCGTTATGCGTCGTTCTTCTGGACCCAAAGCCTGGTGCGCGAGGACAGTCAGCGCGCGTTGTTGTTCGAGATGGACGCGGCGATCCAGCAGCTGACCCAGGACGTCCCCGATCATCCCTCGCTGATCCGCCTCACCGGCACTTATCACAACCTGCTGCGGCGGTGGGTCGAGGTATGAGTTTCTTGCTACGCCGCGAGGAAGTCCTCGATGCCGCCGGGTTGGCGGCGATGCTTGAAGAAAGCCCGGCTCGAGCGGCGCAGGCGATTTTGCTGGCGGCGGGTGAGGGCGAGGTTGAAGCGCAGGCGCTGCTCGGGCAGATCCTGCTCGACGGCCAGGGCATCGCGCAGGATCAAGCGCTGGCGCTGCGCTGGTTCGCCATCGCCGCCGGACGCGGGCACCTGATGGCGCGCAACATGCTCGGACGTTGCCATGAGCATGGTTGGGGTTGTGCGGCGGATGCCTCAGTCGCGGCGCAGCATTATCGAATCGGCGCCGAGGCGGGCCTGGACTGGGCGATGTACAACCTCGCCAACCTGCTGGCGACCGGGCGCGGGGTGACGGCTGATCATCGGCAGGCGTTGGTGTTGTATCGACGCGCGGCTGAGTTGGGCCATGCCAAATCGATGAATCTGCTTGGGCGCTATCTGGAGGAAGGGCAGGAGTGTCCGGCGGATCCGCCAGCGGCGCGTGACTGGTATCGGCGCTCGGCTGAAGCGGGGGATTTTCGTGGGCAGTTCAGTTATGCGGCGGTGTTGGCGAGTGAAGGACGAATTGATGAGGCGGTCGACTGGCTTGAGAAAGCTTTGGCCGGCGGTAATCTGAATTTCTTGCGGGTGGCGAGTCAGACGCTGGCTGGTGCGACAGATCTGCGGATTCAGGTGATGGCTAGTCAGTATGCCGCTCGGTATGCAGAGTTGCAGCGCGGCTGAAACCGCAAAGCCCTCACCCTAGCCCTCTCCCAGGGGGAGAGGGGACTGACCGCGTCGTTCCTGCGCTACACATCGACCTGAAATATCCAGTCGAACTCAATTTTGAAAAGCATGCACATCGGCTCCCTCTCCCTCGGGAGAGGGCTGGGGTGAGGGGCTTCGGTCTCAAGTGCAAATGAACCCCCAGCCGAACACCCACAAAAAAAGCCCACAACATCGCGGGCTTTTCTCTTGCAGCTAGCAGCTTGAAACTTGCCGCTGCCCCTTAAACGTAAAACGACTTCAACGGCGGAAAGCCATTGAATTCAACCGCGCTATAGCTGGTGGTGTACGCACCGGTCGACAACCAGTACAGGCGATCACCAATCGCCAGATTCAGCGGCAGACCGTACTTGTAGTTCTCATACATGATGTCGGCGCTGTCACAGGTCGGGCCGGCGATCACGACTTCTTCCATCTCGCCTTTCTTCTCGGTCCAGATCGGGAACTTGATCGCTTCGTCCATGGTTTCGATCAGGCCGGAGAACTTGCCCACATCGGTATACACCCAGCGCTCGACGGCAGTGCGCGACTTGCGTGCAACCAGCACCACTTCGCTGACCAGAATACCGGCGTTGGCGATCAGCGAACGGCCCGGCTCGAGAATGATTTCCGGCAGATCATCACCGAAGTCTTCCTTGAGGAAGCGGATGATTTCTTCGGCGTAGGTTTCCAGGCTGTTGGTGCGGGTGATGTAGTTGGCCGGGAAGCCACCGCCCATGTTGATCAGCTTCAGATGAATGCCGTCTTCTTCCTTCAGCCGTTCGAAAATCACTTTGACCTTGGCGATCGCCGCGTCCCAGACGCTGATGTCGCGCTGTTGCGAGCCAACGTGGAAGGAGATGCCGTACGGCACCAGACCGAGGTCGCGGGCGAGGATCAGCAGGTCCATGGCCATGTCGGTCTGGCAGCCGAATTTGCGCGACAGCGGCCAGTCAGCTGTGGTCGAGCCTTCAGTCAGAATACGCACATAGACTTTCGAGCCCGGGGCAGCCTTGGCGATGTTGCGCAGGTCGGCCTCGGAGTCGGTGGAGAACAGACGCACACCCTTCTCGTAGAAGTAGCGGATGTCCTTGGATTTCTTGATGGTGTTGCCGTAGCTGATGCGGTCCGGGCTGACGCCACGATCCATCACTTTGTCCAGCTCGTAGATCGAGGCGATGTCGAAGCTCGAACCTTTGTCTTTGAGCAGGTCGATGATCTCGACGGCAGGGTTGGCCTTGACCGCATAGTAGACCTTGGCGAATTCGAAACCGGCACGCAGGTCATCGTAGGCCTGGGCGATCATCGCGGTGTCGATCACCACGAACGGGGTTTCCTGTTTGTCGGCGAACGCCTTCATTTTGTCGAATGTAGCGCGCGCGAAATAGTCTTCGACCTGGATCGACATGCTGGGAACTCCTACTGGCAAACTGTAATTAACAATGGGTGCATGAACGTCCTCCGTATCCCCACTTTGGTTCGCCTACTTCCCAAGGCATGTCGCCGAAAGCAAAAAGGCCCAGAGATGTGCCGCTATCCCTTGGCCTTGCTGTCTCGTCGTCAGTACTTGAGCCGGATGGATCGTTTCCAGCATGGACGTTCGGCGCGAACTTTAGGGCGTGAGGGGCGTGAGATCAACTAAAAATGTCGCGTTTTTGCACGCTTCTGACGTGCGTCGCGTTCATCACTCCTTGTACCCGACCGAGATGACGGACAGATGTTCCCGAGGGATTTTCGAGTGTTAAACATATCTGCACGTTCGGGGTTTTTGTCAGCCAAGTTGTCGATAAGTCCGATGACTACAACATCGGCGACGTTCCCGGCATTAGTGCTGATTCAGAGGCTTTTCAGCTGAAACGCTGAAGACGATGGCGAGAGCAGAAGACGCCGCGTTGTTGAGATTCTTTTCCAGCCATTGCATTCGCCGAAAACCTGTGGCGAGGGAGCTTGCTCCCGCTGGACTGCGAAGCGGTCCTCGCTTTTTTTCAAAGAAGGGCCGCTGCGCGACCCAGCGGGAGCAAGCTCCCTCGCCACAGTTGCAGTATTCGGTCCGGAGGATTACGCGACCACCGTCTCAGCCGGCGATACGATATTGGTCTTCATTCCCCGCGAACGTCCCGAGCTTAGGTAGGCCGCAATCGACTCCTGCGTCACCTCGCCGAGGAACACCCGTTCCGCGTCCATCACCGGCAGCCAGGCGCGGTTGAACTCGTACATGCGCGACAGCAGGATGCGCAGGTGCTCGTCGTACGCCGCCGTGGCGTTGAATTCACGCAGGAATTGCGCACAGGTGCCGGTCTGGCGATGCAGGTCGCGACGGCGCACGTAACCCAGCGCCTTGTTCTCGGCGCAGGTGACCACCACGTAGCGACGGTCGTGCTCGTCCATCAATTCCAGCGCATCGGCCACCGGGGTTTCCGGGCTCACCGACGGCGCGTTGTCCGCCGCGTCTTCAGCCTTCACCAATAGCAAGCGCTTGAGGGTGCTGTCCTGGCCGACGAAGTTGCTGACGAAATCGTCCGCAGGATGCGCCAGCAGGGTGTCGGGATGATCGATCTGCAGCAGTTTGCCGGCGCGGAAAATGGCGATCTTGTCGCCCAGCTTGATGGCTTCGTCGATATCGTGGCTGACCATGATCACGGTCTTGTTCAGCGCGCGCTGCATCTCGAAGAACTCGTTCTGGATCATCTCGCGGTTGATCGGGTCGACGGCGCCGAACGGCTCGTCCATCAACAGCAGCGGAGCATCTGCCGCCAATGCGCGGATCACGCCGATTCGCTGTTGCTGACCACCGGACAGTTCCCGCGGATAACGATGCAGATACTGCTTGGGCTCAAGCTTGATCATGCTCATCAGTTCGCGGGCGCGGTCGTGGCATTTCTGTTTGTCCCAGCCGAGCAGTTTCGGCACGACGACGATGTTCTCTTCGATGGTCATGTTCGGGAACAGACCGATCTGCTGGATCACGTAACCGATGTTGCGACGCAGGGTCACCTCATCGAGATCGGTGGTGTCTTCGCCGTTGATGAGGATCTTGCCCGAGGTCGGTTTGATCAGGCGGTTGATCATCTTCAGCGTGGTGCTTTTGCCGCAACCCGATGGCCCGAGGAACACGCAGATCTCGCCTTCATTGACGGTCAGGCTTACCGAGTCCACGGCTTTGACATCTTTGCCGTTGCTTTGGAAGGTCTTGCTGAGGTTTTGAAGTTCGATCATTTCAGGAGTCCTTTTGGAGTCAGCGAGCGTTGCAGCCACTGCAAAACGAGATCGGCGAAAATCGCCAGAAGACTGACCAGCAGCGCGCCGACGATAAGCATCGACATGTCACTGCGACTGATGGAGGCGAGGATCAACACACCGAGGCCGCCGGCGCCGATGGTCGCGGCGATGGTCATTACGCCGATGTTCATCACCACGGCGGTACGCACACCGGCGAGGATCACCGGCACCGCAATCGGCAGTTCAACCATGCGCAGGCGCTGGCCGAAGGTCATGCCGATACCCCGTGCGGCTTCACGGATGCCCGGTTCAACGCCGGTCAGGGCGAGATAGGTGTTACGCATGATCGGCAGCAACGAATACAGGAACACCGCAGTGATCGCCGGCAGCGGCCCCAGGCCCTGGCCGAACTTGGAGTAGAACGGCAGCAGCAGGCCGAACAGGGCAATCGACGGCACGGTCAGCAGCACCGTGGCGCTGGCCTGCAAGGGGCCGGCGAGGCTCGGAAAGCGCGTCATCAGAATGCCCAGCGGCACGCCGATGACAATCGCCAGGGTGACGGCGATGCCGACCAGAGTGATGTGCTGCCAGGTCAGGTGCATCACCTGCTGCCAGTCGAGATGGGAAAAGGCGTTCAGAAATTCCATGACTTCTCCTCTCTTAATTCAGTGGATGCTGGCGCAGGAAATCGGCGGCAACGGACGATGGGCTTTCATGATCGACATCCACCCGCGCGTTGAGCTGGCGCATGGTTTCGTCATCGAACAGTTCAGCCAGCGGCTTGAGTTGTTCGGCCAGTTTCGGATTGGCATCCAGCGTGGCCTGACGCACCACGGGAGCTGCGGTGTAGTCGGGGAAGTAATGCTTGTCGTCTTCCAGCAATTTCAGGCCGAAGGCGTTGAGGCGGCCGTCGGTGGTGTAGACCAGGCCGGCAAACACCTGACCGTTACGCAGCGCGGTGTAGACCAGGCCGGCGTCCATCTGACGGATGTTCTTGCGGGTCAGGTTCATGTCGTAGAGCTTGACCATGCCGTCGAGACCGTCGGAGCGATTGGCGAACTCGGTATCCAGCGCCACCAGATGATTGGTCTTGGCTTCCGCACGCAGCACTTCGTTGAGCTGGCTGATGTTGTTGATCTGCGGATATTCCTCAGCCACTTTCTTGGGGAGGGCGAGGGCGTAGGTGTTGCTGAATTTCGACGGCGTCAGCCAGATCAGGCCTTTTTTTGCGTCGAGTTCTTTGACTCGAGCGTAGGACTGCGCGCTGTCGAGTTTTTCCGTGACATGGTTGTAGGCCACCAGCGACACGCCGGTGTATTCCCAGAGCAGGTCCAACTGGCCGCTTTCGTGGGCGCTGCGAGCGAGGTTGCTGCCCAGACCGCCAGTGATCTGCGCGTCGTAGCCTTTGCTGCGCAGGTATTGCGCGGTGATTTCGGCGAGCAGGGTCTGCTCGGTAAATACCCGCGCGCCAAGGCGGATAACCGGTTTTTCGGCGGCTTGCGCCAATCCTGCGAATAGCAGGACGCAGCCTAAGATCAAACTAAGACGTTTCATGAATATTCCTTCGCAAGGGCCTTAAGACGGGCGCAAACCGCGTTCCAGCCAGAGACGGCTGGCGAGGGTGACCACGCCATCGAGCAGCAGCGCCAGCAGCGCGGTGCACGCGGCGCCGAGCAGCAGTTGCGGCTGATTGTTCAGGGCGATGCCGGGGAAAATCAGGCTGCCGAGGCTGTTGGCGCCGATCAGGAACGCCAGCGGCGCGGTGCCGACGTTGATCGCCAGTGCGACACGCACGCCACCGACGATGATCGGCACGGCGTTGGGCAATTCGACTTTCCACAACACCTGGCGCGGGGTCATGCCGATGCCGACGGCGGCTTCTTTTAGTGAACCCTGAACGTTTTTCAGGCCTTCGTAGGTATTGCGCACGATCGGCAACAGCGAGGCGAGGAACAGCGCAAAGATTGCCGGGCCACTGCCGATGCCGAGGATGCCCAGCGCGATCGCGAGCACGGCCAGCGGTGGCACGGTATTGCCGATATTGAAGATCTGCATGAAGCGTTCGGCGCGGCCGACCATGGTCGGGCGGCTGAGGAAGATGCCGGCGGGGATGCCCACGACAAGGGCGGCCAGCATGGACGCGAGGACAAGAATCAGATGAGCTTGCAGGTAAAACAACAAATCGTCGCGGTAGTGTTCGATCGTGTTGATGCCGATCCAGTGGACCAGCAGGGCCAGGAGCGCGATCACCACCGCACCTCCCATCAGCCCTTTGCCATAGCGGATAGCCACAGGCGGACTCCTTTTTTTGTAGTCGGCGAGCGCTGCTCCACGTGGCAAGACCATTCCTGGTTGCCGAAGTCAGCGTTCGCGAAAAGTAGCCGTTTTCCAGCACCGGCCAAGCGGCGTGAAAGCGAGCCATGAGCGCAGCCTCGTCAGGCTAACTTGCTGATTTTTCAGCCCCTGACGAAGATTCGTAACAGGGGATGGACGTCTCCAGGCTTTAAAAGGTTCCCACGTTAGACACTATTTGGCCACCCTGTTGGAGCTGCCGAAGGCTGCGATCTTTTGACTTTGCTGCTGAAAACAAGATCAAAAGATCGCCGCCTGCGGCAGCTCCTGCGGGGTTTCGCGCGGCCGAGGGACGGTGGTTCGGCGATCACTTTTTAAGCTATACTCGCCGCCCTTTTTTGAATCACCGCCAGGCGATTTCCCATGACCCAACAGGCCGCCGAAGTCGCGAAACGCCGCACTTTCGCCATTATTTCCCACCCCGATGCCGGTAAAACCACGATCACCGAAAAGCTCCTGTTGATGGGCAAGGCGATTGCAGTGGCCGGTACGGTGAAATCCCGTAAATCCGATCGCCATGCGACATCCGACTGGATGGAGATGGAGAAGCAGCGGGGTATTTCCATTACCACGTCGGTCATGCAGTTCCCCTACCGCGAACACATGATCAACCTGCTCGACACCCCGGGCCACGAAGACTTCTCCGAAGATACCTACCGCACCCTGACGGCGGTGGACTCGGCCTTGATGGTGCTCGACGGCGGTAAGGGTGTAGAGCCACGGACCATCGCGCTGATGGACGTCTGCCGTCTGCGTGACACGCCGATCGTCAGCTTCATCAACAAACTCGACCGCGACATCCGCGACCCGATCGAACTGCTCGACGAAATCGAAGCCGTTCTGAAGATCAAGGCGGCGCCGATCACCTGGCCGATCGGTTGCTATCGCGACTTCAAAGGCGTGTATCACCTGGCCGATGACTACATCATTGTCTACACCGCCGGTCACGGTCACGAACGCACCGAAACCAAGATCATCGAAAAACTCGACTCCGACGAAGCGCGCGCGCACCTGGGCGACGAGTACGAGCGCTTCATCGAGCAACTGGAACTGGTGCAGGGCGCCTGCCACGAATTCAACCAGCAGGAATTCCTCGACGGTCAACTGACCCCGGTGTTTTTCGGTACCGCACTGGGCAACTTCGGTGTCGACCACGTGCTCGATGCTGTCGTCGATTGGGCGCCGCGCCCGCTGGCCCGTGTGGCCAACGAGCGTACTGTCGAGCCGGTGGAAGAGAAGTTCTCGGGTTTCATCTTCAAGATCCAGGCGAACATGGACCCGAAACACCGCGACCGCATCGCCTTCATGCGTATCTGCTCCGGCAAGTACGAAAAAGGCATGAAGATGCGTCATGTGCGTACCGGCAAGGACGTGCGCATCGGCGACGCCCTGACGTTCTTCTCCTCCGAGCGTGAACAGCTCGAAGAAGCCTACGCCGGCGACATCATCGGCCTGCACAACCACGGCACCATTCAGATCGGCGACACCTTCAGCGAAGGCGAAGTCCTCGGTTTCACCGGCATCCCGCACTTCGCCCCGGAACTGTTCCGTCGTGTGCGTCTGCGTGATCCGCTGAAATCCAAGCAATTGCGTCAGGGCCTGCAGCAGTTGGCGGAAGAGGGCGCGACCCAGGTGTTCTTCCCCGAGCGCAGCAACGACATCATTCTCGGCGCCGTGGGTGTGCTGCAGTTCGATGTGGTCGCCAGCCGTTTGAAAGAGGAATACAAGGTCGAGTGCTCATATGAGCCGATCACCGTGTATTCCGCGCGCTGGATTGAGTGCGACGACAAGAAGAAGCTTGAGGAATTTTCCAACAAGGCGGTGGAGAACCTCGCGCTGGATGGCGGTGGTCATCTGACCTATCTGGCGCCGACGCGGGTGAATCTGGCGTTGATGGAAGAGCGCTGGCCGGATGTGAAATTCCGCGCGACGCGTGAGCATCATTAAGCGCTAAGCTGGCTTGATCGAAAGCCCCCTAGGTGAATGCCTTGGGGGCTTTTTGTTGCCTGCTGTTTTTGGCGGCTTGTCCCGCTACCTCAGAGAGCGGCTATTCATCGGTGTATCAAAGAGGAACTGTCGCCTTGAAGTTGGCATGGAAACAAAAAATAAAGCAGCCAAATGGACATTCAACCTAGTGCCTTTTTGCATGTTTCAAATGAGATGTCAACTGTCAGGTCTTACAGTGGCTCCAATACGGTATAGCGATTATAAGCATCAAGGGGTATAGCCCCTGAAACTACTCGGAGAAACACCATGAATGTCACTACGTCTACCATTAATGAACTTCCTCCGCATCTTAAACCAATTGGTCAGATGGAATTCTCGATCGATGGAGTTGTATACAATCCAGTAGTGGGCGCGGGCTGGTTTGTAATCGACCCTAATGGTCGAGGCCAGGTGGGAGGAGTCATTCGAAATGATGATTCTGTTTTTTTTGAGTTCGCCGATATTGAACAAAGCCAAAGTGTCGAGGGGGCTTTTGGTACAGATCGAAAATTCCACGCGTTTTTCAATCCTCATGATCCTTTGGAGACATGGGAAGCGGCGTCGGGCAATTATAAAGGCTTGATCAATTTGGAAGAGCGTGTAGTTCAAATGGACTTTGAATTTATTGCAAAGGCCGCGAATTCTGACCGGCAAAGCAAAATAACAGCATCGATGAAATTCAGGTTCGACGGGCCCGAGAACAAATCATTCGAGCGAGATTTTCGTCGTAAGAACTAATCAATGAAAGAATTTCCTCGGTTTTATGCCTGCGGCTTAATGTGGTCAGCCGCAGGTTTATATGAGTGCATCAACGTTGGGTATTTACCGTTAACAATGAATACGCCTGGACCCGCTCGCAGTTTTTTTCAATCCGCCGGTTTTCTGCTGTTTGCTTGATTAAACTTGTTCTCGCTGCGTTTAGCTGCGCCAGACTGTCTCAGCACTCCCACGCCCGGATCAATCCCTCCGCTCAGCGTTCCGACGTCGCCGGCGGATCAAGATCAAGAGCAGGCGAGCTGACACTCGGCCTATTGAGTGGAGAAAAGCGTGGGTGTTCGGCTTTTGATTTGCATTGTTGCTGCCCCTCACCCCAGCCCTCTCCCGAGGGAGAGGGAGCCGATTTTTGGATTTTTCAAAAGCTGTGTTCGACGCGGTATCGCACGTCGGCGTACCTCGCCCATACGCCTCGGTCAGTCCCCTCTCCCTCCGGGAGAGGGCTAGGGTGAGGGGCTTTTGATCTTCAGCGCCGCGTGAAAAACGGAGTTGCATCCAGGTCAGGTGATTTCTCTGTAAGGCATTTTCCTTCAGCGTCGTAGCCCTACTCTGCTTTTACTTTGCCTGACCCCACCCCCACGACATTCCAATCCAACCCGTCTACTGTTCAGCGAACCCTCGCCCACAGCGGACGTTACATGCTCAAAGGACTGACTCATCTGTTGCACCCCAACGGCTATTTCGCCCCCATGGCCTGGGTCCTCGCAGCGCTTTTGTTCATCAATCGCCTCAGCGCCATGGTCAAGCTGTTCATGGCGTTGTACCTGCGTCAGGAACTGGGGTTGGCGATTGAAACCGTCGGCTGGTTGCTCTCGGCGTATGGCGCGGGGTTGTTGGTTGGTTCGATGCTTGGCGGTTGGCTCAGTGATCACGTGCGCACGGCGCGGCTGACGGCGGCGCTGTTTTTCGTTTCGGTGTGGGTGCTGGTGCTGTTGGGGCTGGTGACGCAGGTGCCGTGGCTGGCCGGTTTGTTGCTGCTCAGCGGAGTCATCGACGGGGCGATTCGCACGTTGCACCAGCGGCTGATCATGGAATATTGCGAAGTTGCGCAGCGCTCGCGGGCGCAAGCATTGAGTCGGGTGGCGCGCAATCTGGGCATGGCGGCTGCGGGGGTGGGGGGGGGGGTGGTGGCGCGGGCGGATTTTCGTTGGGTTTTTTTCGGCAGTGCGGCGATGACCATGCTGGCGCTGCTGTGGTTCGTGCGCACGACGTGGCGGCGGCCGGTGCTGGTGCTTGAAGACGAATCCGCCGATGGCTCGAACGTGCCGCTTCGCGACAAGCCGTTCCTCTGGCTGCTGGCGGCGACGGCCGTGCTCGGTATTGCGTTCGACACGGTCTACAGCACGCTGGGCAATTATCTGCGTGACTACTACCACCTGAGCACAGAGGCGATCGGTTGGCAGTTCGGGCTCAATGCGCTGTTGGTGATCGCGCTGCAGATCCCGCTGTCGCACTCGGTCGAACGCTGGGGCTCACGTTGGCAGATGCTTGTCGGCAGCGTGCTGTTGGCCTGTGGGCTGGGCATGTTGCCGTTCGGTTCCGGGTTGGCTTTTGTCTGTCTGTCGACACTGATATGGACCTTGGGCGAGGCCTTGTTCATGCCGCCGTTGAATGTACTGGCGATGCAGTTTGCGCAGAGCGGCAAAAGCGGTCAGTACTTCGGCTTGTTCTTTATGAGCTGGAGTGCCAGCGCGCTATTGTCGCCGGTGCTCAGCGGTCAGCTCTACGGCCAGTTTGGCGGGCACAGCGTGTGGCTGATGAGTGCGCTGCTGGTGCTGTTCTCCATTCCCCTGACTTGGCAGGCCACGCGAGCCGCTTAGCTGCATCGGTTATTACTGTTATTCGAAAGCAATCTGTGACTCTAGGGCATTTCTTTCCGCGTCGCCGCGTCCTAAGTGGTGAGCCGGGCGGATCGCGACTAGATTTCACACGAAGCCAGCCCGGCAAGCATGTCTTAGCGCAACAGGATGGAGTCGGCCATGAAAAGCAGATTGCTACGGATTTTGATGTTGTTGAAAGTGATGGTGATGCTGTCCCTCGGCACTGCAACGGCCTGGGCCGAGTGCGAGGATCACGATTCACAGGCGTTCAACGGCCAGGTCGGGCATAGCGGGCTGATGCTCGCCAAGTCCGAGGCGGAGCCGGGGGATATGAATCAGGGCGGCAGCGCCGATGATGACGACTCGACCACGGACGAGCCGGACACCGATGACCCGGATGACGAAGGCGATAGCCAGACATGAATCACCCGGCAAAGAAAAACCCCTTCTGCCTCGATTGATGCGCAATCGAGGTGGAAGGGGTTTGGTTAACTCTGGTTCGACGCAAATCCCCTGTAGGAGCTGCGGAACGCTGCGATCTTTTGATCTTGATTCTGAAAATCAAAAGATCGCAGCCTCGTTGCACTCGTCAGCTCCTACAGGTTTTGCTGTGGCTTACGCCGCGCCGTCGAGGAACTGTTCGGCGTAGTGGCAAGCCACCTGCCGGTTATCCAGTTCACGCAACAGCGGTTCTTCCGTGCTGCAACGCTCGGTCGCGTACGGGCAGCGCTTGTGGAACGCGCAGCCCGGTGGCGGGTTCAGCGGGTTGGGCAGTTCGCCGACGATCTTGATTTTCGGCTTGTGCGGATCCGGGTGAATGGTCGGGGTCGCCGACAGCAGCGCCTGGGTGTACGGGTGCAGCGGGCGCTCGTAGATATCGTTCTTCGGACCCAGTTCAACCGGGCGACCCAGATACATCACCATCACATCATCGGCCACGTGCTGCACCACCGCGAGGTTGTGCGAGATGAAAACGTAGGCGGTGTTGAACTCCTGCTGCAGGTCCATGAACAAGTTGAGCACCTGGGCCTGAATCGACACGTCCAGCGCCGAAGTCGGTTCGTCCGCCACCAGCACTTTCGGCTGCAGCATCATGGCCCGGGCGAGGGCGATACGCTGACGCTGACCACCGGAGAACATGTGCGGATAGCGCTGGTAATGCTCGGGACGCAAGCCGACCTGCTTCATCATCGCCTGGACTTTCTCGCGACGCTCAGCGGCCGACAGTTTGGTGTTGATCAGCAGCGGTTCGGCCAGTTGATCACCGATTTTCTGCCGTGGGTTCAACGACGCATACGGGCTCTGGAACACCATCTGCACGTCTTTGCGCAGTTGCTTGCGCTCGGCCTTGTCGGCGCCGGCGACTTCCTGGCCGGCGATCTGCAGCGAGCCCGACGATGGCTCTTCAATCAGCGTCAGGGCGCGGGCGAGGGTGGATTTGCCGCATCCCGATTCACCCACCACGGCGAGGGTCTTGCCGGCTTCCAGTTCGAACGACACGCCGTTGAGCGCGCGTACGGTGGCGTGGCCTTTGAACAGGCCACGGGAGACTTCATAGTGACGGGTCAGGTCGCGGGCGGTAAGTACGACGGCCATTACGCCACCTCCTGGTTCAGCGGGTAGAAGCAGCGGGCGAGGCTGTTGGCTTTCGGATCGAGGCCCGGACGCTGGGTGCGGCAGTTGTCCTGCACGTACGGGCAGCGCGGCGACAGCAGGCAACCCTGCGGACGGTCGTAGCGGCCCGGGACGATGCCCGGCAGGGTCGACAGACGCGAGGCGCCGAGGCTGTGCTCGGGAATTGCCTTGAGCAATGCTTCGCTGTACGGGTGCGCCGGAATGTCGAACAGTTGCGGCACCTGGCCGACTTCAACGGCCTGGCCGGCGTACATCACGCAGACACGCTGAGCGGTTTCGGCAACGACGGCGAGGTCGTGGGTGATCAGCACCAGGCCCATGTTCTGCTCCTTCTGCAACGCCAGCAGCAGATCCATGATCTGCGCCTGAATCGTCACGTCGAGGGCCGTGGTCGGTTCGTCGGCGATCAGCAGTTTCGGCTCGCCGGCGATCGCCATGGCGATCGCAACACGCTGGCTCATACCGCCAGACAGTTGATGCGGGTAGGCGTCCATACGGCTGGCCGCGCCCGGGATTTCAACTTTTTCCAGCAGTTCGATGGCACGCTTGCGCGCTTGCTTGCCGGACATTTTCAGGTGCAGGCGCAGCACTTCTTCGATCTGGAAACCGACGGTGTAGCTCGGGTTCAGCGCGGTCATCGGGTCCTGGAAAACCATCGACAGGTCTTTGCCAACGATCTGCCGACGCTGACGATTGCTCAGTTTGAGCATGTCCTTGCCGTCGAAGCTGAGTGAGTCGGCGGTGACGATGCCGGGATGCTCGATCAGACCCATCAGCGCCATCATGGTCACGGATTTACCCGAACCCGACTCGCCAACGATGGCCAGTACTTCGCCTTTGTCGACTTTCAGGTCGAGGCCGTCGACCACCGGCGTAGCGGTCTTGTCGCCGAAGCGGACGTTGAGATTCTTGATTTCTAGCAGTGACATTTGAATCTCCTCAGGCGGCGTTCTTGAGTTTCGGGTCCAGCGCATCGCGCAGGCCGTCGCCCATCAAGTTGATTGCCAGCACGCTGAGCAAAATGGTCAGACCAGGCAGACTTACCACCCACCAGGCGCGTTCGATGTAGTCGCGGGCCGAGGCCAGCATGGTGCCCCACTCAGGGGTTGGCGGTTGTACGCCGAGACCGAGGAAGCCCAGTGCGGCGGCATCGAGAATTGCCGAGGAGAAGCTCAGGGTCGCCTGCACGATCAGCGGCGCCATGCAGTTGGGCAGCACGGTGATGAACATCAGACGCGGCAGACCGGCACCGGCCAGACGCGCGGCGGTGACGTAGTCGCGGTTCAATTCGCCCATCACGGCAGCACGGGTCAGACGCACGTAGGACGGCAGGGAAACCACGGCAATCGCGATCACGGTGTTGATCAGGCCAGGGCCGAGGATGGCGACGATCGCCACAGCCAGCAGCAGCGACGGCAGGGCCAGCATGATGTCCATCAGACGCATGATGGTCGGGCCGAGCACTTTCGGGAAGAAACCGGCGAACAGACCCAGCAGGATCCCCGGAATCAGCGACATCACCACCGACGACAAACCGATCAGCAGCGACAGGCGCGAGCCCTGGATCAGACGCGACAGCAGGTCACGGCCAAGTTCGTCGGTGCCGAGCAGGAACTGCATCTGCCCGCCTTCGAGCCACGCCGGCGGCGTCAGCAGGAAGTCACGGTATTGCTCGCTCGGGTTATGCGGCGCGACCCACGGCGCGAAAATCGCGCAGAAGATGATCAGCAGCATGAACAGCAGGCCGGCAACCGCGCCCTTGTTTTTCGAGAACGCTTGCCAGAATTCTTTGTACGGCGATGGGTACAGCAGGCTTTGATCCACGGCGGACGTGGCGGTGGCTACTGAGGATGTTGGAGTGCTCATGGTATGGACCTCAGCGCTGATGACGGATGCGTGGGTTGGCAAAGCCGTAGAGGATATCCACCACGAAGTTGACCAGAATCACCAGGCAGGCGATTAACAGGATGCCGTTTTGCACCACCGGATAGTCCCGGGCGCCGATGGCTTCGATCAGCCATTTGCCGATGCCGGGCCAGGAGAAAATGGTTTCGGTCAGGACCGCACCGGCCAGCAACGTGCCGACTTGCAGGCCGACCACGGTCAGCACCGGAATCAGAGCGTTGCGCAGACCATGCACGAACACCACGCGCGACGGCGACAGGCCTTTGGCCTTGGCGGTGCGGATGTAGTCTTCGCGCAGCACTTCGAGCATCGACGAACGGGTCATCCGCGCGATTACCGCCAGCGGAATGGTGCCGAGTACGATGGCTGGCAGGATCAGGTGATGCAGGGCGTCGAAGAACGCGCCGACGTCATCGGCCAGCAGCGTGTCGATCAGCATGAAGCCGGTTTTCGGCTCGATGTCATACAGCAGGTCGATGCGCCCCGAAACCGGGGTCCAGCCCAGGCTCACCGAGAAGAACATGATGAGGATCAGGCCCCACCAGAAGATCGGCATCGAGTAGCCCGCGAGGGAGATGCCCATCACCCCGTGGTCGAACAGCGATCCTCGTTTGAGTGCCGCGATCACCCCGGCCAAGAGCCCGAGGATGCCAGCGAACAGCAGGGCGGCCATGGACAGTTCCAGGGTCGCCGGGAAAAGAGAGGTGAACTCGGTCCACACACTTTCACGGGTACGCAACGACTCACCGAGATCGCCCTGGGCCAGTTTGCCGATGTAGTCCAGATACTGGGCATACAGCGGCTTGTTCAGCCCCAGGCGTTCCATTGCCTGAGCGTGCATTTCGGGGTCGACCCGACGTTCGCCCATCATCACTTCCACGGGGTCGCCCGGAATCATGCGAATCAACGCGAAAGTCAGCAAGGTGATGCCGAAAAACGTGGGGATCAACAACCCCAGTCGGCGGGCAATAAAACTAAACATCTTGTGTGGTACCTCATCAGCCGGTTAGGCGTGTCCGGCGTCCCTCAGGTCAGGGACGCCGGGCGTTTCTTATCTACTTCACCTGGGTGGTGGCGAAGTTATTAGTGGTGAGAGGGCTGATGTGGTAGCCCTCTACATTTTTGCGCATTGCAGTGAACATCCGAGTATGGGCCATGCTGATCCATGGCTGGTCCTGATTAAACAGCACTTGAGCCTGTTCGTAGAGCGCGGCGCGTTCGGCCGGATCTACTTTAGCCCGTGCTTCATCCAGCAGTGCCTGGAATTTTTCGTTGCACCAGCGTGCGTAGTTTTCGCCGTTCTTGGCGGCCTCGCAACTGAGCATAGGCGTCAGGAAGTTATCCGGGTCGCCGTTGTCGCCCGCCCATCCGGCCGAGACCATGTCATGCTCGCCGGCCTTGGCGCGCTTGAGCATCTCGCCCCATTCCATGACGCGGATGTCGATCTTGATCCCGACTTTCGCCAGGTCAGCCTGCATCATTTGTGCGCCGAGCATCGGATTGGGGTTGGTCGGACCGCCGCCGTTACGGGTGAACAGGGTAAACGTGGTGCCTTCCGGAACCCCGGCTTCCTTGAGCAGCTTGCGCGCTGCATCGAGGTCGCGTGGCGGGTTCTTCAGGTCATGGTTGTAGCCGAGCAGGGTCGGCGGGTACGGGTTGACCGCCACCGACGCGTTGCCCTTGCCGAACAGCGCGTTGACGTAGGCTTCCTTGTCGAACGCGATGTCGATGGCTTTGCGCACACGCACATCGCTCATGTACTTGTGCTGAGTGTTCATCGCGACGTACGAAACGGTCATCGCGTCGAGCTCGTCGACTTTCAGGTTGCTGTCTTTCTTGATGCTCGGGATGTCATCCGGTTTCGGATACAGGGCGACCTGACATTCGTTGGCCTTGAGCTTCTGCAGACGCACGTTGTTGTCGGTGGCGATCGCCAGGATCAACGCGTCGGCCGGTGGCTTGCCACGGAAATAATCCGGGTTGGCCTTGAAGCGTACCTGGGCATCCTTGGCGTAGCGCTGGAAGATGAACGGGCCGGTGCCGATCGGCTTGTTGTTGAGGTCGCCGGCCTTGTTGGCCTTGAGCAACTGGTCGGCGTATTCGGCCGGGTAGATCGATGAGAACGCCATGGCGAGGTCGGCGAGGAACGGCGCTTCGCGGCGGGTCAGGGTGAACTTGACCGTGTTGTCGTCGATTTTCTCGACGCTTTTCAGCAGTTCCTTGAAGCCCATGCTCTCAAAGTACGGGAAGCCCACGCTCGACAGTTTGTGCCACGGGTGATTCGGGTCCAGCTGGCGCTGGAAGCTCCAGACCACGTCGTCGGCATTCATGTCACGGGTCGGCTTGAAATATTCGGTGGTGTGAAACTTGACGCCTTTGCGCAGGTGGAACGTGTAGCTCAGGCCGTCTTCACTGATGTCCCAGGACTCGGCAAGTGCCGGGATCACTTCAGTGGTGCCGGGCTTGAAATCGGCGAGCCGGTTGAAGATGGTTTCGGCCACAGCGTCCGCCGTGACTGCAGTTGTGTACTGGACCATATCGAAGCCTTCCGGGCTGGCTTCGGTGCAGACCACCAAGGGTTTGGCCGAGGCGCCGACAGCGACGCTCAGCAACGCAGCCGCGATGGCCGCACGTAGGGGAAGCATTTTCATCGATAACCCTCTGCAATCGGTTGAAGACAGAAAACCGAACGGCCGACTCATCATGAGTCAGCCGCCGGTTGCGTTTTTACAGAATGTTGAACGGGATGGTGGTCACGAGACGGAACTCGTTGATGCTGCCGTCAGCCTGGTTTTCGCTGGCACGGTGCGCGGTGTAGGTGCCGCGAATCGTCGTGGCTTTGAGCGGGCCGCTTTGTACTGCATAGGCTGCACCGACGCCGTATTCATAGTGGTGTTCGCCGTCCATCGCCTGCACGCCATCGTAGCCGCCACCCTTGTAGTGAGTGCCGTCGATGCCCCAGCCGCGTGCCTGGTAGATGTTGAATTTCAGGCCCGGCACGCCGTATTCGGCCATGTTGATGCCGTAGGAAACCTGGAAGGATTTCTCGTTCGGGCCGTTGAAGTCCGAGAGCAGGGAGTTGGCCAGGTAGATACCGTTGGTTTCGTGCAGGTAGTCGAAGTACTCGTTACCGTTCACTTCCTGATAGGAGAAGGTCACGGTGTGCGCCTGATGCGTCAGGCCGAACGACAGCGAGTAGGTGTCGTTATCGATGTCCCCCAGCAGTTTTTTGCCTTCGTCGACGGTCTTGTAGTAGTTCAGGCCGGTGGTCAGGCTCAGCACCGAGCTATCGCCCAGCACGTGGGTGGCGCCGAAGTAGTATTGGTTCCACAGGTCTTCGGCCTGGGTGCCCCACAGGCTGGTGGTCAGGCTGGCGAACGGCTGGTAAGAGATACCGGCGGTGTTGACGTGATCGGCTTCGGCGTTGATGTCACCGTATTCCGAGCGGAATTTGCTCAGGCTTTCTTCGGTACGTGGCGAAACGCGGTCGAAGGTGGCGACGTCGAACGCCAGGTTGTTCAGCTCTTCGCTGTGGATCGCGATACCTTCGAAGCTCGATGGCAGCGGACGGTTACCGATCACATCGACTTGCGGGCTGCTGAAGTTCATGCGGCCGGCGGTCAGGGTGGTGTTGGAGATGCGCGCCTTGACGTTGGCTAGGCCCAGCTTGCTCCACTGGCCTACCGCGTCACCGCCTTCACGGGTCAGGGTACGGTTGTTGCCCGCGCCTGGGCGGGTGCCCGGCGCGCCGCCGTTGTTCGCGGCGAGGTTCTCGCGGTCGCGCTCAAGGGCGATTGCGTTGTATGCAGCCACTTCGGTGCTGAAGCCGACAGTACCTTCGGTGAAGCCCGAGTTGTACTTGATGATCGTGCCTTGCACCCAGTTGATCCGGCGATCGGTTTCGGTCGACTGGCCGTTCTTGCGGTAAGCGAACTTGCCGCCACGCTTGAGTTGTTCGTTGGCGTACCAGTTACGGGTCGAACCGCTGATCGATTGCCCTTCGAGGAAGCCGGTGGCTTCGGCCTGGGCGCTCTTCTCGTTGACGGTAACCGGGGTAAACGCCTGGCTCTGGGTTTCCGCATAAGCCGTGGCGGTGATGCTGCTGATGGCCAAGGCCAGTATCGCGGTGCTGCTCAGTTTCATGGGTGAAGCTCCTTTACTTTCTTTTTATCCCGGCTTTTTTTGGTATGCCGGTTATTGGTTTAGAACTCGTTCACACATCGCAAACGTTTGCAAAAGGCCGGATTGGCGAATTTCGGCAAAGCGCTTGCGTGAGGGGAGTAGACGGCTCCCCTCAGCATTGCGGCTAATCGGTGGGTTTAATCGATACTGACACCCGAGAACACATTGCGGCCGAACGGGCTGACTTTGAACCCTTCGACCCTGGTGCTTAACGGCTGGTTGACCGTCGAGTGGGCGACAGGCGTGATCGGCACTTGCTGTTTAAGCAATTGCTGGGCCTGTTTATAAAGCTCGGTGCGCTGGTCACGATCGGTGACGACTTTGGCCTGTTTGATCAGCTTGTCGTACGCCGGATCGCACCACATGGAGTAGTTGTTGCCACCGATCGCGTCGCAGCTGTACAGCGTGCCCAGCCAGTTGTCCGGATCCCCATTGTCACCGGTCCAGCCGATCAGGCTGATGTCATGCTCACCATTCTTGGTGCGCTTGATGTACTCGCCCCATTCGTAGCTGACGATCTTCACTTTCAGACCGATCTTGGCCCAGTCGGACTGGAGCATTTCGGCCATCAGTTTGGCGTTCGGGTTGTACGGGCGCTGCACCGGCATCGCCCACAGGGTGATCTCGGTGCCTTCTTTCACACCGGCAGCCTTGAGCAGCTCTTTGGCTTTTTCCGGGTTGTAGGCAGCGTCTTTGATGGTGTCGTCGTAGGACCACTGGGTAGGCGGCATGGCGTTGACGGCCAGTTGGCCGGCGCCCTGATAAACAGCGTTGAGAATCCCCTGTTTATTCACCGCCATGTCCAGCGCCTGACGTACTTCCAATTGATCGAAAGGCTTGTGGCGCACGTTGTAAGCGATGTAGCCGAGGTTGAAGCCAGGCTTGGTAATCAGTTGCAGCTTCGGATCGGTTTTCAGCGCTTCAACGTCGGCAGGGCGCGGGTGCAGGGTGATCTGGCACTCGTTGGCCTTGAGTTTCTGCACGCGTACCGAGGCGTCGGTGTTGATCGCGAAAATCAGGTTCTTCAGTTTGACCCGGCTCGGATCCCAGTACTGCGGGTTGCCGGTGTAGCGGATGTTCGAGTCTTTCTGGTAGCTCTTGAACACGAACGGCCCGGTGCCGATCGGCTTCTGGTTGATGTCGCTCGGCTTGCCGTCGGCCAGCAACTTGTCGGCGTATTCGGCGGACAGAATCGAGGCGAAACTCATGGCGATGTTCTGGATGAACGCGGCGTCGACGCTGTTGAGCGTGAACTCCACGGTCAGCGGCCCGGTCTTTTCGACCTTGGCGATGTTCTTGTTCAGGCTCATCCCGTTGAAGTACGGAAACTCGGTGGGGTAGGCCTTACGGAACGGCTGTTGCGCGTCGAGCATGCGATTGAACGTGAACAACACGTCGTCGGCGTTGAAATCGCGGCTCGGCTTGAAGTAAGGGGTTGTATGAAATTTCACGCCTTCACGCAGGTGAAAGGTGTATTTCAGGCCATCTTCGGAAATGTCCCATTGGGTCGCCAGACCCGGTACGACGTTGGTCGCGCCCTTTTCGAACTCGACCAGACGGTTGTACAGCGGCTCGGCGGCGTCGTTGTCGGTGGCCGTCGTGTATTGCGCGGTATCGAAACCCGCCGGACTGCCTTCCGAGCAAAACACCAGGCTGTCGCTGGCGGCGTAGCTTGCAGACGTGGCGGCCAACAGGCCGGCGCCCAACAGTGCGGAAAAAACCAAGGTATGGCGCATGACGCTCCCTCTTTTTTAGTGTTGTGCAATGCGCCTCGGCCCGATCCCGGGACTTTTTGGCCGCATTGAGCTCAATCCAATACGTACGGCAAAACCGGTGGCCCACGCAGACACTGGTCAGTACGCGACGGTAGGCACCGTGCTGCTGGCAGTAAATACGTAATTGCCTTAATGCTCGTAGGAAAAGTCGACGCGCCTATACCGAAGCAATCATCTGCGGCGGATTTGGGTGTAGGCCTTTTCCTTTTTTCCCGGTAGATAAAGCAACGGCGACGTCAGAAACGCCGCCGCTGCAATGTCTTACTTGCTGACGCTGACGCCGTAGAAGGAATTCAGGCCAAATGGGCTGATCTTGAAATCCTGCACGTTGGCGCGCATGGGTTGATACACCGTCGAGTGAGCGATAGGTGTCATTGGAACTGCATCTTTGAGGACGTGTTGCGCCTGTTTGTACAGCTCGGTGCGCTTGCCCTGGTCGGTGGTACGTTTGGCTTCTTTCACCAGGCCGTCGAACTTCTTGTCGCACCACTTGGAGAAGTTGTTGCCGCTCAGCGAGTCGCAGCCAAACAGCACGTTGAGCCAGTTGTCCGGATCACCATTGTCACCGCTCCAGCCAATGATCATGGCCTGGTTCTCGCCACCTTTGGAACGCTTGATGTACTCGCCCCATTCGTAGCTGGTGATCTTCACTTTCAAGCCGATCTTGGCCCAGTCGGACTGGAGCATCTCAGCCATCAGTTTGGCGTTCGGGTTGTACGGACGCTGCACCGGCATCGCCCACAGAACGATTTCGGTACCTTCCTTGACGCCGGCTTCCTTGAGCAGCTGCTTGGCTTTCTCAGGATCGTACTTGGTGTCTTTGATGGTGGTGTCGTAGGACCACTGGGTCGGCGGCATGGCGTTGACGGCCAGCTGGCCAGCGCCCTGGTAAACCGAATCGATGATCTGCGGCTTGTTCACGGCCATGTCCAGCGCCTGGCGCACGCGCAGGTCAGCCAGCGGGTTGGCCTCGTTGCTGCCCTTGACCTTGTCCATCACGTTGTAGGCGATGTAGCCCAGGTTGAAGCCGGCCTGATCCGGCATCTTCAGCGACTTGTCTTCTTTCAGCGCTTTCAGATCGGCCGGACGCGGGAACAGGGTGACCTGGCACTCGTTCTTTTTCAGCTTCTGGATACGCACCGACGGGTCGGTGGTGATGGCGAAGATCAGGTTGTCGATCTTCACGTCTTCAGGCTTCCAGTAATCCTTGTTGCCGGTGTAACGGATGTTCGAGTCTTTCTGGTAGCTCTTGAACACGAACGGGCCAGTGCCGATCGGCTTCTGGTTGATGTCGGCGGCTTTGCCATCCTTGAGCAACTGGGCGGCATATTCGGCGGACTGTACCGAAGCGAAGCTCATGGCCAGGTTCTGGATGAACGCGGCGTCGACTTCTTTCAGCGTGAACTTGACGGTGTGGTCGTCGACTTTGTCGATCTTGGTGATGTTGGTGTCCATCCCCATGTCGGTGAAGTACGGGAATTCGGTCGGGTACGCCTTACGGAACGGGTCGTCCTTGTTGATCATGCGGTTGAACGTAAACAGCACGTCGTCGGCGTTGAATTCACGGGTCGGCTTGAAATACGGGGTGGTGTGGAACTTGACGCCTTCGCGCAGGTGGAAGGTGTAAGTCAGGCCATCGTCGGAAATGTCCCACTTGGTCGCCAGACCAGGAATCACGGCGGTGCCGCCGCGCTCGAACTGGGTCAGGCGGTTGAACATGGTTTCGGCTGAGGCGTCGAAGTCGGTTCCGGTGGTGTACTGGCCTGGATCAAAACCGGCCGGGCTCCCTTCGGAGCAGAACACCAGGTTAGTCGCAGCGGTGGCGAAAGGTGCGGAGGCTAACAAGCCTGCGCCGACTAGAAACGGAATGACCGCGTGTTTAAGCATGTTGGCCTCATGATTTGTTGTCATTTTTTAGTAGTGAGGTACGACCTCGTGAGTCGTGCCTGCGGATACTTATGCAGGGCCCATACCCAATGCAAGATCCAGAGCGGTCGGCGGCGTTAAACGGTGGCACGTACGTACCTTAATGTCGCATCCGTGTAACTTTTGACGCATTTGACCGTTTGCGGGTGGTTTTTGAGGTGCAAACCGAGCCCCAAAACGGTGCAGCAGTCATCTTCTGCGCGCCGCCTTGGGGCTGGGTGTTACTTATTTATACCCACGCCATAAAAAGGGGTTAGACCGAAAGGACTGATACGGAAGTCAGTGACCTCTTTGCGCAACGGCTGGAAGACCGTGGAGTTGGCGATCGGCGTGATCGGCACTTGCTGTTTAAGGATCAGTTGCGCCTGTTGATACAGTTTTACCCGTTGCGCTTTATCCGTGGCCACTTTGGCCTGCTGCACCAGTTTGTCGTAGGCGGGATCGCACCATTTCGCATAGTTGCTGCCTTTGACGGCCGCGCAGCTGTAAAGCACGCCGAGCCAATTGTCCGGGTCGCCGTTGTCGCCGGTCCAGCCGTAGATCATGGCGTCATGTTCGCCATTCTTGGCGCGCTTGATGTACTCGCCCCATTCATAGCTGACGATGTTGGCCTTGATGCCGATCCTGTCCCAGTCCTGTTGGATCATCTGCGCCGACATCCGCGCATTCGGGTTCGAGGCGCGCTGCACTGTCATCGCCCACAGGTTGATGGTTGTACCGGGTGCAACCCCGGCTTCCTTGAGTAGCGCCTTGGCTTTTACCGGGTCGTAAGGCGCGTCTTTTATGTTCGGATCGAACGACCATTGCGCGGGTGGCAAAGCGTTCTGCGCCAGCTGGCCGGCGCCCTGGTAAACCGCCTTGATGATCGCCGGTTTGTCGATCGCCATGTCCAGCGCCTGACGGACCTTGAGCTGATCAAGCGGCGGGTGGGTGGTGTTGTAGGCGAGGAAGCCAAGGTTGAAGCCGGCCTGTTTGAGCACGCGCAGGTTCGGGTCTTTTCCCATCACCTCGATATCGGCCGGGCGCGGGTAACCGCTGACCTGGCATTCACCGGCCCTGAGCTTCTGCAGGCGCACGGCGGCATCGGGTGTGATCGAGAAAATCAGGTTGTCGATTTTCACGTCTTCGGGTTTCCAGTAGGCCTTGTTCGCGGCGTAGCGGATCTGTGAATCCTTCTGATAGCGCTTGAACACGAACGGACCGGTGCCGACCGGTTTCTGGTTGAGGTCGGCGGCTTTGCCGTCCTTCAACAGTTGTGCGGCGTATTCGGCCGATTGTACCGAGGCGAAGCTCATGGCGAGGTTCTGTACGAAGGCTGCATCAACGTTGTTGAGGTTGAAGCGCACGGTGTTGTCGTCGAGTTTTTCCACCGATTGGATCGTGGTGTTCAGGCCCATGTCGGTAAAGTAGGGGGATTCGGCGGGGTAGGCCTTGCGGAAAGCGTTGTCCGGATCGAGCAGGCGCTGGAAGGTGAACAGGACGTCGTCGGCGTTGAAGTCGCGGGTCGGGGTGAAGTAGTCGGTGGTGTGGAATTTCACCCCTCCGCGCAGATGGAAGGTGTAGTGCAGGCCGTCGCTGGAGACGTCCCATTTGGTCGCCAGGCCGGGTTCGATGTCGGTGCCGCCGCGCTGAAATTGGGTGAGGCGGTTGAAGACGGTTTCGGCGGAGGCGTCGAAGTCGGTGCCACTGGTGTATTGGCTCGGGTCGAAGCCGGCGGGGCTGGCTTCGGAGCAGTAGACGAGGGTTGTGGCGGCGTTGGCGATCGGTGCGGTGGCGGCAAGGGCCAGGGAGATCAAGAGCGGTTTGAGGGTGGATCTTGGCATGGAGTCCCCGGGGAATTGGCGGTGGTGGTGGATTGAGATTAGCGGGGATTCGGGGGCGTCCGGAAATATCGTTTTTCTCGTGGGAGTGTCTATCTCGGTATATGTGGCTGTGTTTTGAGTGCATATCCGTTGCTTCGGGTGCTGCGGCTGGCGGTTTCGCCTGACGGCGACTTACTTTTTTACAAGCGCCAAAAAAAGTAAGCAAAAAACGCTAGCTCCTACGTTCGTCCCACTCGCTGGGGTTCGGGGTTCCTTCGCTCCGGGATCAATCCGGGCGCAGCGGCTCCGGTTTGCTTCGCTGCACCTCCTTCCGCTGTGTCTGGCTGCGCCAGACGGTCGCTGCGCTCCCACCCCCGGATCAATCCCTCCGATCAGCCTTCCGACGTCGCCCGTGGATCAAGATCAAGAGCAGGCGAGCTGACACTCGGCCTATTGAGTGGTGAAAAGCGTGGGGGGCCGGCTTTTGATTTGTGTTGTTGCTGCCCCTCACCCCAGCCCTCTCCCGAGGGAGAGGGGGCCGATTTGGGTGGTGTTCAAAACCTGCATTCGACTCGGTACCTCACGTCGGCGTAGCTCTCGCAATCACCTCGGTCAGTCCCCTCTCCCTCTGGGAGAGGGCTAGGGTGAGGGGCTTTTGATCTTCTGCATATTTGCATTCAGCTCGGTATTCCACGTCGGCGCAGGTCTGCCAAACACCTCGGTCAGTCCCCTCTCCCTCTGGGAGAGGGTTAGGGTGAGGGTTTGCTTTTGGCTGTTTAAATCCGCTGCCAAATAACCAGAACCTTCCCACAAGGTTTTCAGGTTGTCCGTCGGACGTCCGCTCTCTAGTCTGGGGCGTCGCTGGTTGTTCAGCGATCGGGTGTGAGAACCCGACATTCATAGTCATTCAGTGCCCAGATCCGCATAATTGCCGCCAGCAAGTCTGCTGCCTGCAAAGTGCGTTATGGCGGCTCTGTGCGGGCGGACGTATGTCCGGCCGGGCGCCTATGACCGGGTTTCTCACCCCGCACAAAGCTGCCCCCTCTTCGCCGTGTGAGAAACGGCATCGAGATGGCTCAACCTCATAGGTGAAGCGTATGACCAAGCCAGTCCCCGACCCACCCGAAGAAACCCCAACCCCCCTCGAAGCCGCGCTGCGCGCCGACGATCTCGCAAAAAACCGCGAAGCCATCAAGCGTGCCCTCGATTTCTATCTCTGCCCGGCACCCAGCAAACCCCATCCACCCAGCACGATGTTTCTGATCCAGCCCGACATCGATACTGAAAGCCTGCTCGCCCACGCCTGTGAATCCCTCGCGTCAGCCAACACGCTGGCCAGCGATTTCGCCGATCAGCTCGGCCGTCCGCAGCGCAATACGGCGCTGGCGATTCAGCAGATCATCATGCTGGCGGAGCTGGCGGTGAATCGGGCGCTGGATCGGGTGGATCCGCACGCTTGAGACCGCGTCATCGTTCTTCGCGAGCAGGCTCGCTCCCACATCCAAATGCGTTCAACCTGTGGGAGCGAGCCTGCTCGCGAAGGCGGTGGAACATTCACCACAAATCCCGGGCATAAAAAAAACGCCGATCATTCACCGATCGGCGGTCCTTCATTGAGCCAAGCTCAAATCACTGCATCAACACTTCAATCGCGCCATCAGCCGTCATGCTGACCTGGCTGGTGCCCGCTTCAACTTCCGGCGTCACCGGTGCCGAATCCATGGCCGCGGCTTTCATCATCATCGGCGCGCGCAGGTACGGTTGTGGGTAACCGTTGCTGTTGAGGTTCAGGTTGACGATTTTGTAGCCCTTGCCGCCCAGAGCGTCGGTGGCCAGTTGCGCGCGATTCTTGAAGGCGGTGACGGCTTCTTTGAGCAATTGGTCTTCACTGGCCTTGCGGGTCGGGTCGGCGATGGCGAAGTCCATGCCGCCCATTTTCAGGTCGGTCAGCAGTTCGCCGGTGAGTTTGGACAGGGCGGCGAAGTCGGTGCTTTCCAGGCGCAGTTCGGCGCGTTCGCGCCAGCCGGTGATTTTCTGGCCCTTGGTGTCGTAGATCGGGTAGCTGTTGCGGCTGCCGGTGCGCAGGGTGATGTCTTTGACCTGTTTGGCCTGGGCGGTGGCCTTGTTCATGGTGGTGCTGATGGCGGCGGCGAGTTTGGCCGGGTCGGTGTTCTGCTCTTCGGTGTAGAGCGTCACGATCATCTGGTCGCGGGCGACTTCCTGGCTGACTTCGGCGCGCAGGGAAATCTGGTTGTAGTGCAGCTCATCGGCGGCCAGCGCCGGAAGGCTGGCGACGCTGCCGACTGTCAGGGCGAGGAGGGCGGCGCTGCGGCGAAATGTGTGCATGAAGGCTCCTTGAATGAGGCGCAGGTGTTGGGTCTCGGCCTGCGTGAACCATCAGACTCTAACTTCTATGATCCGGTTCGCCCAGTTACAACTTCGATACAGATCGGCCTGGTGGGGCGGCAGTGCCTTTGTGGCGAGGGAGCTTGCTCCCGCTCGGCTGCGCAGCAGTCGTAAAATCAGCAGCAGCGCTGTTTCAGAAAGATCATGGTAGCCGGGTTCGGGCCTGCTTCGCAGGCCAGCGGGAGCAAGCTCCCTCGCCACAGGTGATATGCCGCAACAAAAAATCGCCTCGTTTGAATTTACGGGCAGCGCCATGTGGTCGTTTGCCGCACTTTCGCCTCTGAACCCCGCGCCTTGGTTATACTCCGTGCGATCCGCCTGGAGCGCTCATCAGGAGAGCTCATGCTCGCCCCCGTACAACTGACTTCCGCCACTCGCCAGAACCTCTGGCGGCTGACTTTCATCCGCACCCTGGTGCTGGCCGCGCAGGCCGGGTCCGTGGGCCTGGCGTACTGGCTGCAATTGTTGCCATTGCCGTGGGTGCAGCTGGCGATGACCCTTGGCTGTTCGATTCTGCTCTGCGTGTTCACGGCTGTGCGCCTGCGTACGTCGTGGCCGGTGACCGAGCTTGAATATGCGCTGCAACTGGCCTGCGATCTGGTGATTCACAGTGCGCTGCTGTATTTCTCCGGCGGCTCGACCAACCCGTTCGTTTCCTATTATCTGGTGCCGCTGACCATCGCGGCGGTGACGTTGCCGTGGCGTTATTCGGTGATTCTGTCCGGCATCGCACTGGCGCTGTACACGGTGATGCTGACGCGTTTCTACCCGCTGGAAACCTTGCCGGTCGCCCGTGAGAATCTGCAGATCTACGGCATGTGGCTGAGCTTCGCCCTCGCCGCTGCGGTTATCACATTCTTCGCCGCGCGCATGGCTGAAGAGCTGCGCCGGCAGGAAGAGTTGCGTGCGATTCGTCGCGAAGAAGGTCTGCGCGATCAGCAGTTGCTGGCCGTTGCGACCCAGGCTGCCGGTGCGGCGCATGAGCTGGGCACCCCGCTGGCGACCATGAGCGTGTTGCTCAAGGAAATGCAGCAGGATCACCCCGATGCACTGCTGCAGGACGATCTGAAAGTGCTGCAGGATCAGGTCAAGCTGTGCAAGGAAACCTTGCAGCAACTGGTCCGCGCCGCTGAGGCCAACCGGCGTCTGGCAGTAGAAATGCAGGACGTCACCGATTGGCTCGACGAGGCGCTGAACCGCTGGCACCTGATGCGCCCGGAGGCCAGTTATCGCTTCCAGCGTCTCGGCCAGGGCACGGTGCCGCGCATGGCGCCGCCGCCGGATCTGACTCAGGCGCTGCTTAATTTGCTGAACAACGCTGCTGACGCCTGCCCGGAAAATCTCCAGGTGACGCTGGATTGGGATGCGGAAACGTTGACCATCAGCATTCGCGACCACGGCGCCGGTGTGCCGCTGGCCATTGCCGAGCAGATCGGCAAACCGTTTTTTACCACCAAGGGCAAAGGTTTCGGCCTGGGCCTGTTTTTGAGCAAGGCCAGCGTGACACGCGCCGGCGGCTCAGTGAAACTCTATAGTCATGAGGAAGGCGGCACGCTCACCGAGCTGCGCCTGCCCCACGGCGCCCGAGGAGACCAACATGAGTGACGAAATCCAAGTCGAAGGCGAAGAACTGCCGCATCTGCTGCTGGTCGACGACGACGCGACCTTCACCCGCGTCATGGCCCGTGCCATGGCCCGCCGCGGCTTTCGCGTCAGCACCGCCGGTTCCGCTGAAGAAGGCCTGACCATCGCCCAGGCCGATCTGCCTGATTACGCCGCGCTGGACCTGAAAATGGACGGCGACTCCGGCCTGGTGCTGCTGCCCAAACTGCTGGAGCTGGACCCGGAAATGCGCGTGGTGATCCTCACCGGTTATTCGAGCATTGCCACCGCGGTCGAGGCGATCAAGCGCGGCGCCTGCAACTATCTGTGCAAACCCGCCGATGCCGACGACGTACTGGCCGCGCTGCTGTCCGAGCACGCCGACCTCGACAGTCTGGTGCCGGAAAACCCGATGTCGGTCGACCGTCTGCAATGGGAGCACATCCAGCGCGTGCTCACCGAGCACGAAGGCAACATCTCCGCCACGGCGCGAGCGCTGGGCATGCACCGCCGCACCCTGCAGCGCAAATTGCAGAAGCGTCCGGTGCGTCGCTGAACCTGCGCTGAACGACTATCGCCTGCCCTCGCGATAAATCGCGCCGATCATCTATGATCGGCGCGTGTCTGTTGTTTTTTCTATCGAGCCTTATCCATGAATCAGAACGCTGAATATTCCGCGGTCAACGATGCTGTGCGCGGGCAGTTTTTTCGCAAGGTCTGGGCGATGACCACGCCGTACTGGCGCAGCGAAGAGAAGGGCAAGGCCTGGACATTGCTGATTGCCGTGATCGCGCTGACGTTGTTCAGCGTATGGATCGCGGTGTGGCTGAACAGTTGGTACAAGGATTTCTACAACGCCCTGCAGAAAAAGGACGAGGCGGCGTTCTGGCAGTTGATCCTGTACTTCTGCGGTATTGCGGCTGTGGCGATTCTCGCTGCGGTTTATCGCCAATATCTGACGCAGATGCTGACCATTCGCTGGCGGGCATGGCTGACCGAAAAGCACTTCACCCGTTGGCTTGAACACAAGAATTACTATCAGCTGGAGCAGGGTGGTTACACCGATAACCCCGATCAGCGAATTTCCGAAGACCTTAATAAATTCACCGCGAACACGCTGGCGCTGGGCTTGGGCTTGATCCGTACGGTCGTCAGTCTGGTGTCGTTTTCGATCATCCTGTGGGGTGTGTCCGGGAGCATCGAGGTGTTCGGTTTCACGATTCCCGGCTACATGTTCTGGTGTGCACTGGTCTATGCGGCGGTCGGCAGTTGGCTGACGCACTTGATTGGTAGACGTCTGATCGGTTTGAACAACAACCAGCAGCGCTTTGAAGCCGACCTGCGTTTTTCGATGGTTCGGGTACGCGAAAACGCTGAAAGCATCGCGTTGTACAACGGCGAGCCGAATGAAAACCGTCGTTTGAGCAATCGCTTCGGACTGGTCTGGCATAACTTCTGGGACATCATGCGCGTGTCCAAGCGCCTGACGTTTTTCACTTCGGGCTATGGCCAGATCGCAATCATTTTTCCGTTCATCGTTGCAGCGCCGCGGTATTTCAGCGGCAAGATCGAGCTGGGTGAGCTGATGCAAATCAACTCGGCGTTCGGCAATGTGCAGGAGAACTTCAGTTGGTTCATCAGCGCTTACCAGGATCTGGCCGAGTGGCGGGCCACTTGCGATCGTCTGCTGAGTTTCCGCAATGCCATGAGCAACAACGAGGAGCGCGTGCCCGCCATCGATGTGCAGAATCAGGGCAGCGAATTGCAGGTGCACCGCCTCGGCCTGGATCTGGCCGACGGTCGTCACCTGCTGACCAACGCCGATTTGACCGTGGAGGCGGGTGAGCGAGTGATGCTCAGCGGCCGTTCCGGCAGCGGCAAGTCCACTCTGCTGCGGGCGATGGGGCATTTGTGGCCGGCGGGCCACGGCAATATTCGTTTGCCGGCGGCGCGCTACCTGTTCCTGCCACAGAAACCTTATCTGCCCATCGGTACATTGCGTGAGGCACTGAGTTATCCACAACCGGGCGACACCTACGCGCCAGAGCGTTATGCACAAGTACTGGAAACCTGCCGTCTGCCGCACCTGGTTGGACGTCTGGATGAGGCCAATCACTGGCAGCGCATGCTCTCGCCGGGCGAGCAGCAACGCCTGGCCTTCGCCCGCGCACTTCTCTATGCACCGCAATGGCTGTACATGGACGAAGCCACTTCGGCGATGGATGAAGAGGACGAGGCGACGCTTTATCAGGCGTTGATCGATGAGATTCCGGGGTTGAGCATTGTCAGCGTCGGCCATCGAAGCAGTTTGAAACGATTCCATCCACGGCATGTGCGGATCGACAGCGGGCGTCTGGTGGAGCAACCCGTGACTGCCTGACGCCCACACAACCCCTGTAGGAGTGAGCCTGCTCGCGATAGCGTCGATAAATTCAACATGGATGTGGCTGATAGAACGCTATCGCGAGCAGGCTCACTCCTACAAAGGGTATGTGATCTGGGCGGTGATCGTACAACTCGCTTGAGCTATGATGGCCGCAAGCCGAACTTTCGAGACAAGATACAAATCATGGAAAAGCTGATCGACACCCCGCGCCTCCCCCGCAAGCGCCGCAGCCTCGCCCAGGAACTGGTGACGGTGTTGAGCGAGCAGATCCGCGATGGCCTGCTCAAGCGTGGCGACAAGTTGCCCACCGAGTCGGCGATCATGGAAGCCCATGGCGTCAGCCGCACCGTGGTGCGCGAGGCGATTTCCCGTTTGCAGGCTGCCGGTCAGGTGGAAACCCGCCATGGCATCGGCACTTTCGTTCTCGACACACCAAGCCCGAGCGGTTTCCGCATCGACCCGGCCACTGTCGTCACTCTGCGTGACGTCCTGGCGATTCTCGAATTGCGCATCAGCCTCGAAGTCGAATCCGCCGGCCTCGCCGCGCAACGTCGCAGTGCCGAGCAGCTGGCAACCATGCGCGCCGCCCTCGACGCCCTGAACGAAAGCGCCTCGCATGCCAGCGATGCGGTGTCTTCGGACTTCGCTTTCCACCTGGAAATCGCCCTGTCCACTGGCAACCGCTACTTCACCGACATCATGACCCACCTGGGCACCAGCATCATTCCGCGTACGCGGCTGAACTCGGCGCGCCTGGCCCACGATGATCAACAGCATTACATGAGCCGCCTGAGCCGCGAGCACGAGGAAATCTACGACGCGATTGCCCGTCAGGACTCCGATGCCGCGCGTGCGGCGATGCGTCTGCACCTGACCAACAGCCGCGAAAGGCTGCGCCAGGCCCATGAAGAGGCGCAGGCGCAGGGCTGAGGTTGGATCAGCCTTTAAGCGTGATTTCCAATGGTAATGATTGCCGGACGTTGCCTGCTCTGTCGTTGGAGTACTGCAAGCGCGCATTCATGCCAGCATTGAGCATTTTTTCAAATAGCGCTTTCGGGATTGCAAACTCAACGGGCTCTCCAGCGGAGCTTTCAGTCAGTACTACGGAATGTGACCACTGCTCGGCGCCGTCAGAGTCGTACACGTTCAGTGTAATTGTGTCCCCTAAGGCCGCTTCTTGAGACGCAGGTACTATTCCGTGAGCGGGGTCCACCAGGCTAGATACGTGCAGGACGCCATTGATTGCTTCCTTCAGCACAGGCGCTGGCAGCATCTGGATAGCGAAACGTTTATCTGTCATGTTCAAAATCCTTTTAGTTGTCGAAACGAGCCGTTGGCAGCTCAAGCTAATTAACGTATGGATCGCGAAAGCCTGGCACCTGTAAGAAATACCAGTCCCGACCAACGGTCATTCCTCAAACACCCAATCCCTCACGCCTCAACCCGCAACCTCAACGCCTGCGAATACGGTTCCATACTCGACTCATCCCGAAATTTGTACCTCAGCTCCACCTCGCGGTTCAGATACGGTTGCAGCGCCTCTTTCGGCAGTTGCACCTCGATGTCGAACAGCTTTTCCATTTCATCCTCGGCGTCGTCCCAGGCGCCAGTGTCCACCTCATCGCCTTCCCATTCAGGATCCTCGGCGTCGCTGCCAAGGATCGCGTAAACGCTCCAGTTCGCTGCGAAATCGCTGGAATCCGGCACCTGCACGGTGAGGATGTCCGGCAGTTGCGAGAGTTGAACGGTGACGCAGTCATCCTGCGCAGGGGCGGCGTGGGTGAGGGTGGGGGCGGCAAAATGCATCGACATAAAGGCTTCCTTTGAGTGGTCCGCCACGATCCTTCGTGGCAGTCGACGTACTTTACGAGCCGCTGGTCCCTCAGGAATTAAACGAATCCAGACCAGATATTTCCGCGAGCGAAGGCTTCAAGGACGGGCCTTCCAGCGATTTCAGCAAGCGTAAAAAAGCAATTTTGTCGGACAAAAAAGCGCTGCCAACGATGAAATGCAGTTGACGGTTATCTTTTAAGTTGTACGATGACCTACAACTTCGGCGAAGGCTGAACGGTCCACTCACAATAAAACGTTGCTACCAGGGTGTTCGAATAATGAATCCACAAGAACTGAAGTCCATCCTCTCTGCCGGCCTGCTGTCTTTCCCGGTGACCGATTTCAACGCGCAGGGCGATTTCAACCGCGCGGGCTACATCAAACGCCTGGAATGGCTGGCTCCGTATGGCGCTTCAGCTCTGTTCGCTGCCGGCGGCACCGGTGAGTTCTTCTCCCTGGCCGCCAGCGAATACTCGGAAATCATCAAGACTGCCGTTGACACCTGCGCCACCAGCGTGCCAATCCTCGCCGGCGTCGGTGGTTCGACCCGTCAGGCGATCGAATACGCTCAGGAAGCCGAGCGTCTGGGTGCCAAAGGCCTGTTGCTGCTGCCGCACTACCTGACCGAAGCGAGCCAGGACGGTGTTGCCGCGCACGTTGAAGCCGTGTGCAAATCGGTGAAGATAGGCGTGGTCGTCTACAACCGCAACGTTTGCCGCCTCACCGCACCGCTGCTGGAACGTCTGGCCGAGCGCTGCCCGAACCTGATCGGTTACAAGGATGGCCTGGGCGATATCGAGTTGATGGTGTCGATCCGTCGCCGCCTCGGTGACCGCTTCAGCTACCTGGGTGGTCTGCCGACCGCCGAAGTCTACGCCGCTGCCTACAAGGCGCTGGGCGTGCCGGTGTACTCCTCGGCGGTGTTCAACTTCATCCCGAAAACCGCGATGGACTTCTACCACGCGATCGCTCGCGAAGATCACGCCACCGTCGGCAAGATCATCGACGACTTCTTCCTGCCATACCTGGACATCCGCAACCGCAAGGCCGGTTACGCCGTGAGCATCGTCAAGGCAGGTGCAAAAATCGCCGGCTATGACGCAGGCCCGGTGCGGGCACCGCTGACCGACCTGACCGGCGAAGAGTACGAAATGCTCGCTGCGCTGATCGACAAGCAAGGCGCGCAGTAAACGAGAAAAGCGAGGCCGCTGAGCAATCAGCGGCTTTTTGCGTGAAGGCTTTTAGAGTTGAGGGCTGCCCTGTGACAACTGCAAAACGCTACGACAATTACATCAACGGCGAATGGGTCGCCGGTGCCGATTACTCGGCCAACATCAATCCGTCCGAACTCAGCGACACCATCGGCGACTACGCCAAGGCTGATCTGACTCAGGTCAACGCCGCCATCGACGCCGCTCGCGCTGCGTTTCCGGCGTATTCCACTTCGGGCATTCAGGCCCGTCACGATTCGCTGGATAAAGTCGGCACTGAAATCCTCGCTCGTCGCGAAGAGCTCGGCACGCTGCTGGCCCGTGAAGAAGGCAAGACCCTGCCGGAAGCGATCGGTGAAGTGACCCGCGCCGGCAACATTTTCAAATTCTTCGCCGGTGAGTGCCTGCGTCTGTCCGGTGACTACGTGCCGTCGGTACGCCCGGGCGTCAACGTTGAAGTCACTCGCGAAGCGCTGGGCGTGGTCGGTCTGATCACCCCGTGGAACTTCCCCATCGCCATCCCGGCGTGGAAAATCGCCCCGGCGCTGGCCTACGGCAACTGCGTCGTGCTCAAGCCTGCCGATCTGGTTCCGGGCTGCGCTTGGGCGCTGGCGGAAATCATCTCCCGCGCAGGCTTCCCGGCCGGTGTGTTCAACTTGGTGATGGGCAGCGGTCGTGTGGTTGGCGATGCCTTGGTGCAGAGCCCGAAAGTCGACGGCATCAGCTTCACCGGTTCGGTAGGCGTTGGCCGGCAGATCGCGGTCAACTGCGTTTCGCGTCAGGCCAAGGTTCAGCTGGAAATGGGTGGCAAGAACCCGCAGATCATTCTCGACGACGCCGACCTCAAGCAAGCGGTCGAGCTGTCGGTGCAGAGCGCGTTCTACTCCACCGGCCAGCGTTGCACGGCGTCGAGCCGTCTGATCGTCACCGCCGGCATTCACGACAAGTTCGTTGAGGCCATGGCCGAGCGCATGAAGTCGATCAAGGTCGGTCACGCGCTGAAAGCCGGCACTGACATCGGTCCGGTGGTCTCCCAGGCGCAGCTTGAACAGGACATGAAGTACATCGACATCGGCCAGTCCGAAGGTGCACGTCTGGTCAGCGGTGGTGGTGTGGTGACCTGCGATACCGAAGGCTACTTCCTCGCACCAACGCTGTTCGCCGACAGTGAAGCGTCGATGCGTATCAGCCGCGAAGAGATCTTCGGCCCGGTCGCCAACATTGTGCGGGTGGCCGATTACGACGCCGCGCTGGCGATGGCCAATGACACCGAATTCGGCCTGTCGGCCGGCATCGCGACCACCTCGCTGAAGTACGCCAACCACTTCAAGCGCCACTCCCAGGCCGGGATGGTGATGGTCAACCTGCCGACTGCCGGCGTGGATTACCACGTACCGTTCGGCGGGCGTAAAGGCTCGTCCTACGGCTCCCGCGAGCAAGGCCGCTATGCGCAAGAGTTCTACACGGTCGTGAAGACCAGTTACATCGGCTCCTGATACACGCAATACCCCTGTAGGAACTGCCGAAGGCTCGGGCCGCGATCGGACGATCTTTGCTTCTGAAGATCAAAAGATCGCAGCCTTCGGCAGCTCCTACAGGGAACACCCGGCAAACCGGGGACCAAAGAAGCTTCACCCGCGCATAAAAATAATCAGTGGGAGTACATCTGCATGCAATCCTCCAAGCCGACTCACGTCCGCTATTTGATCCTGCTCATGCTGTTTCTGGTGACCACGATCAACTACGCCGACCGTGCCACGATCGCCATTGCCGGTTCCAGCCTGCAAAAGGATCTGGGCATTGACGCCGTTACCCTCGGCTACATCTTCTCCGCATTCGGTTGGGCCTACGTCGCCGGGCAAATTCCCGGTGGCTGGTTGCTCGATCGCTTCGGCTCGAAAAAAGTCTATGCCCTGAGCATTTTCACCTGGTCGCTGTTCACCGTGCTGCAAGGCTTCGTCGGTGAATTCGGCATGTCCACGGCAGTGGTTGCGCTGTTCATGCTGCGCTTCCTCGTGGGCCTGGCCGAAGCGCCATCGTTCCCTGGCAACGCGCGCATCGTCGCCGCGTGGTTCCCGACCGCTGAACGCGGCACCGCTTCGGCGATCTTCAACTCGGCGCAGTACTTTGCCACCGTGTTGTTCGCGCCGCTGATGGGTTGGATCGTCTACAGCTTCGGCTGGGAGCACGTGTTCATCGTCATGGGTATCCTCGGCATCGTGTTCTCGCTGGTATGGCTGAAAGTCATCTACAGCCCGCGTGAGCACCCACGCGTCAACGAGGCCGAGTTCAAGCACATCGCTGACAACGGCGGCATGGTCGACATGGATCAGAAGGGCAAGAAGTCCGACGGTCCGAAATGGGACTACATCCGTCAGCTGCTGACCAACCGCATGATGCTCGGCGTTTATCTGGGCCAGTACTGCATCAACGGCATCACCTATTTCTTCCTGACCTGGTTCCCGGTGTATCTGGTGCAAGAGCGTGGCATGACCATTCTCAAGGCCGGTTTCATCGCTTCGTTGCCGGCGATCTGCGGCTTTATCGGCGGCGTGCTCGGCGGGGTGATTTCCGATTACCTGTTGCGCAAGGGCCACTCGCTGACCTTCGCCCGCAAGGCGCCGATCATCGCCGGTCTGCTGGTATCGAGCAGCATCGTCGCGTGCAACTATGTTGAAGTGGAATGGATGGTGGTTGGCTTCATGGCCCTGGCATTCTTCGGCAAAGGCGTTGGCGCACTGGGCTGGGCGGTGGTCTCCGACACTTCGCCGAAACAGATCGCCGGTCTGAGCGGTGGCCTGTTCAACACCTTCGGCAACATCGCTTCGATCACCACGCCGATCGTGATTGGATACATCATCAGCTCCACCGGTTCGTTCAAATGGGCGCTGGTGTTTGTCGGCGCCAACGCACTGGTGGCGGTGTTCAGCTACCTGGTGATCGTCGGCCCGATCAAGCGTGTGGTGTTGAAAGAGCCGCCTGCGAAGGGCGGTAATGAAGCCACCGGCAATTTGTCTCAAGCGCATTCCTGAGGAGCGGCGTCATGCAGTTGATTGAACATTCCGACTCGCCGCGCTACATCCGCCTGCACGAGCGGGACAACGTTGTAGTGGTGGTCAACGATCAGGGCGTACCGGCCGGTACCGAGTTTGCCGATGGCCTGGTCACCGTGGATTTCGTGCCACAGAGCCACAAGGTCACCCTGGAGGAAATTCCCGAGGGCGGCCCGGTGATTCGTTACGGGCAGATCATTGGCTACGCATTGCAGCCGATCCGTCGTGGCAGTTGGGTCAAGGAAGATCAACTGCGCATGCCGACCGCGCCGCCGCTCGACAGCCTGCCGCTGTCCACCGACGTGCCGGCCGCGCAGGCACCGCTGGAAGGCTTCACCTTCGAGGGGTATCGCAACGCCGACGGCACCGTCGGCACGCGCAACATTCTCGGGATTACCACGACCGTACAGTGCGTCACCGGCGTGCTCGATCACGCGGTCAAGCGCATCAAGGAGGAGCTGCTGCCGAAGTACCCGCTCGTCGATGACGTGGTGGCGCTGACTCACAGTTATGGCTGCGGCGTGGCGATCACCGCCACCGACGCCTACATCCCGATTCGCACCGTGCGCAATCTGGCGCGCAACCCGAACCTGGGCGGCGAGGCGCTGGTGATCAGTCTGGGCTGCGAGAAATTGCAGGCCGGGCAGGTGATGCACGAGGACGATGCGTCTGTGGATCTCAGCGATCCGTGGCTGTACCGCTTGCAGGACTCCAGTCACGGTTTCACCGAAATGATCGAGCAGATCATGGAACTGGCTGAAGTCCGTTTGAAGAAACTCGACCAGCGCCGCCGCGAAACCGTGCCGGCCTCCGAGCTGATTCTCGGTATGCAGTGCGGCGGCAGTGACGCGTTCTCTGGCATCACTGCCAATCCGGCACTGGGTTATGCCTCGGACTTGCTATTGCGTGCGGGGGCGACGGTGATGTTTTCCGAAGTCACCGAAGTGCGCGATGCGATCTACCTGCTGACCTCACGGGCGCAGACGCAGACCGTCGCCGAAGAGCTGGTGCGCGAGATGGACTGGTACGACCGTTACCTGGCCAAGGGCGAGGCTGATCGCAGCGCCAACACCACGCCGGGCAACAAGAAGGGCGGGTTGTCGAACATTGTCGAGAAGTCGCTGGGCTCGATCGTCAAGTCCGGCAGCAGCGCGATCAATGGCGTGCTCGGCCCGGGCGAGCGTTTCAAGCAGAAGGGCCTGATTTTCTGCGCAACGCCGGCCAGCGATTTTGTCTGCGGTACGCTGCAACTGGCGGCGGGGATGAACCTGCACGTGTTCACCACTGGTCGCGGCACGCCTTACGGGCTGGCCATGGCGCCGGTGGTCAAAGTGTCGACCCGCACCGAACTGGCGCAGCGCTGGCCGGACCTGATCGACATCGATGCCGGGCGCATTGCTACCGGGCGCGCGACCATCGAAGAACTCGGCTGGGAGCTGTTTCACTATTACCTGGATGTTGCCAGTGGCAAGCAACAGACCTGGGCGGAGAAACACAAGCTGCACAACGACATCACCTTGTTCAACCCGGCGCCGATTACCTGATTGTTGCAGGGAAGATCAAAAGCCCCTCACCCCAGCCCTCTCCCGGAGGGAGAGGGGGCCGACCCGGGAATATTCGCGAAGCACACCGACCTGAAACGGCTTTACCGAATCCATAGTCGACTCGGTCTTTCAGGTCGATGTATGACGCAAGACATCTCGGTCAGTCCCCTCTCCCTCCGGGAGAGGGTTAGGGTGAGGGGCTTTTGCCTTTCAGCTTTCGGCTTTTGGATTAAGGCCATAGCGCCGCAAGTGGCTTATCATTAGCCCCCTATCGACGCTCACCCAAGGCTCTCCGGCATGCTGGCAATCTTTCTCGAAACCCTGAACATCACCGCGCCGGTGTTTGCCATGCTGTTTCTCGGTGTGCTGCTCAAGCGCATCGACTGGATCAACGACAACTTCATTCACACGGCCTCGTCGCTGGTGTTCAATGTCACGATGCCGGCACTGCTGTTTCTCGGCATCCTCCACGCTGACCTGCACGCCGCGCTGCAACCTTCGCTCCTCATTTACTTTTCCCTGGCCACCCTGGTGAGCTTTGCCGTGGCCTGGGGCTGGGCGATTTTCAAATGTCCGCGTGAAGATCGCGGCATTTACACCCAGGGCGCGTTTCGCGGCAACAACGGCGTGATCGGTCTGGCGCTCGCCGCGAGCATGTATGGCGATTATGGTATTTCCCTCGGGGCGATTCTGGCTGCGCTGGTGATCCTGTTCTACAACACGCTGTCGACCATTGTGCTGGCGGTGTACAGCCCGGTGATCAAGTCCGATCCATGGAGTATCTGTAAAAGCGTGTTCAGCAATCCACTGATCATCAGCGTGATTTCCGCCGCGCCGTTTGCCTATTTCAAGATCGGCCTGCCGGGCTGGCTGGAAACCTCCGGCCAGTATCTGGCGCAGACCACTTTGCCGCTGGCGCTGATTTGTATCGGTGGCACGCTGTCACTGGCGGCGCTGCGCAAGAGCGGCAACATGGCGCTCAGCTCCAGTCTGGTGAAGATGGTCGGTCTGCCGATACTGGCAACCCTCGGAGCGTGGTTGTGGGGCTTTCGCGGCGCGGAGTTGGGGATTCTGTTTCTCTACTTCGGTAGTCCGACGGCAGCGGCGAGTTTCGTCATGGCCCGGGCGGCGCAGGGCAATCATGAGCTGGCGGCGGCGATTATCGTGATGACCACGTTGATGGCGGCGATCACCACCAATGTCGGGATCTTCGTGTTGCAGTGGGGTGGGTGGATCTGATCTGGATTTTGCGGTGTTGCTCATGGCCCCATCGCGAGCAGGCTATTTCAGCCGCGCCGAATCACTCCGGCTTCTGGTAGCTATCAATCACTTCCTGCGCCGCGCGAAACGCATCGATCGCCGCTGGCACGCCGGAGTACACCGCGCAATGCAGCAGCGCTTCGCGAATCTCTTCCACTGTGCAGCCATTGTTCAACGCGCCGCGCACGTGGCCCTTCAACTCCTGCGGGCACTTCAATGCAGTCAGCGCTGCAAGGGTAATCAGGCTGCGGGTTTTCAGCGACAAGCCTTGGCGATTCCACACGCCGCCCCACGCATGTTCATTGACGAAATCCTGCAACGGCTGGGTAAATTCAGTGGCATTGCCCAGCGCGCGATCAACGAACGCATCGCCCATGACCTGACGACGGATTTCAACCCCGGACTGCTTCGACTCGCTCATGGCACATCTCTCTTGTGGTGTTGGCGACGCCAGGCGCGGATCGACGTGAACGCCAGAAACGTCAGCAGCGCCGGCAGGACATAAAACAGCATCAAGCGCTCGAGCTTGCCGGCCAGCGGCATGCCGGTGGTGAACGACACCACGTGCAGCCCGTAGACCAGATACAAACCCAGCAGCAGCAAGCCTTCAGCCCGGGTCACGCGGTAGCCGGAATAGAACACCGGCAGACACAGCGCGGCGACGCCGAGCATCACCGGCAAGTCGAAATCCAGCGCGTTGGGCGAAACCGAAAGCGGCGCCGGTGCGAGCAACGCGGTCAGCCCCAGCACCCCGAGCAGGTTGAACAGATTGGCGCCGATCACGTTGCCCACGGCAATGTCGCGCTGCCCGCGCAACGCGGCGATCAGCGAGGTTGCCAGTTCCGGCAGCGAAGTGCCGACCGCGACGACCGTCAGGCCGATGACCCGTTCCGACAGCCCAAGGTCGGTGGCCACGGCCACGGCGGCGCCGAGCAGCAACCGACCGGCGAAGACCAGCAGGGTCAGACCAGCGAGAATCATCAGCACACTGATCAGCCAGGATTGCTGCGTTTCCGGCGGCTCTGCGCCATGGGGGCGGGTCGAATGTCGCGACTGGCGGAACAGCAAGCCGAGGTACAGCGCCAGAGCGCCGAGCAAAAGAATGCCGTCGAAGCGTCCGAGGTCTTTGTTCCAGGCGAGGATGAACACCAGCAGGCTGGCGCCGATCATCAGCGGGATATCCAGGCGCACCAGTTGCCGAGACACGCGCAGTGGGATGATCAGCGCCGACAGGCCGAGGGTCACCAGAATGTTGAAGATGCCGCTGCCGACCACGCTGCCGACGGCGATGTCGGGGTTGTGGGTCAGCGCCGCTTGCAGGCTGACGGTCATCTGCGGCGCGCTGCTGCCGAGGGCGACGATGGTCAGGCCGATGATCAGCGGACGCACATGCAGCCGCTCGGCCAGGCGCACGGCGGCCCGCACCATCAGCTCGGCGCCGATGATCAAGAGACACAAGCCGCTGAACAGTTCGATGACGTTGATCAGCGGCAGATCGGCTAGTGCGAAAATGGTCGGCGCTCCATCAGTCGAGGGCCTGCACGCGAACCCGCGCGGTGCCGCTGCGCAGCATGCCGATCTCGTCGGCAGCCTCGCGTGACAGATCGATCAATCGGCCACGGGTGTGTGGGCCACGGTCATTGATGCGGACCACGACCGATTCATCGTTTTTCAGATTGGTGACCTTTACCCGCGTGCCGAACGGCAACTGGCGGTGGGCGGCGGTCAGGGAGTGCTGGTTGAACGCCTCGCCGCTGGCGGTGCGTTTACCGTGGTGTCTGGCTCCGTAATAGGAGGCGACGCCGGTCTGGTCGTAACCGTGCGGGTCGATGGTGTCGGTACTGGCGCAACCGGCCAGCAGGGAGAGCAGGGCGCTGCTCAAAAACAGGCGCTTCATTCAAGGTTTCCCGGATACAAATGTGGGAGCGAGCCTGCTCGCGATAGCGGTTCGACAGTCACTTTTTCAGTGTCTGACATTTCGCTATCGCGAGCAGGCTCACTCCTACAGGGGATGGAGCCAGGCTTTGGATCTGGCTCCATTGTGGTCAGCCTTCGAGCTTGCTTTTCAGCAGTTCGTTCACCTGCTGCGGGTTGGCCTTGCCTTTGGAGGCTTTCATGGCCTGGCCCACGAAGAAGCCGAACATCTTGCCGCGTTTGGCTTCGTCTGCCGCGCGGTACTGTTCGACCTGTTCGGCGTTGGCTGCGAGCATTTCGTCGAGCACCGCGGAGATTGCGCCAGTGTCGGTGACCTGCTTGAGGCCGCGCTTTTCGATGATCTCGTCAGCACTGCCTTCGCCGTTGGCCATCGCTTCGAACACCACTTTGGCGATCTTGCCGGAAATGGTGTTGTCCTTGATGCGCTGGAGCATGCCGCCCAGTTGCTCGGCGGACACTGGCGAATCCTCGATGTCCACGCCCTGCTTGTTGAGCAGGCTGCCCAACTCGACCATCACCCAGTTCGCCGCCAGTTTCGCGTCGCCACCGATGGCCGCGACTTTCTCGAAGTAATCCGCCTGCTCACGGCTGGTGGCCAGCACGTTGGCGTCGTAGGCCGACAGACCGAACTGGCTCTGGAAGCGCTCGCGCTTTTGCGGTGGCAGTTCCGGCAAGGTCGCACGCACTTCACCGAGGAACGACTCTTCGATGACCACCGGCAGCAAGTCCGGATCGGGGAAGTAACGGTAGTCGTTGGCTTCCTCTTTCGAACGCATCGGACGGGTCTCGTCCTTGTTCGGATCGTACAGGCGAGTTTGCTGAATCACTTTGCCGCCATCTTCGATCAGTTCGATCTGGCGCTGGATTTCGGAGTTGATCGCCTTCTCGATGAAGCGGAACGAGTTGACGTTCTTGATTTCGCAGCGGGTGCCGAATTCGACTTGGCCTTTCGGGCGCACCGAAACGTTGCAGTCGCAACGCAGCGAGCCTTCGGCCATGTTGCCGTCGCAGATGCCCAGATAACGCACGAGTGCGTGGATCGCCTTGACGTAAGCCACGGCTTCCTTGGCGCTGCGCATGTCCGGCTCGGAAACGATTTCCAGCAGCGGCGTGCCGGCACGGTTGAGGTCGATGCCGGTGGCGCCGTTGAACTCTTCGTGCAGGCTCTTGCCGGCGTCTTCTTCCAGATGCGCACGGGTGATGCCGACGCGTTTGACCGTGCCGTCTTCCAGGGCGATGTCCAGGTGGCCCTTGCCAACGATCGGCAATTCCATCTGGCTGATCTGGTAGCCCTTCGGCAGGTCCGGATAGAAGTAGTTCTTACGGGCGAACACGTTGTGCTGGCCGATCTCGGCGTCAATCGCCAGACCGAACATCACCGCCATGCGCACCGCTTCCTGGTTGAGCACCGGCAGCACGCCGGGCATGCCCAGGTCGATCAGGCTGGCCTGGGTGTTCGGCTCGGAACCGAAGGTGGTGGAACTACCGGAAAAGATTTTCGACCGGGTGGTGAGCTGAGTGTGAATCTCCAGCCCGATCACGACTTCCCATTGCATGTGTGTCTCCTCAGAAGCCGGTTGGGGTGCGGGTGTGCCAGTCAGTGTTGAGCTGATACTGGTGGGCAACGTTCAACAGGCGGCCTTCCTGGAAATACGGCGCGAGCAACTGCACGCCCACCGGCAGACCGTCGACAAAACCGGCCGGCATCGACAGGCCCGGCAGGCCGGCGAGGTTGGCGGTGATGGTGTAGACGTCTTCCAGATAGGCAGCGACCGGGTCGCTGTTCTTCGCGCCAAGCTTCCAGGCCGGGTTTGGCGTGGTTGGGCCGAGGATGATGTCGACTTCATTGAAGGCAGCCATGAAATCGTTTTTCACCAGACGACGGATCTTCTGCGCTTTCAGGTAGTAGGCGTCGTAGTAACCGGCGGACAGCGCATAGGCACCGACCATGATCCGGCGCTGTACTTCCGCGCCGAAGCCTTCGCCACGGGAGCGCTTGTACAGGTCGATGAGGTTTTCCGGGTTCTCGCAGCGGTGGCCGAAACGCACGCCGTCGAAACGCGACAGGTTGGAGGAGGCTTCTGCCGGGGCGATCACGTAGTACGCGGGAATCGCGTGCTGCATGTTCGGCAGGCTGATTTCCTTGATCACCGCACCGAGCTTCTGCAACTGCTGGATGCTGTTCTGGATCAGCTCGGCGATGCGCGGGTCGAGACCGGCGCTGAAGTATTCCTTCGGCACGCCGATGCGCAGGCCTTGCAGCGAATCACCGAGGCTGGCGGAGTAATCCGGCACCGGCTCATCGATGCTGGTGGAGTCGTTCGGATCGAAGCCGGCCATGCCTTGCAGCAGGATCGCGCAGTCTTCGGCCGTGCGCGCCAAAGGACCGCCCTGATCGAGGCTGGACGCGTAGGCGATCATGCCCCAGCGCGAAACGCGACCGTAGGTCGGCTTCAGACCGGTGAGGTTGGTGAATGCTGCCGGCTGGCGGATCGAGCCGCCGGTGTCGGTTGCGGTGGCCGCCGGCAACAGACGCGCAGCAACCGCCGCCGCCGAACCACCGGACGAACCGCCCGGCACATGTTCCAGGTTCCACGGGTTTTTCACCGCGCCGTACCAGCTCGACTCGTTGGCCGAACCCATGGCGAATTCGTCCATGTTGGTCTTGCCCAGGGTCACGGCGCCGGCAGCAGCCAGTTTCGCGACCACGGTGGCGTCGTATGGAGCCTTGAAGTTGTCGAGCATTTTCGAGCCGCAGCTGGTGCGGATGCCCTGGGTGCAGAACAGATCCTTGTGAGCGATCGGCGCGCCGAGCAGGGCGCCACTCTCACCGTTGGCCCGGCGTGCGTCGGCGGCTTTCGCCTGCTCGATGGCCAGGTCCTCGGTGAGGCTGATGAAACTGTTGAGCTGCGGATCGAGCTGGGTAATACGCGCCAGCAGGACTTTGGTCAGCTCTTCGGAGGAAAACTTTTTATCGGCGAGACCGCGGGCGATCTCGGCCAGAGTCATTTGATGCATTGCAGGCTCTTTCCCTTTAGTCGATGACTTTCGGAACCAGATACAGGCCGTTTTCGACCGCTGGTGCGATGGACTGGTAGGCCTCGCGATTATTCGTCTCGGTCACCACGTCGGCGCGCAGGCGCTGACTGGCTTCCAGGGGGTGGGCCAGCGGCTCGATACCGTCGGTATCAACGGCCTGCATTTCGTCGACCAGCCCGAGAATGCTGTTGAGGGCGGAAGTAATGTGCGGAAGATCGGCATCGTTGAGGCCAAGGCAGGCCAGATGCGCGATTTTTTCCACGTCGGAGCGTTCTAGCGCCATCGGGATTCTCCAGTGGAAAACAGAACGGACGGCGTCCGTGTGTTAGATTGTCGGAACACTACCGCACTTCTACGGTCATAAGGCCGCGATTGTGGGGCTTGGTGCACAGAAAAGCGGCCAATTTAACATATTGGCGCCTTGCCCAAAATCCCTGTCGTTGTTAGAGTTTGCCGCACTTTTTTACCCACGCGTTGCCTAGGGTCCCTTTCCCATGTTCAAGAAACTGCGTGGCATGTTTTCCAGCGATCTTTCCATTGACCTGGGCACTGCCAACACCCTTATTTACGTGCGCGAGCGCGGTATCGTCCTGAATGAGCCATCGGTTGTGGCCATTCGGACACACGGTAACCAGAAAAGTGTCGTCGCTGTCGGCACCGAGGCCAAGCGCATGCTCGGCCGTACGCCGGGCAACATTGCTGCCATTCGTCCGATGAAGGATGGCGTAATCGCCGACTTCAGCGTCTGCGAAAAGATGCTGCAGTACTTTATCAACAAGGTTCATGAAAACAGTTTCCTGCAGCCCAGCCCTCGTGTGCTGATCTGCGTTCCATGCAAGTCCACCCAGGTTGAGCGTCGTGCCATCCGTGAATCGGCCCTTGGCGCCGGTGCCCGTGAAGTGTTCCTGATCGAAGAGCCAATGGCTGCTGCGATCGGTGCCGGTCTGCCGGTCGAGGAAGCGCGCGGTTCGATGGTCGTGGACATCGGTGGTGGTACCACTGAAATCGCCCTGATCTCCCTCAACGGTGTGGTTTACGCCGAATCCGTCCGTGTCGGTGGCGACCGTTTCGACGAAGCGATCATCACCTACGTGCGCCGCAACTACGGCAGCCTGATCGGTGAATCCACCGCTGAGCGCATCAAGCAGGAAATCGGTACCGCCTACCCGGGCGGCGAAGTGCGCGAAGTCGATGTTCGCGGTCGCAACCTGGCCGAAGGCGTTCCACGCGCATTCACCCTGAACTCCAACGAAGTGCTCGAGGCTCTGCAAGAGTCGCTGGCGACCATCGTTCAGGCCGTGAAAAGCGCTCTGGAGCAATCGCCGCCGGAACTGGCTTCCGACATCGCCGAGCGTGGCCTGGTGCTGACCGGTGGTGGCGCGCTGCTGCGTGACCTCGACAAGTTGCTGGCCCAGGAAACCGGTCTGCCAGTGATCGTTGCCGAAGATCCGTTGACTTGCGTTGCTCGCGGCGGTGGCCGTGCATTGGAAATGATGGATAAGCACACCATGGATCTGCTTTCGAGCGAATAATCAAACGGCGTGAAAGCTACTCAGGGCTGGGAGCCTTCGGCTTTACGCGCGCAATACTGCGTTAAAAACAGGCTCGGAATGCTCATTTACAACCCGTAAACTCCGCTTCCTCGCCTGTTTTTGCCTTGTCTTGCCGTCGCTCGCTACGCTTTCACACCATTTGATGCTTCGAATGCAATACGTGGGTGAACGCACAGGCAGCACTTTGCAGTGCTGCCTGTTGGCGTTTATCTTCTGTCAGTCTTCATCCAGGCCGGTTTGATGCCGTATGAATAAACAGAACATTTGCCTGGGAGGAGCGGCTTATTAAACCGCTTTTCACCAAGGGCCCTTCGTTGGGCGTGCGCCTGTTGGTGCTGGCCGTGCTCGCGGTCGCGCTGATGGTGGTCGATGCGCGTTTCGACCTGCTCAAGCCCGCGCGCAAACAAGCGTCGCTGGTGCTCATGGACGCCTACTGGATCACTGACCTGCCCGGCCGCTTGTGGGAAGGGGTCGCCAGCCAGTTCGGCAGCCGCACCGAGCTCGTCGCCGAAAACGAAAAACTCAAGACCGAAAACCTGCTGTTGCAGGGACGCATGCAAAAGCTCGCGGCCCTGACCGAGCAGAACGTTCGGCTGCGCGAGCTGCTCAATTCCTCTGCACTGGTCAACGAAAAGGTCGAAGTGGCCGAGTTGATCGGCATGGACCCCAACCCCTTCACCCATCGCATCATCATCAACAAAGGTGAGCGCGACGGCGTGGTGCTCGGCCAACCGGTGCTCGATGCACGGGGGCTGATGGGCCAGGTGGTCGAATTGATGCCTTACACCTCGCGTGTCCTGCTGCTGACCGACACCACCCACAGCATTCCGGTGCAGGTGAACCGCAACGGTCTGCGCGCGATTGCCAGTGGCACCGGTAACCCGGAGCGCCTGGAATTGCGTCATGTCGCCGACACGGCGGACATCAAGGAAGGCGATCTGTTGGTCAGTTCCGGTCTCGGCCAGCGTTTTCCGGCCGGCTATCCGGTGGCCACGGTCAAGGAAGTCATCCACGATTCCGGCCAACCGTTTGCGATTGTCCGCGCTGTGCCGACCGCCGCCCTGAACCGCAGCCGCTACCTGCTGCTGGTGTTCAGCGACAGCCGCACCGCAGAGGAACGCGCGAATGACGCCGCCCAGGCCCAGGAACAGCTCGACGCCCACGGTGGCGGCCCGATGTTGCCGGCCAGCGTGCCGAAACCGTTGATCATGCCTGCCACGCCTTCCACCGCTACCGCCGCGCCGGCCGCCGAAGCCGCAGCGCCTGCCGCCACGCCAGCCAAGCCCGCCGCGAGCAAACCGCCCGCTGCCGCGCCGGCCGCGGCCAAGCCACCGGCCGCCAGCAAACCACCGGCGAAACCGCCAGCGACTACCGGGGGACGAGAATAATGGTCGGCGCGAAAAAATCCGCAAACGGCTGGATGATCTGGCTGACCTTCTTCGTCGGCATCCTGCTCAGCGTTTCACCGTTGCCGATCTTCATGGAAATCCTCCGCCCGCTGTGGCTGGCCTTGCTCGTGACCTTTTGGGCGCTGTACATGCCGCACACGGTCGGCATGGTCACCGCGTTCTGTCTGGGGCTGGCCGAAGATGTCCTGCAGGGCGACCTGCTTGGGCAGAACGCGCTGATCCTGACCCTGATCACGTTCCTTGTACTGTCGTTGCAGCAGCGTCTGCGCATGTTCCCGATGTGGCAACAGTGCCTGGTGATCCTGGTTATCTTCGGCCTCGCACAATTGGCGCAACTGTGGCTCAGCGCCTTGACCGGCAATCGCCAACCAACCCTGGCGTTGGTCTTGCCGGCACTGGTCAGTGCCTTGCTCTGGCCGTGGGTCAGCTTCGCCCTGCGCGGGATGTGCCGACGCTACAGAATCTATTGAGCCGGTGAAGCAGGGCACTGAACAGGGAGATGTTTTGATGAAACTGCTTTACCTCGCCTCCGGCTCACCGCGTCGCCGTGAATTGCTCACGCAGGTCGGCGTGCAGTTCTCCGCCATCAGTGCGGATATCGACGAAACCCCGCTTCCTGATGAATCCCCTTCAGCCTATGTCGAACGCCTCGCGCGCGGCAAGGCTGAGGCCGGTCGCCGCTCGGTCGTCTCTGATCGGCCGTTCTGCGTGCTCGGCGCCGACACTGCTGTGGTGTTCGACGGCAAAATTCTTGGCAAACCGGTGGACGAAGCCGATGCATGCGCCATGCTGATGATGTTGTCCGGCAACGAACACGAAGTGCTGACGGCCATCGCCGTGCTCGAAGGCGAGCGTTGCGAGTCGCGGGTGGTGCGCAGTCGGGTGCATTTCCGCACGATCAGCCGCGATGAGGCCGCCGCCTACTGGGCCAGTGGCGAACCGCGTGACAAGGCGGGCGGTTACGGCATTCAAGGCCTCGGTGCAGTGTTTGTCGCCGGGCTCGAAGGCAGCTATTCGGCGGTGGTCGGCCTGCCGTTGTGCGAAACCTGCCAGGTGTTGGGCCATTTCGGCATACCCTGTTGGCAAAACCTGAACACGCCCTGAGCGTCGTACGAATCCAGATGCGGCCACTATCGTGAACATGCCTGAACGAGATCCTGCCATGAGTGAAGAGATTCTGATCAACATCACGCCGATGGAGTCGCGCGTGGCGGTGGTCGAAAACGGTGTGCTGCAAGAAGTCCACGTCGAGCGCACGCAGAAACGCGGGATCGTCGGCAACATCTATAAAGGCAAGATCGTCCGTGTTCTTCCGGGCATGCAGGCGGCATTCGTCGACATCGGTCTCGATCGCGCCGCCTTCATTCACGCCGCTGAAATCTCCCTGCGCGAAGGCCCGGCGGTAGAAAGCATCAGCTCGCTTGTGCATGAAGGCCAGAGTCTGGTGGTGCAGGTCACCAAGGATCCGATCGGTTCCAAAGGCGCGCGCCTGACCACGCAACTGTCGATTCCTTCGCGTTATCTGGTGTACATGCCGCGAACCGCTCACGTTGGCATTTCCCTGAAGATCGAAGACGAAGCCGAACGCGAGCGCCTCAAGCAGGTGGTGAGTGATTGCGTGGCCAAAGAAGGCATCAAGGAAGCCGGCGGCTTCATTTTGCGCACCGCCGCTGAAGGCGCAGGCGCTGACGAAATCCTCATGGACATCCGTTACCTGCGCCGCCTCTGGGACCAGATCAATGAGCAGATCAAGACCATCGCCGCGCCAAGCGTGATCTACGAAGACCTCGGCCTGGCCCTGCGCACCCTGCGTGATCTGGTCAATCCGAAGATCGAGAAGATCCGCATAGATTCCCGGGAAACCTTCCAGAAAACCACGCAATTCGTCGCCGAACTGATGCCGGAAATCGCTGATCGTCTGGAGCACTATCCGGGTGAGCGGCCGATCTTCGATCTGTACGGAGTCGAAGACGAAATCCAGCGCGCGCTGGAGCGCAAGGTACCGCTGAAGTCCGGTGGCTATCTGGTCATCGATCCGGCGGAAGCCATGACCACCATCGACGTCAACACCGGGGCGTTCGTCGGTCACCGCAACCTCGAAGAAACCATTTTCAAGACCAACCTCGAAGCGGCCACCGCGATTGCCCGGCAGATGCGCCTGCGCAATCTCGGCGGGATCATCATCATCGACTTCATCGACATGGAAGATGAAGAGCACCAGCGTCAGGTCCTGCGCACTCTGGAGAAACAGCTGGAGCGCGATCACGCCAAGACCAACATCATCGGTATCACCGAGTTGGGCCTGGTGCAGATGACCCGCAAGCGCACCCGTGAAAGCCTTGAACAGGTGCTGTGCGAACCATGCAGCAGTTGCCAGGGACGCGGCAAACTGAAAACCGCCGAAACCATCTGTTACGAGATTTTCCGCGAGATTCTGCGCGAGGCTCGTGCCTATCAGGCCGAGGGTTACCGGGTACTGGCCAACCAGAAAGTGGTCGATCGCCTGCTCGACGAAGAGTCCGGTAACGTCGCCGAGCTTGAAGGCTTTATCGGTCGCACCATACGCTTCCAGGTGGAAACCATGTATTCCCAGGAACAATATGACGTGGTGCTGCTCTGAAGCCCTGCAACACCTTTCATTCAACGCGGCTGGCCTCAGCTTTTCGCAGTTTTTTTGCCATGGGAGCCAACTGACATGGAGCGTCTGACACGCATACTGGCCGCACTCACCCGCTGGGGGCTGGGCCTGTGCGCGTTGGTTCTGGTGTTGATGGCGCTATACGTCAGCCTCGGCCGCGAGCTGACGCCACTAGTGGCCGAATACCGCGCCGACATCGAAGACAAGGCCAGTGCCGCCCTCGGCATGCCCTTGCAGATCGGTGAGCTGGAAGGCAACTGGAGCGGTTTCGCGCCGATCCTGCTGGCCCATGACGTGATGGTCGGCGACGGTGCCAACGCACTGCGCCTTGATCGCGTGCGGGTAGTGCCGGATCTGTGGGCCAGTGTGTTGGCTCGCGAAGTGCGCCTCGCGCATATCGAACTCAACGGTCTGAAGATCAGCCTCAAGGAAGCCGAAGACGGCACCTGGGCGCTGGAAGGCTTGCCGGTGCAGAAGGATCAACCGTTCGATGCGGCGCAACTGTTCCAGCGCTCGCAGATGATCAGGCAGTTGTCGGTGCTCGATAGCCAGGTGACCCTGCAACCGCTCGATCATCCGCCCATGACGCTCACCTATGTCGGCCTCAATCTGCGCACCGGCGCCAGCCGTCAGCGGCTCGATGCGCGTCTGACCTTGCCCGATGGCCAGCCCGTTGCGCTGAGCCTGCGCAGCCAGCTTCGTCCCAATCAATGGCAGAGCAGCGCCATCGAGGGTTACGCCAGCCTGCCGCAGAGCGACTGGTCGAAGTGGCTGCCCGAGCGGCTGACCCAGCAATGGAATTTTTCCGAGATCAAGGCCGGCGGCGAACTCTGGGTCGATTGGGCCGAAGGCGCATTGCAGAGCGCCGCGTTGCGCTTGAATGCGCCGCAAGTGACGGGCGCCTACGCCGAGCGCAAGCCAATCCAGATCAACAATCTGGCGCTCAACGCCTACTACCGCAACAGCGCCGAGGGCGTGAACGTCACCCTCGATTCACTGGCGATGAGCTTTGGCGAAACCCGCTGGGAATCCCGCGTGCAGATACAGCAGACCCGCGCCAGCGCCAAGGCTGAAGAGCTCTGGCATTTGCAGGCGGATCGCCTCGATCTGACCCCGATTACGCCGCTGCTCAATGCGCTGGGCCCGTTGCCGCAGAGTCTTGCCACGGTGGTTGAACGCTTGAAAGTGACCGGCGGCCTGCGCAATGTTCTGATGGATTTCCGCCCGACTGCCACCGACGGCAATAAATTCGGCTTCGCCGCCAACCTCGACAACGTCGGTTTTGACGCCTACCACGGCGCTCCGGCGGCGCGAAATGTCAGCGGCAGCCTCAGCGGCAATCTCGACGGCGGCGAGTTGCGCCTCGACAGCAAGGATTTCGTCCTGCACCTCGATCCGATTTTCGCCAAGCCATGGCAATACCTGCAGGCCAATGCGCGCCTGACCTGGAAACTCGACAAGGATGGCTTCACCCTGATCGCGCCGTATCTGAAGGTGTTGGGCGAGGAGGGCAAGATTGCCGGCGACTTCCTCATCCGCCTGCACTTCGACCATAGCCAGGAAGACTACATGGACCTGCGCGTCGGTCTGGTCGACGGCGACGGTCGCTATACCGCTAAATACCTGCCGGCCGTGTTGAGCCCCGCGCTTGATGAATGGCTGCGCACGGCGATCCTCAAAGGTGCGGTGGATCAGGGCTTCTTCCAGTATCAGGGTTCGCTGAACAAGAACGCCGGTGAGGCTGACCGCAGCATCAGTCTGTTCTTCAAAGTGCACGACGCCGAACTGGCCTTTCAGCCGGGGTGGCCACATGTGAGCAAGGTCAGCGGCGATGTGTTCATCGAAGACAGCGGTGTGCGCATCTGGGCCAGCAAAGGCCAGTTGCTCGACACGCAGGTCAGCGATGTCTTCGTCAATATTCCTCATGTACCGGCCGGACAGAATTCGCATCTGTTGCTTGATGGCGCATTTGCCGGTGGCCTGGGCGATGGCTTGAAGATCCTCCAGGACGCGCCGATCGGCACTGCCGAGACCTTTGCCGGTTGGGAAGGCGCGGGTGATCTCAATGGCAAGCTCAAGCTGGATATTCCGCTGGCCAAGGGCGAGCAGCCGAAAATCCTCGTCGACTTCAAAACCGCCAATGCGCGGCTGAAACTGGCCGAGCCGAAGCTGGAACTGAGCCAGCTCAAGGGCGATTTCCGCTTCGACAGTAACAAAGGCCTTAGCGGTCAGAACATTTCTGCGCGGGCCTTCGACAAACCGGTCACTGCGCAGATCTTCGCGGATGGCAGCCCCAACCAGATCAAGACTCGGGTGGCGGCGTCGGGGCAGGTCGAAGTCAAAAAGCTTACCGACTGGCTGGGCGTCACCCAACCGTTGCCGGTGTCCGGGACCCTGCCTTATCAGTTGCAGCTGAATCTTTCCGGGGCCGACAGCCAGTTGATGGTCAGCTCCAACCTCAAAGGCGTGGCGGTGGATCTGCCGGCGCCTTTCGGCATGGCCGCCGATGTCGGGCGGGACACGGTGTTCCGCATGACCCTGCAAGGTCAGGAGCGACGCTACTGGGTCAACTACGACCAATTGGCCAATTTCACCTTCGCCGCGCCACCGAGCAATTTCGCCGACGGCCGTGGCGAGCTGTTTCTCGGCACGGGCGAAGCCGTCCTGCCGGGTGCCAAAGGCCTGCGGATTCGCGGCGTGCTATCGGAGCTGGACGTGGCGCCGTGGCAGGATCTGGCCAATAAATACGCCGGGCAGGATCCTGGCGGCAGCGCCAAACAACTGCTCAGCAGCGCTGACATCAAGGTCGGCAAACTGACTGCGTTCGGCACCACACTGGATCAGGCCTCGGTGCAGATCAATCGCAAGCCCGGCGCATGGAATCTCGCTCTCGACAGCCAGCAGGCCAAGGGCAGCGCCAGTCTGCCGGACGCCAAAGGCGTGCCGATCGCGGTGAATCTGCAGTACGTGAAACTGCCGGCGCCGGACCCGGCGGTGCAGGCTGACGAAAACGCGCCGGATCCACTGGCCTCTGTCGACCCGACGAAAATTCCGGCGCTGGATATCACCCTTAACCAACTGTTCCTCGGTCCCGATCTGGTCGGTGGCTGGTCGCTGAAAGTAAGGCCGACCGCCAAAGGCATCGCCCTGAACAACCTCGACATGGGGCTCAAAGGCATCCTTCTGCAAGGCAACGGCGGCTGGGAAGGCACGCCGGGTTCGACCAGCAGCTGGTACAAGGGCCGCATTGGCGGCAAGAACCTGGCTGATGTGCTCAAGGGCTGGGGCTTCGCGCCGAGCGTGACCAGCGAAGAATTCCACATGGACGTCGACGGCCGTTGGCCGGGCTCGCCGGCGTGGCTGGCGACCAAGCGTTTCTCCGGCACCCTCGACGCTTCGCTGAACAAGGGACAGTTCGTCGAGGTCGAGGGCGGCGCTCAGGCGTTGCGGGTGTTCGGCCTGCTCAACTTCAACTCGATTGGCCGGCGTTTGCGTCTGGATTTCTCCGACCTGTTCGGCAAAGGCTTGAGCTACGACCGGGTCAAAGGTTTGCTGGTGGCGAACAATGGCGTCTACGTCACCCGTGAGCCGATTCGCCTGACCGGGCCTTCGAGCAACCTCGAGCTGGACGGCACGCTGGATCTGGTTGACGACAAGGTCGATGCGAAATTGCTGGTGACCTTGCCGGTGACCAACAATCTGCCGATTGCTGCGCTGATCGTCGGCGCACCGGCGGTAGGCGGCGCGCTATTTCTCATCGACAAACTGATCGGTGACCGCGTGGCGCGCTTCGCCAGCGTCAAGTACACCGTCAAAGGCCCATGGAAAGAGCCGAAAATCACCTTCGACAAGCCTTTTTAACTAGCAGACACTAGCCCCGTAGGAGCTGCCGAAGGCTGCGATCTCTTGATCTTGTTGTTGAAGATCAAGATCAAGATCAAGAGATCGCAGCCTTCGGCAGCTCCTACACAGTTCTGCGTAAATTCCGAGGAGCGGCCATGTCTTTAGCGGTGATTCAAATGGTCAGCCAGAGCGACGTGCTGGCCAACCTGGCCCAGGCCCGACGCCTGCTTGAACAGGCAGCCGCCGGCGGGGCGAAACTCGCGGTGCTGCCGGAAAACTTCGCCGCCATGGGCCGTCGCGACGTGGCCGATATCGGCCGCGCCGAGGCTTTGGGCGAAGGGCCGATCCTGCGTTGGTTGAAACAGACCGCCCGCGACCTCACCTTATGGATAGTCGCCGGTACATTGCCGTTACCACCGCTGGGCCAACCCACGGCCAAAGCCAATGCCTGCTCGCTGTTGGTCGATGATCACGGCGAGATCGTCGCGCGTTATGACAAGCTGCATCTGTTCGATGTCGATGTCGCCGACAATCGTGGCCGGTATCGTGAATCCGATGACTATGCTTATGGCGGTAATGTAGTAGTGGCGGACACGCCGGTAGGCCGCGTTGGTCTGAGCGTGTGTTACGACTTGCGCTTCCCGGAGCTGTACAGCGAATTGCGCGCCGCCGGTGCCGAGTTGATTACCGCACCGTCGGCGTTTACTGCCGTGACCGGCGCCGCGCATTGGGATGTGCTGATCCGTGCACGGGCCATCGAAACACAATGTTATGTGCTGGCGGCAGCACAGGGCGGCACCCATCCGGGGCCTCGGGAAACCTTCGGGCATGCGGCGATTGTCGACCCGTGGGGACGCGTGCTGTCCCAGCAGGATCAAGGCGAGGCGGTGTTGCTGGCCGCCCGCGACAGCGATGAACAAGCGTCCATCCGGGCGCGCATGCCGGTGACGCGTCATCGGCGGTTTTTCTCGCAGGGCGCCCAGCGGCCTGCTTCAGAACACGAATTTAAGGCGTAAGACTATGAGCGAGTTGTTGTCCTCAGTCAGTGATCACCTGTTGGCACCCGGCGGTGTCACGATCGAGAGCCTGCAAGGCGTGCTCGGCGATCTGGCCGGGCCGGGCATCGATGCCGCCGACCTGTATTTCCAGGGCCAGATCTCCGAGTCGTGGGCGCTGGAAGACGGCATCGTCAAGGAAGGCAGCTTCAACCTCGACCAAGGTGTCGGCGTACGTGCGCAGTCCGGTGAAAAAACCGGATTTGCCTACAGCAATGCGATCACCCTCGAAGCCCTCGGCGCCGCGGCCCGTGCCGCGCGCTCGATCTCCCGCGCCGGGCAGAACGGCACCGTGCAGGCGTTCACCAGCCAGGACGTCGCGCAACTGTATGCACCGGATAACCCGCTGGAAGTGCTCAGCCGCGCGGAAAAAGTCGAATTGCTCAAACGCATCGACGTCGCCACCCGCGCACTCGATCCACGCATTCAGCAGGTCAGCGTGAGCATGGCCGGCGTCTGGGAGCGGATTCTGGTTGCCTCCACCGACGGTGGTCTGGCCGCTGATGTGCGCCCATTGGTGCGCTTCAATGTCAGTGTCATCGTTGAACAGAATGGCCGGCGCGAGCGCGGCGGGCATGGCGGCGGCGGGCGTACCGATTACCGCTACTTCCTCGCCGAAGACCGCGCCATGGGCTATGCCCGCGAAGCACTGCGTCAGGCACTGGTCAATCTGGAAGCGATTCCGGCGCCGGCCGGTACCTTGCCGGTGGTGCTCGGTTCCGGCTGGTCCGGCGTGCTGCTGCACGAAGCGGTCGGCCATGGTCTGGAAGGCGATTTCAACCGCAAGGGCAGCTCCGCCTACAGCGGGCGCATGGGCGAAATGGTTGCCTCCAAGCTCTGCACCATCGTCGATGACGGCACCTTGAGCGGCCGTCGCGGTTCGCTGAGCGTCGACGACGAAGGCACGCCGACCGAGTGCACCACGCTGATCGAAAACGGCGTGCTCAAGGGCTACATGCAAGACAAGCTCAACGCGCGGCTGATGGGCGTGGCGCGTACCGGTAACGGTCGCCGCGAATCCTACGCACATCTGCCGATGCCGCGCATGACCAATACCTACATGCTCGGTGGCGAAAGCGATCCGGCGGAAATCATCGCCTCGGTGAAGAAGGGCATCTACTGCGCCAACCTCGGCGGCGGTCAGGTCGACATCACCAGCGGCAAGTTCGTGTTCTCCACCAGCGAGGCGTATCTGATCGAGGACGGCAAGATCACCGCGCCGGTCAAAGGCGCGACGTTGATCGGCAACGGCCCAGAGGCGATGAGCCGGGTGTCGATGGTCGGTAACGATCTGGCGCTGGACAGCGGTGTGGGCACGTGCGGCAAGGATGGGCAGTCGGTGCCGGTGGGTGTGGGCCAGCCAACGCTGAAAATCGATGCGATCACCGTGGGTGGCACGGGCGCATAAGAACGGTGGGGCTTTCGGGTAGCGCGCAGGACGGCCACCCGGTGGCGATGATCAACGCAGGCCGCGTTGAGTCTCGTCCAGCTCCCGAATGTATTTGAAGATCTTGCGGCTCGAAGCAGGGGGTTTGTTTTGCGCAACCTCATGCTGGGCCTGACGGATCAGGGAACGCAATTGCTGGCGATCGGCGTCCGGGTACTCGACGACGAATTTCTCCAGCACGGCGTCATCGCCCGCGATCAGGCGGTCACGCCAGCGTTCCAGATTATGGAAACGCTCGTTGTACTGGCGAGTGGAGGCATCGAGTTGATCGAGCAGAATCAGAATCGCGTCAGTGTCCTGATCGCGCATCAGTTTGCCGATGAACTGCAAATGCCGTTTACGCGCGATGTTCGCGGTGTGCTTGGGCGCATCGGCCAGTGCCCGGCGCAGAGCGTCGGTCAAGGGCAGTTTGGCGACCAGATCAGGCTTGAGTGTGGTCAGGCGCTCGCCGAGGTCAACCAGCGCATGCAGCTCGCGTTTGACCTGAGATTTGCTTTTTTCTCCCGTATCGAGGGAGTCGTCGTAAGAATCAACCATGGTGGCAGTCCGCAAAGAAACGCCGCCATGATAACCAGTCGGGGGCCGCTTGTCCGGCCCGGTCGCTCGATGACCCCAGCCGAAAGCAGAATTTGAGTGGAGATGAGCATGAGTGCAGTTCAAAGCGTCGGCCCGCAGGCATTGCCGGCACTGCAAGAACAGGTCGAGCAGATCATCGCCGAAGCCAAGCGCCAGGGCGCCAGCGCCTGTGAAGTCGCGGTGTCGCTGGAGCAGGGCCTGTCGACCTCGGTGCGTCAGCGCGAGGTCGAAACCGTTGAGTTCAATCGTGATCAGGGTTTTGGCATCACCCTGTACGTCGGCCAGCGCAAGGGCTCGGCGAGCACCTCGGCCACTGGCCCTGAGGCGATTCGTGAAACGGTCGCAGCTGCGCTGGCCATCGCCAGACACACTTCCGAAGATGAAGCCTCGGGCCTCGCCGATGCGGCACTGATGGCCAGGGATGTGCAGGATTTCGACCTGTTCCACGAGTGGGACATCACCCCGGAGCAAGCCATCGAGAAGGCCCTGCTCTGCGAGGCTGCGGCTTTCGACGCCGATGCGCGGATCAAGAACGCCGACGGCACCACCCTCAGCACCCATCAGGGTTGCCGCGTTTACGGCAACAGCCACGGTTTCATCGGCGGTTACGCGTCGACCCGGCACAGCCTGAGTTGCGTGATGATCGCTGAAGCCGAGGGCCAGATGCAGCGTGATTACTGGTACGACGTCAATCGCCAGGGCAGCTTGCTCGCCGATCCGGTGAGCATCGGCCAGCGTGCCGCGCAGCGGGCGGCCAGCCGTCTGGGCGCGCGTCCGGTGCCGACCTGTGAAGTGCCGGTGCTGTTTTCCGCGGAGCTGGCGGGTGGTCTGTTCGGCAGCTTCCTCTCGGCAGTATCCGGCGGCAGTCTGTATCGCAAATCGTCGTTTCTGGAAGGCACGCTGGGGCAGAAGCTGTTCCCGGAATGGCTGACCATCGATGAGCGTCCGCATCTGATGCGCGCCATGGGCAGTGCTTCCTACGACGGCGATGGCCTGGCGACTTACGCGAAACCGTTCGTCGAAAAGGGCGAGTTGGTCTCCTACATCCTCGGTACCTACTCCGGGCGCAAACTGGGCATGCCAAGCACCGCCAACGCGGGCGGTGTGCACAATCTTTTCGTCACCCATGGCGATGAGGATCAGGCAGCGCTGTTGAAACGCATGGGCCGAGGACTGCTGGTTACCGAGTTGATGGGCCATGGCTTGAACATGGTCACTGGCGACTACTCGCGCGGGGCGGCGGGTTTCTGGGTGGATAACGGGGAGATCCAGTTCGCCGTGCAGGAAGTGACCATCGCCGGCAATATGCGCGACATGTTCAAGCAGATTGTTGCGGTGGGTAACGACCTGGAGCTGCGCAGCAACATCCGCACCGGTTCGGTATTGATCGAGCGGATGACCGTCGCGGGCAGCTAAACCGCGATTCCGCCAAACCAAAAAGGCGCGCCATCCGTTGTGGATGGCGCGCCTTTTTTATTCGCTTCGCCACAAACTCCTTGTGGGAGCGAGCCTGCTCGCGAAAGCGGTGGACCGAACAAAACATCCCAACCGGCCAGAAGCATTCGCGAGCAGGCTCGCTCCCACAAATGGGCAGCGCAAACTCGATCGCTTGTGTTGGTTCTCATTATCATCTAATAATGAATCTCATCTCCGAACGAGTCCCGGATCATGAGTTCTGCCTTGCACGAGCAGCCCTACCTCGAAAGCTGGCGCTGGATGAGCCGCCAAATCCGTTGCGCACTGGATCCTGACGAACCGCGCCTGATCGAACACTATCTCGCCGAAGGGCGCTATCTGTCCTGTTGCACAGCCACTTCGCCCTGGACCGTCGCCGAAACGTCTTTCCGTCTGCTGCTCGACACGGCCAGCGACACCGCGTTGCCGTGGCACTGGCGCAGCGTCTGTCTCGATCAAGCCTGGCGCCCGTTGCGTGACATGGAGCGCCTGTCGCTGTGCCAATGCCGCCTGCAGCGCTGGCAACGCTACACCTGGCAGCTCGCCACTTGCGAGTTGCAACCGTCGATTCCTCTTATTGATTTGCTGCAAGGACATTCGAATGACCAAGACACGTATTGAGCGCGACAGCATGGGCGAGCTGCAGGTGCCGGTCGACGCGCTCTATGGCGCGCAGACCCAGCGCGCAGTGGACAACTTCCCGATCAGCGGCAAGCCGATGCCGACGCAATTCATCCGCGCGCTGATTCTCGCCAAAGCCGCCGCGGCCCGGGCCAATGTTGAGCTGAACCAGATCAGCGTGGCCCAGGGCAAAGCCATCAGCGATGCCGCGCAAGGTCTGCTCGAAGGCGATTTCATGCAGCATTTTCCGGTGGATATCTTCCAGACCGGTTCCGGCACCAGCTCGAACATGAACGCCAACGAAGTGATCGCCACGCTGGCCAGCCGCATGCTCGGTGAGCCGGTCAATGCCAACGATCACGTCAACTGCGGGCAGAGCAGCAACGACATCATCCCGACCACCATTCACGTCAGCGCCGCGCTAGCGCTGCATGAACAACTGTTGCCGGCGCTGTTGCATCTGGTCCAGGTCATCGAGCGCAAGGCCGGACAGGTGCATCATCACGTCAAAACCGGACGCACCCATCTGATGGACGCGATGCCGGTGCGCATGAGTCAGGTGCTCAACGGCTGGGCGCAGCAGCTCAAGGCCAACGTCGCACATCTGCAGGATTTGTTGCCGAGCCTGCAATCCCTGGCGCAGGGCGGCACCGCGGTGGGTACCGGGATCAACGCGCATCCGGAGTTCGCCGCGCGATTCAGTCGGCATCTGAGCCAATTGACCGACGTGCAATTCACCCCAGGCAAGGATCTCTTCGCTTTGATCGGCTCGCAGGACACCGCCGTCGCTGTCTCCGGCCAACTCAAGGCCACCGCCGTGTCGCTGATGAAAATCGCCAATGACCTGCGCTGGATGAACTCCGGCCCGCTGGCCGGCCTCGGCGAAATCGAACTCGAAGCGCTGCAGCCGGGCTCGTCGATCATGCCCGGCAAGGTCAACCCGGTGATCCCGGAAGCCACCGCCATGGTCGCCGCGCAAGTGATCGGCAACGACTCGGTGATCACCGTGGCCGGGCAATCGGGCAATTTCGAACTTAACGTGATGCTGCCGATCATCGCGCACAATCTGCTGAGCAGCATCGAACTGCTGGCCAATTCCAGTCGCCTGCTCGGTGACAAGGCGATTGCCAGCTTCAAGGTCAACGAATCGCGGTTGCAAGAAGCGTTGTCGCGCAACCCGATTCTGGTCACCGCCCTCAACCCCATCATCGGCTACCAGAAAGCCGCAGACATCGCCAAGCAGGCCTACCGGGAAGGCCGCGCGGTGATCGACGTTGCCCTGGAACACACCGACCTGTCGCGCAGCCAGCTGGAAGAGTTGCTCAACCCCGAGAAGCTCACCGCCGGCGGCGTGTAAAACCCGCAACTGCTTTGGAGGCTCACCATGGAGCACTGGAAACGCACGATCGAACGGGCCAATCGCTGCTTCATGCTGGGCGAATTGATCGACGCCCGCGAGGCTTACCTGCAAGCCCTGGCCCTGGCGCAAGTGCTGTTCGAACGCTGGGCGGATGCCGACGAAGCAGTGGCGGCCTGCGTCGTCTCTCATCACAACCTCGCCGACCTGCATCTGCGCCTGAACCAACCGGAGGAGAGCGCCGAGTACCTGTGCGCCATCCATCAACGCCTGTTGCAGACCATGCAGGACGAACGCCTGCGCCCGGCCCTGCGGGAAGCGGCGCTGCGCCAGAGCAGCAAGACCTACGTCGAGCTGTTGAATTTCATCAGTGAGCATGGGGAATACCCGCGCACCCAGCGCCTGCTGCATCCCGACACCGGCAATGCCCGCCGCGCCTCAACTTCTCATCAGTACGGAGTCCATTGAAATGGCTTTTACCTTGCCTGCCTTGCCCTACGCCTACGATGCCCTCGAGCCGCACATCGATGCGCAGACCATGGAGATCCATTACACCAAGCATCACCAGACCTACATCAACAACCTCAACGCCGCCGTGGAAGGCACCGAGTTTGCCGAGTGGCCGGTGGAAAAGCTCGTCGCCAGCGTGCAGCAACTGCCGGAAAAACTTCGCGCGGCGGTGATCAACCAGGGCGGCGGTCACGCCAATCATTCGTTGTTCTGGGAAGTCATGGTGCCCAACGGTGGTGGTAAACCCGACGGCGAGCTGGCCCGGGCCATCGACGAGCAACTGGGCGGACTGGACAGTTTCAAGGAAGCGTTCACCAAAGCCGCGCTGACTCGTTTTGGCAGTGGCTGGGCCTGGCTCAGCGTGACCGCGGAAAAAAAGCTGGTGGTGGAAAGCAGCGGCAACCAGGACAGCCCGTTGATGAACGGAAATACACCCATCCTCGGCCTCGACGTCTGGGAGCACGCCTACTACCTGCGCTACCAGAACCGTCGCCCGGAATACATCAGCGCGTTCTACAACGTGATCAACTGGCCGGAAGTTGCTGCGCGCTATCAAGCCGCACTGGTTTGAGCCTTCAATAAAAACAATCCAGGGCTGACTATGAGCACTGAAACACTGGCGATTGGCAGCGGGCGGATGTTTCGTTACGCGGTGGGCTCGCTGTTGCTGTTGGCGGGGATGGCTCTGCTGGTCGCCCACGGTTTGCACTGGCTGAATCTTGAACCCAGGTTGCTGCGCGCATTGCAGGGCGGCGCTATCTGCGCCTTGGGCACGGCGCTCGGCGCGGTGCCGGTGCTGATAATCCGGCGCATGCCGCAGGCACTCAGCGACACCTTGCTGGGATTTGGTGCCGGGGTGATGCTGGCGGCGACGGCGTTTTCGCTGATCGTGCCGGGCATTGCTGCGGCTGAGAGTCTTGGCCTGACGCCGTGGGCCGCCAGTGGTTTGATCTGCTTTGGCATCCTGCTCGGCGCCTTCGGCCTGTATCTGGTGGATCGCAGGGTTTCCGGTGCTACGCCGGAGATGCTCGTCGGTACGCTTGAGCGTCCGGTGATTCCACCGCGCATCTGGCTGTTCGTGTTCGCCATCATCGCGCACAACATTCCGGAAGGCATGGCGGTCGGCGTTTCTGCCGGTGGCGGTATGGCGGATGCCGACAGTCTGGCGATGGGCATCGCGTTGCAGGATGTGCCGGAAGGTCTGGTGATTGCACTGGTGCTGGCCGGGGCGGGAATGTCGCGGGTCAGGGCCTTTCTGATCGGCGCGGCGTCAGGGCTGGTCGAACCGGTGTTCGCGTTGTTATGCGCGTGGCTGGTGAGTCTGGCTCAAGTGCTGTTGCCACTGGGGCTGGCGCTGGCGGCCGGGGCGATGTTGCTGGTGGTGACTCACGAAGTGATTCCGGAGTCGCGCCGGCATGGACATGACAAGCTGGCGAGTCTTGGCTTGCTGATCGGTTTTTGTCTGATGATGGTGATGGATACGGCGTTGGGTTGAATGAAGGTGAGGAGGGAGCAAGCTCCCTCATTGGCGGATCATTCGCCTTCGTCGAAGTAGTTGTTGATCAGTTTGACCAAGGCGTCCATAGCTTCCTGAGCCTGTTCGCCCTCGGTGCTCAAATGGATTTTGGTGCCCTTGCCAGCCGCGAGCATCATCATCGCCATGATGCTTTTACCGTCCACTGCTGTCTCGGGCGTGCGGCCGACTCTTATCGTAGTCTGCGGAAACTTGCCGGCCACGCCGACAAATTTGGCCGATGCCCGGGCATGCAGGCCCAGCTTATTGATGATTTCGATTTCACGAGCAGGCATCGCGGTGTGAATCCTTTAGGTGAGGTCGCGGTGGCGAACCTGGACGTTCTTCAGGGTTTTCTGCAGGGCCTGACCCAGGCGTTCGGTCAGGTAGACGGAGCGGTGGTGCCCGCCGGTGCAGCCAATGGCAATGGTGACGTAGGCGCGGTTGCTGGCGGCGAAACGTGGCAGCCACTTGTTCAGATAGGCGTAGATGTCCTGATACATTTCTTCGACATCCGGCTGTTCCGCCAGGTACTCGGCCACTGGTGCATCGAGACCCGACTGCGCACGCAGCTCCGGTTTCCAGTACGGATTGGGCAGGCAGCGGACGTCGAAGACCAAATCGGCATCGACCGGCATGCCGCGCTTGAAACCAAACGATTCGACCAGGAACGCCGTACCCGGCTCAGGCTGATTCAACAGGCGCAACTTCAGGGTGTCGCGCAGTTGATACAGATTGAGGTGGGTGGTGTTGATTTTCAGGTCGGCCAGATCGGCGATCGGGCCGAGCAGGGCGCTTTCATCGTGGATGGCTTCGGCCAGGGAGCGATTGGCGTTGCTCAACGGGTGACGACGACGGGTCTCGGAAAAACGCTTGAGCAGGGTTTCTTCGTCGGCGTCCAGATACAGCACATCGCACTTGATATGCTTGGCCCGCACGTCTTCGAGCAATTCGGGGAAACGAGACAGATGGCTCGGCAGGTTGCGCGCATCGATCGATACCGCGACCAGCGGCTGCGCCAGCTCGGTGTGGATCAACGCGCGCTCGGCCAGTTCCGGCAGCAGGCCGGCCGGGAGGTTGTCGATGCAGTAGTAACCGTTGTCTTCAAGGACATTCAGGGCGGTACTTTTACCCGAGCCCGAACGGCCACTGACGATGATCAAACGCATGATTAGTGCCCGTTCTGCTCGTCCAGTACAACCTGGTACAGGGCCTCGTTGCTCGGAGCGCTGCGCAGTTTTTCGCGCACTTCCTTGCGGTCGAGCATACTGGCGATCTGGCGCAGCAATTCCAGATGCGCATCGGTCGCAGCTTCCGGGACCAGCAGCACGAACAGCAGGTCCACCGGGGCGCCGTCGATGGCGTCGAAATCGATCGGGGCTTCGAGGTGCAGCAGCGCGCTGACCGGCGCCGTGCAGCCCTTGAGGCGGCAGTGGGGAATGGCGATGCCGTTGCCGAAACCGGTGGAGCCGAGTTTCTCACGGGCGATCAGCGCCTCGAAGACATCCTGCATCGCCAGATCCGGCACTTCGCGGTGGATCAGGTTGGCAATCTGTTCGAGGGCTTTTTTCTTGCTGCCGCCCGGCGCGTTCACCTGGGAACGGCCGGGGGTCAGGATGGTTTCAAGTCGGATCATGGGATAGGGGGGTTAACGACCGGTTGCGCCCTGGAGGAGGCTCTCGGTCTTTTCCTTATGCTTTTTGAGTTGGCGGTCCAGCTTGTCGGTGAGTGAGTCGATCGCAGCATACATGTCGGTATCTTCTGCGTTGGCGACCACTTCTTTTCCGGGAATATGCAAGGTGGCTTCGATTTTCTGCTGCAGTTTTTCGACGCACATCGTGACCTGCACGTTGGTGATCTTGTCGAAATGTCGCTCCAGTCGTTGGAGTTTTTCCTCGATGTAGGAACGCAGAGGTTGGGTCACTTCCAGTTGGTGTCCACTGATGTTGACTTGCATACAGCTTCTCCTTCGTTGCCAGTGCATAAAGCGGCAGGCCGAAAAGCCTGCCACTGGAACGCTGTAACGTGGCTTACATCAACCGCTTGCGTTCGCTCGAAGGCGCGATTCCGAGGGATTCGCGGTACTTGGCGACGGTGCGGCGAGCCACCTGAATGCCTTGTGCCTCCAGTAAACCAGCGATCTTGCTGTCACTCAACGGCTTTTTCTGATTTTCCGCCGCGACCAGTTTCTTGATGATCGCGCGAATCGCCGTGGACGAGCATTCGCCGCCTTCGGAGGTGCTGACGTGGCTGGAGAAAAAATATTTCAGTTCATAAATACCGCGCGGGGTATGCATGAATTTTTGTGTGGTCACCCGCGAGATCGTCGACTCGTGCATGCCGACCGCTTCGGCGATGTCATGCAGCACCAGCGGCTTCATCGCTTCGTCGCCATATTCGAGGAAACCGCGCTGATGTTCGACGATCTGCGTGGCCACTTTCATCAGGGTTTCGTTGCGGCTCTGCAGGCTCTTGATGAACCAGCGGGCTTCCTGCAACTGATTGCGCATGAAAGTGTTGTCGGCGCTGGTGTCGGCACGCTTCACAAAACCGGCGTACTGGGCGTTGACGCGCAAACGTGGCACCGATTCCTGGTTCAGTTCCACCAGCCAGCGCTCGTTGTCCTTGCGCACGATCACATCGGGAATGACGTATTCGGCTTCGGTCGATTCGATCTGCGAGCCCGGACGCGGATTGAGGCTCTGCACCAGTTCGATGACCTGGCGCAGTTCGTCTTCCTTGAGCTTCATGCGCCGCATCAACTGGCTGTAATCGCGGCTGCCGAGCAGGTCGATGTAATCGGCGACCAGACGTTTGGCCTCGGTGAGCCACGGCGTCTTCGCGGGCAGCTGGCGCAATTGCAGCAGCAGGCATTCGCTGAGGTTGCGTGCGCCGATCCCGGCGGGCTCGAATTGCTGGATGCGATGCAGGACGGCTTCGATTTCGTCGAGCTCGATGTCCAGTTCCGGATCGAACGCTTCGAGGATTTCTTCAAGCGTTTCGTCCAGGTAACCCTGATTGTTGATGCAATCGATCAGGGTCACGGCGATCAGGCGATCGGTGTCGGACATCGGCGCCAGGTTCAGTTGCCAAAGCAGATGGCTCTGCAGGCTCTCGCCGGCGGAAGTGCGGGTGGTGAAATCCCACTCGTCGTCATCGCTGCTGGGCAGGCTGCTGGCGCTGGTCTGATAAACATCTTCCCAGGCGGTGTCTACCGGCAGTTCGTTGGGGATGCGCTCGTTCCATTCGCCATCTTCAAGGTTGTCCACCGTCGGGGCGGCTTCCTGATAGGAGGGTTCCTGGATTTCGGCGGGCTTCTGTTCGGCGTTGTCGGCCAAGGGATCGGCGTTATCGAAGTCGTCGCCTTCTTCCTGGCGTTCGAGCATCGGATTGGATTCCAGAGCCTCCTGGATCTCCTGTTGCAGGTCCAGGGTCGACAATTGGAGCAGGCGGATGGCCTGTTGCAGCTGCGGTGTCATCGTCAGCTGCTGGCCCATTCTCAAGACTAGCGATGGTTTCATGGCAGGGGCTTAACACCTTATTCGCCGGCGCTTTGCGCCATCCACTACAGGGCGCCGAAGCGCCAAACTTAAGCAAATTATATGCCTGAAACTGAAGTGTTTGCCTAGAGCGCTGTAACAATTAAAGCGGATAAATGCGCCTTGAATCGATACAGCGCTGGCGCGCTTACAGGCGGAACTCGTGACCCAGATACACTTCCTTGACCAGATCGTTGGCCAGGATGGTCTCGGCATCGCCTTCAGCGATCAGTTGACCGTCGTTGACGATGTAAGCGGTTTCGCAGATATCCAGCGTCTCACGGACGTTGTGGTCGGTGATCAACACCCCGATGCCCTTGGCCTTGAGGTGGTGGATGATCTGCTTGATGTCGCCGACCGAGATCGGGTCGACACCGGCGAACGGTTCGTCGAGCAGGATGAATTTCGGCGCAGTGGCCAGAGCGCGAGCGATTTCCACCCGGCGACGCTCGCCACCGGACAGGCTCATGCCGAGGTTGTCGCGGATGTGGCTGATGTGGAATTCCTGCAGCAGGCTTTCCAGCTCCTTGCGACGACCGGCCTTGTCGAGTTCAGGACGGGTCTCGAGGATCGCCATGATGTTGTCGGCGACCGACAGTTTGCGGAAGATCGACGCTTCTTGCGGCAGATAGCCGATACCGGCCTTGGCGCGGCCATGCATCGGCTGGTGGCTGACGTCCAGATCATCGATCAGCACCCGGCCCTGATCGGCCTGCACCAGGCCGACGATCATGTAGAAGCAGGTCGTCTTGCCGGCGCCGTTCGGGCCGAGCAGGCCGACGATCTGCCCGCTGTCGATCGACAGGCTGACGTCACGCACGACCTGGCGGCTTTTATAGGCCTTGGCCAGGTGCTGAGCTTTCAGAGTTGCCATTACTGGGATTTCTCTTCGGTTTTCTTCTTCGGCTGGATCACCATGTCGATGCGCGGACGCGATTCGGTGACCTTGCTGCCCGTGGCGCGACCGGCGCTGGCCAGTTTCTTCACGGTGTCGTAGACGATTTTTTCGCCTTGGGTGACGTTGTTATCCTTGTCGATAACCTTGGCCTTGTCGATCAGCACCACGCGGTTCTGCTGGGCGTGGTATTGAATCGTCACGCCGTAGCCCTTGACCGGGTTGGCGTCGCCCTGGGTCTGCAACTGCTCGAAGTAAGCCAGATTGCCCACCGAGGTCACCACGTCGATATCGCCGTTGGGCGCGCGAGTCATGGTCACCGTGTTGCCTTTAACGATCATCGAGCCCTGGGTAATGATCACGTCACCTTTATAGGTGGCGATGCCATTCTTGTCGTCCAGCTGGGCGTCGTCGGCCTGAATGCGGATAGGTTGCTGCTGATCGTTCGGCAGGGACCAGGCGCTCGCGCTTCCCAGTGCTGCGCCCAGACTGAGCAAAATAGGGAGGGTTTTAACGAGCCTCATACTGTCCTCTTACGTTCGATTGCAGGTGTATCCTGCTGTCCTTCAGGTACGCTTTCATTCCGACGCCAGTCGACACGCCGCCAGCGCCCTCGATTCTAACGGGTTGCGCAGTCTGCGCATATTCCTGCTGCGGGAACACCGTCATGCGGGTGCTGGTGATCAGGGTGCCGCGCTTTTTCTCATCGGTGCGCTGTACGCGGACCGAATCGATCAATTCCACTTCGGTACCGCCCGAGTTCACTTCGCCGCGCTCGCTGGTCACGTGCCACGGGAAGTCGGTGCCGCGATACATGTTCAAATCAGGCTTGGTCACCAGCGTGACATCGGTGGCCTTGACGTGCTCGGCCTTGTCGGAGGTCATCTCGTATTGCACCTTGCCGTCGGGCAGGTACTGGATGGTGTGCGTGTTGGTCGCGTACCAGTCGATCGGGTTCTCGGCAGTCGAGACCGGCGGCTTGTCGAGGAAGCGTTCCGGGCTGATGTTCCAATAGCCGACCGCGGCGAAAATCGCCGCGATGCAGCCGAACAGCAGGAAGTTGCGAAACTTTTTGCTAAACATGGTCTGGCTCACAGGTACGCGGCGTTGGCCGCTTCGAGGCGGCCCTGGGCGCGCAGGATCAATTCGCAGAATTCGCGGGCGGCACCTTCGCCGCCACGGGCGCGGGTAACGCCGTGGGCGTGTTCGCGGACGAAATCGGCAGCGTTGGCCACCGCCATGCCCAGCCCTACGCGGCGGATTACCGGCAAGTCTGGCAGATCGTCGCCCAGATAGGCGACTTCTTCATAGCTTAGGCCCAGTTGTGCGAGCAGGCCGTCGAGCACCACCAATTTGTCTTCACGCCCCTGAAACAGATGCGGGATGCCGAGATTCTTCGCGCGGCGCTCGACCACCGGGGTCTTGCGACCGCTGATGATCGCGGTTTGCACGCCGGCATTCATCAGCATCTTGATGCCCTGGCCGTCGAGAGTATTGAAAGTCTTGAACTCGCTGCCGTCTTCGAGGAAGTACAGCCGACCGTCGGTGAGTACACCGTCGACGTCGAAGACTGCCAGTTTGATCGCTTTGCCGCGTTGCAGCAGATCGTTGCTCATTACATGACTCCTGCGCGCAGCAGATCGGAGAGGTTGAAGGCGCCGATCGGGCGATCCTCCTCGTCGACGACTACCAGGGCGCTGATTCGATGGTCTTCCATGATTTTCAGGGCTTCGGCGGCAAGCATGTCGGGCCGCGCGGTTTTGCCATGTGCGGTCATCACTTCGTCGATGGTCGCGTTGCGAATGTCGATGGTGCGGTCCAGGGTGCGGCGCAGATCACCGTCGGTGAAGATCCCGGCGAGTTTGCCGTCGGCCTCAAGGATAGCGGTCATGCCGAGGCCCTTGCGGGTCATTTCCATCAGCGCATCCTTGAGCAGGGTGCCGCGCTGGACCTGCGGCAGTTCCTCCCCGGCGTGCATGACGTTTTCCACTTTCAGCAACAGGCGCCGGCCAAGTGCGCCGCCCGGATGCGAGAAGGCAAAATCTTCGGCGGTAAAACCGCGCGCTTCCAGCAAGGCCACGGCCAGGGCGTCACCCATGACCAGCGCTGCGGTAGTCGAAGATGTCGGTGCCAGGTTCAACGGGCAGGCTTCGTGCTCAACGTGCACATTGAGATTCACCTCGGCAGCCTTCGCCAGCGGCGACTGCGGGTTGCCAGTGACGCTGATCAACTGGATGCCCAGGCGTTTGATCAATGGCAGCAGCGTTATGATTTCGTTGGTCGAACCGGAGTTCGACAGCGCCAGAATGACGTCGTCGCGGGTGATCATGCCCATGTCGCCATGGCTGGCTTCGGCGGGATGGACAAAAAACGCCGGAGTGCCGGTGCTGGCCAGGGTCGCGGCGATCTTGTTGCCGATGTGCCCGGATTTGCCCATGCCGACCACGACCACACGGCCCTTGCTGGCCAGAATCATCTCGCAAGCGCGTACGAAATCGGCGTCGATATGGGCCATCAAGCCTTGGACGGCTTCCACTTCGAGGCGGATGGTGCGTTGTGCCGATTGAATCAGGTCGCGGGTTTTGCTCATGTCAGAATCGTATGGGCCGATGAAAAGGCGGCGATTATAGCGGTTATGTGGCAAAGCCTCACGCAAGTTCGTCGTGCTTTGTCATTACTGGTTACCAAAACCCTCTGAAAGTCGCTGCGACCCTCATCTGTCGGCGATTCAGGCCGGGTTCTCGCTTGGGCGCTCAGCCTTTGCAGTGATATAGTTCGCCGCCAGTTCGGCCTGCCCGGGATGCAGGTGTTTCCGAGGAAAGTCTGGCATCCCAGTGAGAGGCTGCATCGCAAGGAGTTTAGATGAGTGCCGATAACGCCTACGCGGTCGAGCTGAAGGGAGTCTCCTTCAAGCGCGGTGCGCGGAGCATTTTCAATAACGTCGATATCCGCATCCCGCGCGGCAAGGTCACCGGCATCATGGGGCCTTCCGGCTGCGGCAAGACCACGCTGCTGCGTCTGATGGGCGCGCAGTTGCGCCCGTCCAGCGGCGAAGTCTGGGTCAACGGGCAGAACCTGCCGACGCTGTCGCGCAGCGATCTGTTCGATGCGCGCAAGCACATGGGCGTGCTGTTTCAGAGCGGTGCGCTGTTCACCGACCTCGATGTGTTCGAGAACGTGGCCTTTCCGCTGCGGGTTCACACGCAACTGCCGGAAGACATGATCCGCGACATCGTCCTGCTCAAGTTGCAGGCCGTGGGGCTGCGCGGTGCCATCGAACTGATGCCGGACGAGCTGTCCGGCGGCATGAAGCGCCGCGTCGCGCTGGCCCGGGCGATTGCCCTCGATCCGCAGATTCTCATGTACGACGAGCCTTTCGTGGGCCAGGACCCGATCGCCATGGGCGTACTGGTGCGCCTGATTCGTTTGCTCAACGATGCACTGGGCATCACCAGTATCGTGGTGTCCCACGATCTGGCGGAGACCGCGAGCATTGCCGACTACATCTATGTAGTGGGCGATGGTCAGGTGCTGGGGCAGGGCACGCCGGATGAGCTGATGAACTCGGATGAGCCGCGTATCCGCCAGTTCATGACCGGCGATCCCGATGGTCCGGTGCCGTACCATTTTCCAGCGACGGATTACCGCGCAGATCTTCTGGGGAAGCGCTGATGCGCAGAATTTCATTGATGGAACGCGTGCGTCGGTTCGGCGAATCGGCGATCGACGCGGTCGCGGTGTTTGGTCGGGCGACCCTGTTCCTGTTTCACGCCCTGCTGGGCCGTGGCGGTATCAGCGGTGGTTTCGGCCTGTTGGTCAAGCAGCTGCACTCGGTCGGCGTCATGTCGCTGGTGATCATCGTGGTCTCCGGCATTTTCATCGGCATGGTGCTCGCGCTGCAGGGCTTCAGCATTCTTTCCAGCTATGGTTCAGAGCAGGCGGTGGGGCAGATGGTCGCCCTGACGTTGCTGCGTGAACTGGGGCCGGTGGTCACGGCGTTGCTGTTTGCCGGTCGCGCCGGTTCGGCATTGACCGCCGAGATCGGCAACATGAAATCCACCGAGCAGTTGTCCAGCCTGGAAATGATCGGTGTTGATCCGCTCAAGTACATCATTGCCCCGCGCCTGTGGGCCGGGTTCATTTCCCTGCCGGTGCTGGCGATGATCTTCAGTGTCGTCGGCATCTGGGGCGGTTCGTGGGTCGCGGTCGACTGGCTGGGCGTCTACGAAGGCTCCTACTGGGCGAACATGCAGAACAGCGTGACCTTCACCAGCGACGTGCTCAACGGCGTGATCAAGAGTGTCGTTTTCGCTTTCGTCGTGACGTGGATCGCCGTATTCCAAGGCTATGACTGTGAACCCACTTCCGAGGGAATCAGTCGTGCCACCACCAAGACCGTGGTGTTTGCCTCGCTGGCAGTGCTCGGTCTGGACTTTATTCTGACCGCTTTGATGTTTGGAGATTTCTGATGCAAAACCGCACCCTGGAAATCGGTGTCGGCCTGTTCCTGCTGGCAGGGATCCTGGCTTTGCTGCTGCTCGCCTTGCGCGTCAGCGGCCTGTCTCCGACTTCGTCCACCGACACCTATAAGTTGTATGCCTATTTCGACAATATCGCCGGTCTGACGGTCAGAGCCAAAGTGACCATGGCCGGTGTGACCATCGGCAAGGTCACCGCCATCGATCTGGATCGCGACAGTTTCACCGGTCGGGTCACGCTGCAGGTGGATAAAAAGGTCGACAACCTGCCGGTTGATTCGACTGCGTCTATCCTCACCGCGGGCCTGCTGGGCGAGAAATACATCGGTATCAGCGTCGGCGGTGAAGACACTCAGTTGAAAGACGGTGGAACCATCCATGACACGCAGTCGTCACTGGTACTGGAAGACCTGATCGGTAAATTCCTGCTCAATACCGTTAGCAAAGACGCCAAATGAGGAGCTTTTGAATGATCTCTATCTTGCGACGTGGCCTGTTGGTGTTACTCGCGGCCCTGCCGTTGATGGCTAACGCTGCACCGGGACAATCGGCTCATGACCTGATTCAGGACACCACGAACCGGATGCTTGCCGATTTGCAGGCCAATAAAGAGAAGTACAAGCAGGATCCGCAGGATTTCTATGCGGCGCTGAACAGCATTGTCGGTCCCGTGGTGGATGCCGAGGGCATCTCCAAAAGCATCATGACCGTGAAGTATTCGCGCAAGGCCACGCCTGCGCAGATGCAGCGCTTCCAGGAAAACTTCAAGCGCGGTCTGTTCCAGTTCTACGGCAACGCTCTGCTGGAATACAACAACCAGGGCATCACCGTTGACCCGGCCAAAGACGAATCGGGCGACCGCACCAGCGTCAACATGACCGTCAAGGGCAGCAACGGCGCGATCTATCCAGTGCAGTACACCCTTGAGAAGATCAATGGCGAGTGGAAGCTGCGCAACGTGATCATCAACGGCATCAACATCGGCAAGCTGTTCCGTGACCAGTTCGCCGACGCCATGCAGCGCAATGGCAACGATCTGGACAAGACCATCGATGGCTGGGCCGGTGAAGTGGCGAAGGCCAAGCAGGAAACCGACAAAGCCGCCGCGAAGCCAGCCCAATGAGTGAGGCGGCAGTACGGATGAGTGATGTCGACGAATTGGTACTCAGCGGCGTGCTGGATTACCGCACCGGGCCTGACCTGCGCAAGGAAGGGCAGGCGCTGATCAAGTCGAGCAAGGCGTCGGCGCTGGTCATCGATTGTTCGGCGGTGCAGAAGTCCAGCAGCGTCGGCCTGTCGTTGCTGCTGTGCTTCATGCGTGATGCTCAGGCGGCCGGCAAGGCCGTCAGCATCCGCGCGATGCCCGAAGACATGCGCGAAATCGCTCAGGTCAGCGAGTTGACCGAGCTGTTGGCGCACCCCTGAACCCTCATCTATAAAGAAGCCCCCCGTCAGAGTCCTGCGTTGCGGGGTTCGCAGGCGCGGGGCTTTTTTGTATGATGTCCGACCCGTGCGCACAGGGCGCCGATTGAGGTTGAGCATGCAGGCCGTAGAAGTGAAGAGCTTCCTTGAAGGAAAGCTGCCAGGAACGCTGGTAGAAGTTGAAGGCGAAGGCTGCAACTTCCAGCTGAACGTGATCAGCGATGAACTGGCGGCGTTGAGCCCGGTGAAGCGTCAGCAGCAGGTCTATGCCCATTTGAACCCATGGATCGTCGATGGCAGCATCCATGCGGTCACTATGAAATTTTTCAGCAGCGCGGCCTGGGCCGAGCGCACCTGAGCCCTAGGGCGTCGAGATACTAATGGATAAATTGATTATTACCGGTGGCGCTCGTCTTGATGGCGAGATCCGCATTTCCGGGGCAAAGAACTCTGCCCTGCCGATCCTGGCCGCGACCCTGCTGTGCGATGGCCCGGTGACCGTTGGCAACCTGCCGCACCTGCACGACATCACCACCATGATCGAGCTGTTCGGGCGCATGGGCATTGAGCCTGTGATCGACGAGAAGCTCAGCGTCGAAATCGACCCGCGCACCATCAAAACTCTGATCGCGCCGTACGAGTTGGTGAAAACCATGCGTGCGTCGATCCTCGTACTGGGCCCGATGGTCGCGCGGTTCGGTGAAGCCGAAGTCGCACTGCCGGGCGGTTGCGCCATCGGTTCGCGTCCGGTCGACCTGCACATCCGTGGCCTGGAAGCCATGGGCGCGGTCATCGACGTCGAAGGCGGCTACATCAAGGCCAAGGCGCCTGAAGGTGGCCTGCGCGGCGCGCACTTCTTCTTCGACACCGTCAGCGTGACCGGTACCGAAAACATCATGATGGCCGCAGCACTGGCCAAAGGTCGCAGCGTGTTGCAGAACGCCGCCCGCGAGCCTGAAGTGGTTGACCTGGCGAATTTCCTCAACGCCATGGGCGCCAAGGTTTCCGGCGCCGGCACCGACACCATCACCATCGATGGCGTCGAGCGTCTGGGTTCGGCGTTCTACAAGGTCATGCCTGACCGTATCGAAACCGGCACCTACCTGGTTGCTGCAGCCGTCACCGGTGGCCGCGTCAAGGTCAAGGACACCGATCCGACCATCCTCGAAGCGGTGCTGGAAAAGCTGCGTGAAGCCGGCGCGGAAATCACCTGCGGTGAAGACTGGATCGAGCTGAACATGCACGGCAAGCGCCCGAAAGCGGTCAACGTGCGCACCGCGCCGTACCCGGCGTTCCCGACCGACATGCAGGCACAGTTCATTTCGCTCAACGCCATTGCCGAAGGCACCGGTGCGGTGATCGAGACGATCTTCGAAAACCGCTTCATGCACGTTTACGAACTGCACCGCATGGGCGCCAAGATCCAGGTCGAAGGCAACACCGCGATCGTCACCGGTACCGAAATCCTCAAGGGCGCGCCTGTGATGGCCACCGACCTGCGAGCTTCGGCCAGTCTGGTGATCTCGGCACTGATGGCCGAAGGCGACACGCTGATCGACCGCATCTACCACATAGACCGTGGTTACGAGTGCATCGAAGAAAAACTGCAGATGCTCGGCGCCAAGATCCGTCGCGTTCCGGGCTGATCGCTGCATCGGGACACACGGACGTGTCCACTGAATTCGTTTCGAGTCGAGGGTGTGCGCACCCTCGATGTGTGTCCGGCGCCGATTGCGACCGGGCATGAGTACCTTGATAAGGACTGACGTTTCCCATGTTGACCATCGCACTGTCCAAGGGCCGCATCCTTGACGACACACTGCCGCTTCTCGCTGAAGCGGGCATCGTGCCGACCGAGAATCCGGACAAGAGCCGCAAGCTGATCATCCCCACGACCCAGGACGACGTGCGTCTGCTGATCGTGCGCGCCACCGACGTGCCGACCTATGTCGAGCATGGCGCGGCCGACCTCGGCGTCGCCGGTAAGGACGTGCTGATGGAATACAGCGGCCAGGGCCTGTACGAGCCGCTAGACCTGCAGATCGCGCAGTGCAAGCTGATGACTGCCGGCAAAATCGGCGCGGCCGAGCCCAAGGGCCGTCTGCGCGTGGCGACCAAGTTCGTCAATGTTGCCAAGCGTTACTACGCCGAGCAGGGCCGTCAGGTCGACATCATCAAGCTGTACGGCTCGATGGAACTGGCGCCGCTGATCGGTCTGGCCGACAAGATCATCGACGTGGTCGACACCGGCAACACCCTGCGCGCCAACGGCCTGGAGCCACAGGAACTGATCGCCACGATCAGCTCGCGCCTGGTGGTCAACAAGGCTTCAATGAAAATGCAGCACGCCCGAATCCAGGCGTTGATCGACACCCTGCGCAACGCAGTGGAATCGCGACACCGCGGCTGATCTACCTGCGTGGCCCAAGGCCGCGCCGTCTATCCGCCTCATAGCCAGAATTCTCAGGTGCCCAAGCGGATCGAATGCTAGTTTCGGGCGCCTGAGTTATTTGCCATTCCTATGAGGCTCTCGCTATGACCGCAACCACTGCAATTCGCCGACTCAACGCTGCTGACCCGGATTTCGCGCATCATCTGGATCATCTGCTGAGCTGGGAAAGTGTGTCTGACGACTCGGTCAATCAGCGCGTGCTGGACATCATCAAGGCTGTGCGCGAACGCGGTGACGCGGCGCTGGTCGAGTTCACTCAGAAGTTCGACGGCCTCGAAGTCGCCTCGATGGCCGACCTGATCCTGCCGCGCGAGCGCCTCGAGCTGGCCCTGACCCGCATTACGGTGCCGCAGCGCGAAGCATTGGAAAAAGCCGCTGCCCGGGTGCGCAGCTATCACGAAAAGCAGAAGCAGGATTCCTGGAGCTACACCGAAGCCGACGGCACGGTGCTCGGCCAGAAAGTCACGCCGCTGGATCGTGCCGGCCTGTATGTGCCGGGTGGCAAAGCGTCGTATCCGTCATCGGTGTTGATGAATGCGATTCCGGCCAAGGTTGCCGGCGTGACCGAAGTGGTCATGGTCGTGCCGACCCCGCGCGGTGAGCTCAACGAACTGGTGCTGGCCGCTGCCTGCATCGCCGGTGTTGACCGGGTATTCACCATCGGCGGTGCGCAAGCGGTTGCTGCGCTGGCGTACGGCACTGAAAGCGTGCCGCGTGTCGACAAAGTCGTCGGCCCGGGCAACATCTACGTCGCCACCGCCAAGCGTCACGTGTTTGGCCAGGTCGGCATCGACATGATCGCCGGCCCTTCGGAAATCCTTGTGGTCTGCGATGGCCAGACCGATCCGGACTGGATCGCCATGGACCTGTTCTCTCAGGCCGAGCACGACGAAGACGCGCAAGCGATTCTGGTCAGCCCCGACGCCGAGTTCCTCGACAAGGTCGCCGCGAGCATCGACAAACTGCTGCCGACCATGGACCGCGCAACCATCATCGAGACCTCGATCAATGGCCGTGGCGCGCTGATCCAGGTGAGCGACATGGCCCAGGCCATCGAAGTCGCCAACCGCATCGCGCCGGAACACCTGGAGTTGTCGGTCGCTGATCCGCAAGCCTGGCTGCCGCAGATCCGTCACGCTGGCGCGATCTTCATGGGCCGCCACACCTCCGAAGCGCTGGGCGACTACTGCGCCGGCCCGAACCACGTCTTGCCGACTTCGGGCACTGCGCGTTTCTCCTCGCCGCTGGGTGTCTACGATTTCCAGAAACGTTCTTCGATCATCTTCTGCTCCGAGGCCGGTGCTTCGGAGCTGGGCAAGACTGCATCGGTACTGGCCCGTGGCGAATCGCTGAGCGCCCACGCCCGTAGCGCCGAATACCGCATCAAAGATGAAGACTTTCTGAAAGAGCAAGGGGAATGAGCATGAGTAAATTCTGGAGCCCGTTCGTCAAGGATCTGGTGCCGTACGTACCGGGCGAACAGCCGAAGCTGACCAGACTGGTCAAGCTCAACACCAACGAAAACCCCTACGGCCCGTCGCCAAAAGCATTGGCGGCGATGCAAGCCGAGCTCAACGACAATCTGCGCCTGTACCCGGACCCGAACAGTGATCTGCTGAAAAACGCCGTGGCCGAATACTACGGCGTGCAAACCAGTCAGGTGTTCCTCGGCAACGGTTCGGACGAAGTGCTCGCGCACATTTTCCACGGTCTGCTGCAACACGATCAGCCGCTGCTGTTCCCGGATATCAGCTACAGCTTCTATCCGGTCTATTGTGGGCTCTATGGAATTGAGTTCGACGCGGTGCCGCTGGATGCGCAATTCCAGATCAACCCGGCGGACTATGCCAAGCCGAACGGCGGGATCATTTTCCCCAACCCGAACGCCCCGACCGGCTGCCTGCTGGCGCTGGACGCCGTCGAGCAAATCCTCAAGGCCAGCCCGGATTCGGTGGTCGTGGTGGACGAGGCCTACATCGACTTCGGCGGCGAAACCGCGATCAGTCTGGTGGACCGCTATCCGAACCTGCTGGTGACACAGACATTGTCCAAGTCCCGCTCGCTGGCCGGTCTGCGTGTCGGTCTGGCGGTAGGGCATCCGGATCTGATCGAGGCGCTGGAGCGGATCAAGAACAGCTTCAACTCCTATCCGCTGGATCGTCTGGCGATTGTCGGTGCGGCGGCGGCGTTTGAAGATCGCGAATATTTCGACGAGACCTGTCGTGAGGTGATCGAGAGTCGCGATTGGGTCGTTGCGCAATTGCAGGCCAAGGGCTTTGAAGTCCTGCCGTCGGCGGCCAACTTCATCTTCGCCCGGCACCCGCAGCATGATGCGGCGGGCCTGGCTGCGAAACTGCGCGAGCAGGGCGTGATCGTACGGCACTTCAAACAGGAGCGGATTGCGCAGTTCCTGCGGATTTCGATTGGCACGCCTGAGCAGAATCAGGCGTTGGTCGATGGCCTGCGAGGGTTGTAATACTTCGGACGCCCTCTATTGATTTTGGACTTCCTGCTCTTGCGAGTATTGCGCAAGAGCAGGAGTTTATTCTTTTGGCATGGTTTAACTCAAAGTTCGTGGTCTCAAATCAAAGTCTCCCGATATCTGTATGTCGTTCTCGGTTTTGAATGAATATTCGCCTTTAGCAGTTTCGCCCAGAGTCTCGACGGTGTTCTTCAGGTTTCCTGATTTTGCAGTATGGTATTTTTCGTCCTTGTAGTATGTCCACTCCGCGACCATGTTTTCAAAATCATTTGGGTAGGTATAGTTTTGCGGGCTACCTATCATTGGATTGCGTGGGTAAGTGAGTTGAATGAAATCTTTGGATTCAACGTTTTCGAGTTCTGATCCCCGCATTATGCCACCGCCCTCTGGTAAAGGGCCTAAGTGGACGGAGTTCAGGGTAACTGGTGAATCCTGGCTAAACTCGACTTTAATATGGCCCCTTGACTCAGCGAGTTTGTCGTTTTCTGCAGTTGTGGTGGTTGGGGTTGTTTTTGTCATGGTTCTTTCCCTGGGTTTTGTGGGGGAGATAGTTATAAAGTGAAGTGTTGGGTGGTAATCAGCAACTGTCAGAGTTGACAGGTTTTTATATTATTTAATATTATTGTTCATATAGCGGAAAGTCGTAATTGGGAAGGGCGCTCCTGCATTGCATGCAGGCCGGTCCAATTACCTGCTTGTACGAGAGAAGGTGGCCGTCACTTTTAATCGCAGGGCATCGCACAGTTGATCAGGATTTCGATTAGTGCGACGGAGCAGAATCAGGCACTCATCGATGGACTGGGCAACCTCTAAAAGCAAAAAGCCCCTCACCCTAACCCTCTCCCAAAGGGAGAGGGGACTGATCGGGGGATATTGCTGAGGTACGCCGACCTGAATTTGCTTTACCGAATCCATAATCGACTCGCTCTTTCAGGTCGATGTATCCCGCAAGATAACTCGGTCGGCTCCCTCTCCCCCGGGAGAGGGCTGGGGTGAGGGGAGCTTTTTATTCGTGATGCGGCTCGCCAAGGAACGTCAGTGAACTGAACAGCCCTCGACTATCCACATCCACACTGTCCTTCACCGGCACTTCAACCTGCGCCGCAATCACATTCAAACCCTCATTTCTCACCAGCACCTGCGCACGCCCATCCGTGTCGGTCTCGGTGCTCAGCGTATTCGGCGCGCTGCGATAGTCGCCGTACAACTTCACGCCCGCCGCGGGTTTGCCATCGAGCAACACCCGCACCGGCAACGATTTGCCCGGCCCTACCGTCAGCGGATCGACCTCCGGCAGGATCAGCAGTTTGATTTGATCCAGCTTCGGCAACTTTGCCCCCGGTTGATAAATCGCCAGGCTGTACTTGAACGTTTGTGTGGCCTCGGTGGCGCCGGGCACTTTGCTGCGTCCTTCGTTGATCCACTTCTTGTCCGCCGTCTGCGACCACATGCCATTGTTCAGCGCTACGGCCATCACTGCCGGCGGCTTCAACGGTTTCAGCCGTGCATGATCAGCCAGGCGCTCGACGCTGACCGGGATCATCTTGCCGCCCGCGTCATAAGCCCAGGCACTGCTGATTTTCTGCGCCTTGAAGGCGTTGTCTTCGGCGCCGTGGCCGTAGATCACTTCGATATTGCCGCGCCGTTCCTCTGTCCACAGGCCGTGGGCCGAAACCTGGCCTGCGAACAGCGCCGCGATGAGCAGAAGGGGTTTGCCGTAGTGCATGGTGACGTCCTTTTACAGGTTGAGTGTCAGGCTGACGGTGAAATTGCGCGGTTCGCCGGGGTTGACCCAGTAGTTGCTGTAGGAGCGCTCGTAGTATTTCTCGTCGAAGATGTTGTTCAGGTTCAGGCCGACCGTGACGTTGTCGCTGGCCTTGTAGTGCGCAAGCAGGTCGACGGTCTGGTAGGCCGGCAATTCGAAGTCGCTGCCTGACTCGCCCGAGCGATCGCCGACGTAAGTGAACGCTGCGCCGACGTCTGAACCGCGCAGATGGCCATCCTGAAATTCATACACACCCAGTAGACTGCCGCTGCGTTTGGCCACGCCGAGGATGCGGCTGCCGGCGGGAATGGTCGCGTCACCCTTGGTCACCTCGGCGTCGATGTAGGCGAAGGCGCCGATGACCCGCACCGCGTCGGTCACCTGGCCGCTCAATTGCCAATCGAAACCCCGGCTTCGCGCCTTGCCCATGGCGCGGCTGGTGTCGGTGCCCGGATCGAGGGCGAGGACGTTTTCCTTGTCGATGTGGAAGAAGGCGAGGGTGCTGCTCACGCGCTCATCGAACAATTCGTTCTTGATCCCCACTTCGTAACCGACGCCTTCTTCCGGATCGAAGGATTTGCCCGAAGCATCCAGCCCGTTGTTCGGTTTGAACGAGGTCGAGGCGTTGGCGAACAGGCCAGTGTTCGGCGTGAGTTGATAGAGCAGGCCGGCGCGTTGGGTCAGCGCGTCGTGGCGCTGCTGGCTCTTGGCGTTACGGCTGTGGTCGTCGATGCGCTGATCGAAGTGTTCGAAGCGCGCACCGAGCATGCCGCGCAGCTTGTCGGTGAAGATGATCTGGTCCTGCAGGTTCAACGCATGGCTTTCGACGTGTTCGAAGAAGTCAGTGCCCGAGCGCGCACCGTTGGGTTTTGGCTGGCCGTAGACCGGCTTATAGATGTCGATGGCGTAGGGGCCGCCGGCGACGGTGGTGACGCGTTCGTCCTTGCGGTAATTCTCGTACTCGGTGCCCACCAGCAATTCATGCTGCCACGGGCCGAGGTCGAACAGACCGCGCAGTTCCAGTTGGGTGATGCTGTCGTGCCAATTCGTATCGCGTTCGCGCAAGCGGCGGTTGACCGTGTGGCCGTCGGCGTTCAGCGCGCGTTGTTCCGAGGCGTCGCCCCAGAGCTTGCCTTCCTTGTAGTGGCTGGCCAGACGCAGTTTCCAATTGTCGTTCAGATGGTGCTCAAGCGTGGCCTGAAGCAGGTTGTTGTGGTTGTCGATATTGCCGTCGTTGGGTTCGCCCAGGAACGTCGAACGCGATACGCCGCTCCATTTATTGTTTGGCGCCACCACGCCGCGATCGAACGTCGAGTTGTGACGAACGATTTCGCTTTCAACCAGCAGCGAGGTGTCCGGGTTCAACTGCCAACTGATCGAGGGCGCGACGAAGACCCGCTGGCTGTCGACGTGATCGCGAAAGCTGTGGTTGTCCTCGACGGCGAGATTGATGCGCGAGAGTACGTCGCCCTGTTCATCGAGGGGCGTATTGACGTCCAGCGCGGTGCGATAGCGGTCCCAACTACCGGCGCTGGTTTGTAGAGTGGTGAACGCTTGCGGCTGGGGTTTCTTGGTGACGATGTTCACCGTGCCGCCGGGATCGCCTCGACCGTAGAGGCTGGCGGCCGGGCCTTTGAGCACTTCGATGCGTTCGATGTTGGCCGCATCCGGCGTGCTCGGGTAGCCGCGATTCGCGCTGAAGCCATCCTTGTAGAACTCGGACGTGGTGAAGCCGCGCACGCTGTATTCGTACAGGGTCAGGCCGCCGAAGTTGTTCTGTTTCGATACCCCGCCAGCGAAATCCAGCGCGCGATCAACGCTGGCGCTGCCCAGATCCGAAAGCACGCTGGCCGGGACCACGCTGATGGCTTGCGGGATATCGCGAATTGCCGTGTCGGTTTTGGTCGCACTGGCGGAGCGAGTCGCGCGATAGCCGCTGACCGGGCCGGTAGGAGACTCATAGTCGGAGGTGACGCTGATGGCTTCCAGCTCAACGGGCTGCGGTTCATCGGCGAAGGCGGGATCGCAGAGCAAACCCAGGGTCAGGCCCAGCAGCGAAGCCTTTTTTCGAGACGACATGTTATGTTGTTCCAATTGTCAGAATTGAAACAATATAACATGCCCGTTGAGAATGTCTGTTATTCGCGCCGCTGGCGCGAAAACATTTTTACTCTTCTTTTTCTTTCACTGGTGCCGGCGGTGGACGCAGGCCGATTTCAGCGCTCAGCTTCAGCTCCTTGCCGTTGCGCATGACCTGGATCGTCACCTTGTCAGTCGGTTTGATTCGCGCCACCTGGTTCATCGAACGGCGACCATCGCCGGCCGGTTCGCCATCGATACTCAGAATCACATCGCCCAGCTGCAGGCCGGCTTTCTGCGCCGGGCCGTCACGGAAAATCCCCGCGACGACAATTCCCGGACGTCCGGACAAGCCAAACGACTCGGCCAGTTCCTGGGTCAGCGGTTGCACTTCGATGCCCAGCCAGCCACGGATCACCTGACCGTGCTCGATGATCGACTTCATGACTTCCATCGCCAGTTTCACCGGAATCGCAAATCCGATGCCTTGCGAGCCGCCGGACTTGGAGAAGATCGCCGTGTTGATGCCAGTGAGGTTGCCATTGGCATCGACCAGCGCACCGCCGGAGTTGCCCGGGTTGATCGCCGCGTCGGTCTGGATGAAGTCTTCGTAATTGTTCAGGCCCAACTGATTACGCCCGGTGGCGCTGATGATGCCCATGGTCACGGTCTGGCCGACGCCGAACGGGTTGCCGATGGCCAGCGCGACGTCGCCGATGCGAATGCTGTCGGAGCGGCCGACGGTGATCGCCGGGAGGTTTTTCAGGTCGATTTTCAACACCGCGAGGTCGGTTTCCGGGTCGCTGCCAATCACCCGTGCCAGCGTCTCGCGACCATCCTTCAATGCCACGACAATCTGGTCGGCGCCGCTGGTGACGTGGTTGTTGGTGAGAATGTAGCCTTCCGGGCTCATGATCACCCCGGAACCGAGGCTCGATTCCATGCGCTTCTGTTTCGGCGAGTTGTCACCGAAGAAGCGGCGGAACTGCGGATCCTCGAACAGAGGATGCGCCGGTTTGTTGATGACCTTGGTGGTGTACAGGTTGACCACCGACGGTGCGGCGATACCTACCGCATCCGCATAGGACACAGGCCCCTGTTGCACGATCGTTGTCTGTGGCGCCTGTTGCAGATTGACGTCGAGGCTCGGTAGCCCGACCCACTCGGGATAACGCTGAATAATCAACAGAGCGATAAGCACACCGGCCAACAGTGGCCAGCCGAAAAAACGCAGCGCCTTGAGCATTAAGCACGTTCCTGGAAAGGTTGCAGGCGAGGTCAGACCGCCCATAATGTCGCGCATTATACGAGGCCGCGCGTGCCTCTGAACGGGATATTTAGGAGTCTTTCATGGCCGTTGCCCTCAGCACCCTCGTCGAAGAAGCCGACCGTTACCTGACCAGTGCGAAAATTGCCGATTATTGCCCCAATGGATTGCAGGTCGAAGGCCGCCCACAGGTGATGCGCATCGTCAGTGGCGTCACCGCCAGCCAGGCTTTACTGGACGCCGCCGTCGAAGCCGAGGCCGATCTGATCCTGGTCCACCACGGTTATTTCTGGAAAGGCGAAAACCCCTGCGTCACCGGCATGAAACAGCGCCGCTTGAAGACCTTGCTCAAGCACGACATCAGTCTGCTGGCGTATCACCTGCCGCTGGATCTGCACCCGGACGTCGGCAACAACGTGCAACTGGCGCGTCAGCTCGACATCACTGTCGAAGGGCCGTTGGACCCGAGCAACCCGAAAGTCGTGGGTCTGGTCGGTTCGCTGAATGAGCCGATGACTGCCCGGGATTTCGCGCGCAAGGTGCAGGAAGTCATGGGCCGCGAGCCACTGTTGATCGAAGGCAGCGGCATGATCCGCCGCGTCGGCTGGTGCACCGGGGGCGGCCAGGGTTATATCGATCAGGGCGTGGCTGCAGGGGTCGACCTGTTCATCAGTGGCGAGGCCTCCGAGCAGACGTTTCACAGTGCGCGGGAAAACGACATCAGCTTCATCGCCGCCGGCCATCACGCCACCGAACGCTATGGCGTGCAGGCGCTGGGCGATTATCTGGCGAAGCGCTTTGCCCTTGAGCACATCTTCATCGACATCCCGAACCCTATCTGACACACCGCGTTTCCCCTGTAGGAGTGAGCCTGCTCGCGAAGGCGTCAGACCTTCAATACAAAGGTGCCTGACACTCCGCCTTCGCGAGCAGGCTCGCTCCCACGTTCGGCCCTGACGGCCGAACTGGTGGGCATATTCATATACCCTTTCGATCTAGTTGGCGTCCTGATTAGAAGAGGTCGCTGTGCTAGGATTCCCCGCTCGAACACGGCCCGCTGGCCGTTCATAAGAAAGCTTTCGTGAGTAGCCATGGTCGACAAACTGACGCATCTGAAACAGCTGGAGGCGGAAAGCATCCACATCATCCGCGAGGTGGCCGCCGAGTTCGATAACCCGGTGATGCTGTACTCCATCGGTAAAGACTCCGCCGTGATGCTGCACCTGGCACGCAAGGCGTTCTTCCCGGGCAAACTGCCGTTTCCGGTGATGCACGTCGACACCCGCTGGAAATTCCAGGAGATGTACAAGTTCCGCGACAAGATGGTCGAAGAACTGGGCCTGGACCTGATCACCCACATCAACCCCGATGGCGTGGCGCAGAACATCAACCCGTTCACCCACGGCAGCGCCAAGCACACCGACATCATGAAAACCGAAGGCCTGAAGCAGGCACTCGACAAGCATGGTTTCGACGCAGCCTTCGGCGGTGCCCGTCGCGATGAAGAGAAGTCCCGCGCTAAAGAGCGCGTGTACTCGTTCCGCGACAGCAAGCACCGCTGGGACCCGAAAAACCAGCGTCCCGAACTGTGGAACGTCTACAACGGCAAGGTCAACAAGGGCGAATCCATCCGTGTATTCCCGTTGTCGAACTGGACCGAGCTGGACATCTGGCAGTACATCTACCTCGAAGGCATCCCGATCGTGCCGCTGTATTTCGCCGCCGAACGCGAAGTGATCGAGAAGAACGGCACGCTGATCATGATCGACGACGAGCGCATCCTCGAACACCTGTCCGACGAAGACAAAGCGCGCATCGTGAAAAAGAAAGTGCGGTTCCGCACCCTGGGCTGCTACCCATTGACGGGCGCGGTGGAGTCCGAGGCCGAAAGCCTCACGGACATCATTCAGGAAATGCTCCTGACGCGAACTTCCGAGCGCCAGGGCCGGGTCATCGACCACGATGGCGCAGGCTCGATGGAAGACAAAAAACGTCAGGGTTATTTCTAAGGGGTTGTCATGTCGCACGCATCTGATTTGATCAGCGAGGACATCCTCGCCTACCTGGGCCAGCACGAACGTAAAGAGCTGCTGCGCTTTTTGACCTGCGGTAACGTCGACGACGGCAAGAGCACCCTGATCGGGCGCCTGCTGCACGACTCGAAGATGATCTACGAAGATCACCTTGAAGCGATTACCCGCGATTCGAAGAAATCCGGCACTACCGGTGACGACATCGACCTGGCGTTGCTGGTCGACGGTCTGCAGGCCGAGCGTGAGCAGGGCATCACCATTGATGTGGCCTACCGCTATTTCTCTACCGCCAAGCGCAAATTCATCATCGCCGACACCCCCGGCCATGAGCAGTACACCCGCAACATGGCCACCGGTGCATCCACCTGTGACCTGGCGATCATTCTTGTCGATGCCCGTTACGGCGTGCAGACCCAGACCCGTCGCCACAGCTTCATCGCTTCGTTGCTGGGCATCAAACACATCGTCGTCGCCATCAACAAGATGGACCTGAAGGACTTCGATGAAGGCGTGTTCGAGTCGATCAAGGCCGATTACCTGAAGTTCGCCGAAGGCTTGAAGATGAAGCCGACCAGCATGCACTTCGTGCCGATGTCTGCCCTCAAGGGCGACAACGTGGTGAACAAGTCCGAGCGCTCGCCTTGGTACACCGGCCAGTCGCTGATGGAAATTCTCGAGACCGTGGAAGTGGCGGGCGATCGCAATTTCACCGACCTGCGTTTCCCGGTGCAGTACGTCAACCGTCCGAACCTGAACTTCCGTGGTTTCGCCGGCACCCTGGCCAGCGGCATCGTGCACAAGGGCGACGAAGTCGTGGTGCTGCCGTCCGGCAAGAGCAGCCGGGTGAAGTCCATCGTCACGTTCGAAGGTGAGCTGGAACACGCAGGTCCCGGTCAGGCGGTGACGCTGACCATGGAAGACGAAATCGACATCTCCCGTGGCGACCTGCTGGTGCATGCCGACAACGTGCCGCCGGTCACCGACAGCTTCGAAGCGATGCTCGTGTGGATGGCTGAAGAGCCGATGCTGCCGGGCAAGAAATACGACATCAAACGCGCCACCAGTTACGTGCCGGGCTCGATTGCCAGCATCGTCAACAAGGTCGACGTCAACACTTTGGAAGAAGGCCCGGCGAGCGCGTTGCAGCTCAACGAAATCGGCAAGGTGAAGATCGCACTCGATGCACCGATCGCCCTCGACGGTTACGAAAGCAACCGCACCACCGGCGCATTCATTGTCATCGATCGCCTGACCAACGGCACCGTTGGCGCCGGCATGATCGTCGCTCAGCCAGTGGCTCATGGCACCGCCACGCACCACGGCAAACTGGCTCACGTGGCAACTGAAGAACGTGCCCAGCGTTTCGGCCAGCAACCGGCCACCGTGCTGTTCAGCGGCCTGTCCGGTGCGGGTAAAAGCACCCTGGCGTATGCGGTCGAGCGCAAGCTGTTCGACATGGGCCGTGCGGTGTTTGTACTGGATGGCCAGAACCTGCGTCACGATCTGAACAAAGGTCTGCCACAGGATCGCGCCGGTCGCACCGAGAACTGGCGTCGTGCTGCACACGTGGCGCGTCAGTTCAACGAAGCGGGCCTGCTGACATTGGCCGCCTTCGTTGCGCCGAGCGCCGAAGGTCGCGAGCAGGCCAAGGAACTGATCGGCAAGGATCGCTTGCTGACGGTCTACGTGCAGGCCTCGCCAACCGTATGCGCCGAACGTGATCCGCAAGGTCTGTATGCCGCTGGCGGCGACAATATCCCTGGCGAATCCTTCCCCTACGACGTGCCGCTCAACGCCGACCTGGTGATCGACACGCAGTCGCTGGGTCTGGAAGAAAGCGTAAAGCAGGTGCTGGAGCTGTTGCGTCAGCGTGGCGCCATATAAGCGTTAGCCCAAAATAAAAAGCCCGCCGATGAGCAATCATCGGCGGGCTTTTTTATTCGGGCCAGCTCGGTCAATTGTAGGAGTGAGCCTGCTCGCGATAGCGGTGTGTCATTCAACAATGGTGGCGGCTGATCCACCGCTATCGCGAGCAGGCTCACTCCTACAGGGGGCTCAGTGTTTGGGCGGATACTCGCGGTGCATCTGCTCCAGCAGCGCATCCTTGTCCAGCCACAGCTGATTGATCCAGCCCTGAAACTGCAAACGGTACTCGCCGTCCTGGTCGTAGTTCTTGCCGATGAAGGCCGGCGGGATTTTGATTTCTTCAAAATGCACCACCACATCGCGCACGTTGCCGCAGAGCAAATCCCAGAACCCCGGTCGTCCGGCCGGGTAATGAATCGTCACATTGACGATCGACTCTAGCTGTTCGCCCATCGCATCGAGCACAAAGGCGATCCCGCCAGCCTTGGGCTTGAGCAAATACTTGAACGGCGACTGCTGTTGCGCATGCTTGCCTTCGGTAAAGCGTGTGCCTTCGACGAAGTTGAAAATCCCCACCGGGTTATGCCGGAATTTTGCGCAGGTCTTGCGCGTGGTCTCCAGATCCTTGCCTTTCTTCTCCGGATGCTTTTCCAGATACGCCTTGGAGTAACGCTTCATGAACGGAAAGCCCAGCGCCCACCAGGCCAGACCGATCACCGGCACCCAGATCAGCTCCTGCTTGAGGAAAAACTTCAGCGGCTGAATCTTGCGGTTGAGCACGTATTGCAGGACCAGAATATCCACCCAGCTCTGGTGGTTGCTGGTGATCAGGTACGAGTGCTGATAGTCGAGACCCTGCAGGCCGCTGAGGTGCCAGCGGGTGCGCCGTACCAGATTCATCCAGCCCTTGTTGTTGCTGATCCACGCCTCGTGGGTGTGGCTCATCAGCCAACCGGCAATGCGCTGGGTAACTGCAAACGGCAGGGCCTTGACCAGCGCCACGCAGAACAGGAACGAGCAGAGCAGAATCGTGTTGAGCGCCAACAGCAGCGAGGCGATCACGCCGCGCACGGGTGCGGGTAGAAAATCCAGCATTTACACATCCATAGGTCGGTTGGCGGCTTGAATCGCGGTGAGCGCGATGGTGTAGACGATGTCATCGACTTGCGCGCCGCGCGGCAAGTCGTTCACCGGTTTGCGCAGGCCTTGCAGCATCGGCCCGAGGCTGACGCAATCGGCGCTGCGCTGCACGGCTTTGTGCGTGGTGTTGCCGGTGTTGAGATCGGGGAACACGAACACCGTGGCGCGTCCGGCGACCTGACTGTTCGGCGCCAGTTGCCGGGCGACGTCGGCGTTGGCCGCAGCGTCGTATTGCAGCGGGCCGTCGATCAACAGTGAGTTTTGTTGCTCATGGGCGAGCAGGGTCGCCTCGCGGACTTTCTCGACCTCTTCACCGCGTGCCGATTCGCCGCTGGAATAACTGATCATCGCCACCCGTGGGATGATGCCGAATGCCGCTGCTGAATCCGCGCTTTGCAGGGCGATCTCCGCCAGTTCGGCAGCGCTCGGGTGCGGGTTCATCACGCAGTCGCCGTAGACCAGCACTTCTTCCGGGAAGAGCATGAAGAACACTGAAGACACCAGCGTACAGCCCGGCGCGGTCTTGATCAGTTGCAGGGCCGGGCGGATGGTGTTGGCGGTGGTGTTGATCACCCCGGACACCAGCCCGTCGACCTCATCCAGCGCAAGCATCATGGTGCCGATCACCACGGTGTCTTCCAGTTGCTGCTCGGCCATCGGTGCGTTGAGGCTTTTGCTCTTGCGCAGAGCGACCATCGGTTCGACGTAGCGTTCGCGGATGTGGTCCGGGTCGAGAATTTCCAGACCCGGCGGCAGCACGATGCCTTGGGCGCGGGCGACCGCTTCGACGTCTTCGGGTTTGGCCAACAGCACGCAGCGGGCGATCCCGCGTTCCTGGCAGATCGCCGCCGCTTGCACGGTGAACGGCTCGCTGCCTTCAGGCAGGACGATGCGCTTGTTCGCCGCCTGCGCACGCTGGATCAATTGATAGCGGAACACCGCTGGCGACAGGCGCATTTCCCGTGGCGTGCCGCAGCGCTGGTGTAGCCAACTGGCGTCGAGGTGGCTGGCGACGAAATCGGTGATGATCTCCGCGCGCTCGCGGTCATCGATCGGGATTTCCTTGTTCAGGCCATTGAGCAGGTTGGCGGTGTCGTACGAGCCGGTGCTCACCGACAACACCGGCAAACCGGCCTGCAACGCGCCCCGGCACAGGTCCATGATGCGTGGGTCGGGCAGGGTGTCGCTGGTCAGCAGCAGGCCGGCCAGCGGCACACCGTTGATGGCTGCGAGGCTGACAGCGAGGATGATGTCGTCGCGATCACCCGGCGTCACCACCAGCACGCCGGGCTTGAGCAGCTCGACGGTGTTGCGCATGGTTCGTGCGCAAATGATGATTTTGCTCATGCGCCGGGTTTCGTAGTCGCCGGCATTGAGCACCTGCGCGCCCATCAGGTCGGCGACGTCGCGGGTGCGCGGCGCGTTGAGTTCCGGCTGGAACGGGATGCAGCCGAGCAGGCGGAAGTCACCGCTGCGCAGCAACGGCGAATGCTCTTTCAAACGCGTAGCGAAGGCGTCCATGCTCTCATCGGTCTTGACCTTGTTGAGGATCACGCCGAGAACTTTCGGATCTTTCGGGCCGCCGAACAATTGCGCTTGAAGCTCGACCCGACCAGAGAGCTCGGCGAGCACTTCGTTTTCCGGCGCCGAGACCAGAATCACCTCGGCATCCAGGCTCTTGGCCAGGTGCAGATTGACCCGCGCGGCGTAACTGGCGCTGCGAGTCGGCACCATGCCTTCGACCACCAGCACATCCTTGCCGACAGCCGCCTGCTGATACAGGGCGATGATTTCTTCGAGCAACTCGTCGAGCTGACCGTCACCGAGCATGCGCTCGACATGCGCCAGGCCCAACGGTTGCGGCGGTTTCAAACCGTGGGTGCGTGCCACCAGTTCGGTGGAACGCTCAGGGCCGGTGTCGCCCGGGTGCGGCTGGGCGATCGGTTTGAAGAAGCCGACTTTGAGGCCGGCGCGTTCAAGCGTGCGCACCAGCCCGAGGCTGATGGAGGTCAGACCCACGCCAAAATCGGTGGGTGCGATAAAAAAAGTTTGCATGGGAATTCTCTATGCAAGGGTGTCAGCCTATGTCTGGCCGACTACCGAAATTCAGTCGCCAAGGTTAGCGCTAACCGAGCCCTGTGCACACCAACCGCAGGCAAAGGGTTGACCTGTTTTTTCAATACGTTGCGCCGGATCCAAGACCCAGGCGCGGGTTTGCCATGGCGGCTGGTGGCGCAGGTGCTGGGTGTGGCCACAGGAAAGCTCGACCACCCAGTGGCCGTCTTCGTCCTGATGGAAGCCGGTGATGGTCGAAACCCGTTTGTCCGGGTTGTGGTCGCTTTCACGCGATTGCTTCGCTAAACTTGGCCTTTCTATATTCTTATGCAAAAGGTCTCGCCCCATGCTGATCGCCGCCAATAAGGCTGTCTCCATCGACTATACCCTGACCAACGACGCTGGTGAGGTCATCGACAGCTCCGCCGGCGGCGCTCCGCTGGTTTACCTGCAAGGCGCAGGCAACATCATCCCGGGCCTGGAAAAAGCCCTGGAAGGCAAAGCCGTCGGTGACGAGCTGAAAGTGGCCGTTGAGCCGGAAGACGCTTACGGCGAATACGCCGCCGAGCTGGTCAGCACCCTGAGCCGCAGCATGTTCGAAGGCGTTGACGAGCTGGAAGTCGGCATGCAGTTCCACGCTTCGGCGCCGGACGGCCAGATGCAGATCGTCACCATCCGTGATCTGGACGGCGACGACGTCACCGTTGATGGCAACCACCCTCTGGCCGGTCAGCGCCTGAACTTCGAAGTGAAGATCGTTGATATCCGTGACGCCAGCCAGGAAGAAATCGCTCATGGTCACGTCCATGGCGAAGGTGGCCATCACCACTGATTTTCTGCGCTAAGCTTCGAGTACTGGAGAGGCGCCTGTGGGCGCCTTTTTAGTCCGCGGCTGTCCTTGGTGGCCTCGCCAAGTGGCTGTTTCGAGTAGAACACGAGAATCCTGGAGTTCGGCATGAGTGCTTTTCACGACCTTAAGTTGACAGCCCTGGATGGTCAGGAGCTACCGCTGGCGCCGTTCAAGGGCCAAGTGGTGCTGGTGGTCAACGTGGCCTCCAAGTGCGGCTTGACCCCCCAGTACGCAGCACTGGAAAACCTCTATCAGCAATACAAAGGCAAAGGTTTTACCGTGCTGGGCCTGCCGTGCAATCAGTTTGCCGGTCAGGAACCGGGCTCTGAGAAAGAAATCCAGGAGTTCTGCAGCCTCAACTATGGCGTGACGTTTCCGTTGTCGAGCAAGCTCGAAGTCAACGGCCACGAGCGGCATCAGTTGTATCGCCTGCTGGCGGGCGAGGGCGCCGAGTTTCCCGGTGACATCACCTGGAATTTCGAGAAATTCCTGCTCGGCAAGGACGGCCGGGTGCTGGCGCGGTTTTCGCCGCGAACGGCGCCGGATGATCCGACCATCGTGCATGCGATTGAAAAAGCGCTGAGCTGAAAAGCAGGATCAAAAGATCGCAGCCTTCGGCAGCTCCTACAGGGGGACCACAAACTCCGTGTAGGTGCTGCCGAAGGCTGCGATCTTTTGCTTTTCATTCTTTTAATCCTTAATCACCAAAATCAATAATGCTGTTCAAAGGCTCCGGCTCTCCATATTATCGCCGTCATAAAGCGATCGCCATGGAGCCTCCCGATGCCTGTTCAAGCCCTGTTCAAACCATTCCACCTCGGTGCCCTCGAACTGCCGACCCGCGTGGTCATGGCGCCAATGACCCGCTCGTTCTCGCCGGGCGGCGTGCCCAATTCCAAGGTCATCGAGTACTACCGTCGGCGCGCGGCGGCTGGCGTCGGTTTGATCATCACCGAAGGCACGACGGTGGGCCACATCGCTTCCAACGGCTATCCGAATGTTCCGCAATTCTTCGGTGACGCGCCGCTGGCCGGCTGGAAAAAAGTCGTCGACGCCGTACACGCCGAGGGCGGCAAGATCGTCCCGCAACTGTGGCATGTCGGCAGCGTACGCCGCCTCGGCACCGAGCCGGACGCCAGCGTGCCGGGCTACGGCCCGTCGGAAAAACTCAAGGACGGTCAGGTCGTGGTTCACGGCATGACCAAACAGGATATCCAGGACGTGATCGCTGCGTTTGCCCAGGCTGCCAAAGATGCGCAGAGCATCGGCATGGACGGCGTGGAAATCCACGGCGCCCACGGCTATCTGGTCGATCAGTTCTTCTGGGAAGGCAGCAACCAGCGCAACGACGAATACGGTGGCAGCCTGGCCAACCGCTCGCGCTTTGCCATTGAATTGATTCAAGCCGTGCGCGCGGCCGTCGGTGAAGGCTTCCCGATCATCTTCCGCTTCTCGCAATGGAAACAGCAGGATTACACCGCGCGTCTGGTGCAGACCCCCGAAGCACTGGGCGAATTTCTCAAGCCGCTGTCCGACGCCGGCGTAGACATTTTCCACTGCTCGACCCGACGTTTCTGGGAACCGGAGTTCGACGGATCCGATCTGAACCTGGCCGGCTGGACGCGCAAGTTGACCGGCAAGCCGACCATCACCGTCGGCAGCGTGGGGCTGGACGGCGAGTTCCTGCAGTTCATGGTCAACACCGACAAGGTCGCGCAACCGGCCAGTCTGGAAAACCTGCTGGAGCGTCTGAACAAAGAGGAATTCGATCTGGTGGCGGTAGGCCGTGCACTGCTGGTCGATCCGGACTGGGCGCAGAAAGTTCGTGAAGGGCGCGAGCAGGATATTTTGCCGTTCAGTCGTGAGGCGTTGATGACCTTGGTCTAAGCGGCGCCAGTTCGAACCATTCGCGAGCAGGCTCGCTCCCACCCTTGATCGCATTTCAGGTGACGGAATGCGGTGCCCATGTGGGAGCGAGCCTGCTCGCGAAAGCTGTTTTTATGTCGACGAAAATCTAAGGTTGTGTCTGCGCCCGAGGAATTACTTGCTCCCCGATACAAGCCCCGCGCAAATACCCCTCGAACTGCTCGATAATCGCCGCCCATCCCTGGCGACTGCCATGCTGACGCGCATTCAACCTTACGCAGCGCAACCGCTCATCCTCCTCCAGCAACCACGCCGCCGCTTCGCAAAACGCCTGCTCATCGCCGGGCATGGCTGACACGCCGTTGTAGCCGTGGCGAATATGTTGCGCCGCCGCTGCCTGGTCGTACGCCACCACGCCGAGTCCCGAAGCCAAGGCTTCCAGCACAACGTTGCCGAAGGTTTCCGTCAGGCTGGGAAACACGAAAAGATCACCGCAAGCATAGTGCGCCGCCAGTGCTTCTCCACGCTGAGCACCGCAGAAAATCGCGTCCGGCATTTGTTTTTCCAGCAATGAACGCTGCGGGCCATCTCCGACCACGATCAGTTTCAAACGGCGCTGTGGATAGGTTTCCCGCAGGGTGTCAAAGCAACGCTTGAGCAGTCCCAGATTCTTCTCCGGGGCGAGTCGTCCGACGTGAATCACAGCGATATCCTGCTCGGACAGTCCCCATTGCTCACGCAACGCGTTCTGCCGTTTGCTCGGGTGGAACAGCTGGCTGTCCACTCCCCGCGACAACAACGCCAATCGCTCGAAGTGCCGGCGCTCCAGCTCCAGGCGTTGGCTGACGCTAGGCACCAGGGTCATTGCCGAACGATTGTGAAACCAGCGGAGGTAGTGGGTGAGCAAACGTGTCAGCAGCTCCAGACCATACTGGCTGGTGTACTGCTGAAAGTTGGTGTGGAAGCCGCTGACGACCGCAATCCCCAGGCGCCGCGCGGCGCGCAATGCCGACAACCCGAGCGGGCCTTCGGTGGCTATATAGAGAACGTCCGGACGCTGGCGTTTCCAGCGGCGCAGCAATTTATGCATCGACGACTGGCCCCATTGCAGCCCCGGATAGCCCGGCAGCGGCCATCCGCGACACAGCAACAGCGCATCGTCTTGGCTGCGCTGCGGATCACCGGCCTGACGTGGGCGCACCAGCTCCACCCGATGCCCGCGCGCGCGCAAGCCCTCGCACAAGCGGCCAAGGGTATTGGCCACGCCGTTGATTTCCGGTGGGAAGGTTTCGCTGATGAGGGTGATGTGTAGAGCTGTCGTCATGACCTCAGTGTCGGCTGAGGCCATGTCGACGTTGTGACGTTCGGATGACGGATTTGTGACGCGATCAGTGTTGTATCACCAGATTCTCGGCACCACGCTCGCGCACCCAGAACAACGTCGCTCCCGCCACCGCTGCCGGCATCATCAGAATGTTGACCACCGGAATCAGCAACACCAGATAGACAATCCCGCCAAAACTCATGCTCTGCCAGCGCTTCTGCCGCAGCCAGGCGAGCATCTCGTTCCAGCCCAGTTTGTGGTTGTCCGCCGGGTAGTCGATGTACTGGATCGCCATCATCCACACACCAAACAACAACCACAGCGGCGCGGCGACGATGTTCACTACCGGGATAAACGAGAGGATGAACAAGCCGATGGCACGCGGCAGGAAGTAGCCGAGCTTGCGCATTTCCCGGGCCAGAGTGCGGGGGATCATTGCGATCAGTTCGCCCCAGCTGAACGCCGGGAAATCATCGGTGCCGCGCACCACCACTTCGACTTTTTCCGCGAGAAAACCGTTGAACGGTGCGGCAATGATGTTGGCGAGCATGGTGAATGTGAAGAACACCATCAAGGCCACGAGGACCACGAACAGCGGCCACAGAATGTAGCTGAGGAAACTCAGCCATTCAGGCAACGACGGCATCAGCGTGTCGACCCACAGGCTGAACTGGTGGCCGGCCAGATAGATCAATCCGACGAACAGCACCAGGTTGATCGCCAGCGGCAGCAACACGAACAGGCGCAGGCCCGGGCTCAAGACCAGTTTGAGGCCTTCGCGCAGGTATTGCGGGCCGGACAGAACGGGGGCGGGCATAAGGTGCTCCGAAGCTAGGGAAAACGCGCCGACGTTACCGGCTTTGTCGCAGCGGCGAAAGCGTGGCAGAGCGATCGACATTCACTGTAACAAAGACGCTCATCTGGTCAGCGACTCGGCATAGAGACCACCTATGAGCTGGATTGTTAAACCGTATTTCCTTAATCTTGCCCCCCTCGATACGCTGCACCCAACTTTTTACAGGACTGTCGAGTTCAAGCCTTCCCCAAGGTCTCCACGGTCCTTTTTTATTCCGCCGGCAGTCCGGCGTCCGCGCCAGATCTTTCATGGCCGGCCAACAGGAGCAGATTCATGTCTGAAGTCCGTCATTCGCGAGTGATCATTCTCGGTTCCGGCCCTGCCGGTTACAGCGCTGCGGTCTACGCGGCCCGCGCCAACCTCAAGCCACTGCTGATCACCGGTATGCAGGCTGGCGGTCAACTGACCACCACCACCGAAGTCGACAACTGGCCGGGCGATGTTCACGGCCTGACCGGTCCGGTGCTGATGGAACGCATGCGCGAGCACGCCGAGCGTTTTGAAACCGAGATCGTGTTCGATCACATCAACGCCGTGGACTTTGCAGCCAAGCCGTACACCCTGACCGGCGACAGCGCCGTCTACACCTGCGACGCGCTGATCATTGCCACTGGCGCCAGCGCCCGCTACCTGGGCCTGCCTTCGGAAGAAGCGTTCATGGGCAAAGGCGTGTCGGCCTGCGCGACCTGCGACGGGTTCTTCTATCGCAACAAACCGGTCGCCGTGGTTGGCGGTGGCAATACTGCTGTGGAAGAAGCGCTGTATCTGGCCAACATCGCCAGCACCGTGACCCTGATCCACCGTCGCGAAACCTTCCGCGCCGAGAAGATCCTGATCGACAAGCTCAACGCCCGTGTGGCCGAAGGCAAGATCATCCTCAAGCTGAACGCCAACCTGGACGAAGTCCTCGGCGACAACATGGGCGTCACCGGTGCGCGTCTGCGTAACAACGATGGCAGCTTCGACGAGATCAAAGTCGACGGCGTGTTCATCGCCATCGGCCACACCCCGAACACCTCGCTGTTTGAAGGCCAGTTGACCCTCAAAGACGGTTACCTGGTGGTGCACGGTGGCCGTGAAGGCAACGCAACGGCCACCAGCGTCGAAGGCATCTTCGCTGCCGGTGACGTGGCTGACCACGTTTACCGTCAGGCGATCACCTCGGCCGGTGCCGGTTGCATGGCGGCGCTGGACACCGAGCGTTACCTGGACGGCCTGCAGAACGCCACGTTCTAAGACCGCAGGGCACAAAAAAACCGGCCAGAGACGGCCGGTTTTTTTACGCTCGCTATTCACCGCCACCACCTATCCAGTGTGGGAGCGAGCCTGCTCGCGAAAGCGGTCTATCAGTCGACATCAACGATAATGTCAGTCCGTCTTCGCGAGCAGGCTCGCTCCCACAGGGGGTATGGGTGGCTGTTGGGATCAGCGGCGGGTCAGGGGTGGCGCGGTGAATTTCACCCCGGCCAGGCCGTGCTTGATCAGCGCGCGGATGTTGCCGTGATCGCTGCCCTCAGGCGTCGCCAGCACCGAACGGTAATGCTCGCCGAACGCCAGCAACGCTTCTTCATCGCTCAAGCCTTCCAGCAGGGCCAGACCCAGCGTCTTGCACGAACCTTCGTTTTGCCCGGCAGCGTTTTCCACGCCGCCATTGTTGAACGCTTGAGGCTGGTAGTCGTAACCGGCGGCAATGAATGCAAGGGTGTCGGCAAAAGCGTGTTCGCCGCTCTTGAGGCTGGCGCGCAGGGTGGTCAGATCAGTCATTGGGTTTTCCTTTGGCGAACGCCGCTTGCTGTTCGGCGCTGGCTTCTTGCTGGTATTGGGCCTTCCACTCGGCGTAGGGCATGCCGTACACCACTTCGCGGGCGTCATCGAGGCTGACCTCGATCTGACGTTGGTCGGCTTCAGCCTTGTACCACTTGGACAGGCAGTTGCGGCAGAACCCGGCGAGGTTCATCAGGTCGATGTTCTGCACGTCCTTGCGGCTGTCGAGGTGAGCGACCAGTCGGCGGAAGGCGGCGGCTTCGAGTTCCAGGCGTTGTTGATCAGTCATGGGAGTCTCTGCGAGACAGCTTCAAGCGGCAAGCTTCAAGCTGCAAGATGGGTGTCGGTGAACGAAGTTTACAGCTTGCGGCTTGAAGCTTGTAGCTAGCGGCTTGCCGCGAGCGTGATCGATACCGACTCGGCAAAGCGCAGCGCGTGGGGTTTGTCGACTTCGACTTCGGCGTACAGCACCGATGCATTGGTCATCACCAGATCGAGCAATTCTTGCGTCAGGCGTTCGAGCAGCGCGAAGCGGTTGCCTTCGACGTGAGCGATGATCGCTTTGGTGATGGTGCGGTAATTCAGCGCGTGGTCGATATCGTTGTCGCGCACCGCTTCTTGAGCTGCGTACAGGATGGTCAGATTGATCAGCACATCCTGTTTGTTGAGGATTTCGTCCTCGTTGATGCCGATAAAGGTGCGCAGGCGCAGATCCTTGACCCGGATGCGCGCCATTCCCGGTTGAAGTTGTGGCATTGATTAGCTCCGTCCAGACTATTGCAGGCGTTCTGGTGGATCTTACTCGACTCGCGGCCGAAGCGGGACGGCCTATTTGACGTGCCGGCCGCCGTTGACGGTGAGCGTCGTGCCGGTGACATAGGGATTGTCGAGCAGATAGCGCAGGCTCTGGTAGATCACTTCGCTGCCGGGCTCGATCCCCAATGCAGATTTGGCCAGTGCCTTGGCGCGGTAGGCGGCGTCGTCGTCGGGGTTGAACAGCACCAGTGCCGGAGCGATGCCGTTGACCTTGATGGCGGGCGCAAAGCGCGCGGCAAACGACAGGGTCAAGCTGTCGAGGCCGGCCTTGCTGGCGCAATAACCGATGTGTTTGCTGCTGCCCTTGCGGGTCACGTCGTCGCTGATGTGGATGATGTCGGCTGGCGTCGAGCGCTGCAGCAACTCGGCGCAGTGCAGGTTGATCAGATACGGCGCGAGCATGTGAATGTTGAGCATGCGACTGAAAGCTTCAGCTTCGCTGCCCTGGGTTTCCGCCAGCCATTCGGAGGCGTTGTGCACGATCGCGCGCAAACTGTCGGTGTGGGCTTTCAGCACTTCGATAAAGGCAAGAATCCCGGGCTCACCGGAAAAGTCCGCGTACAGGCCTGTCGCGCCCAGATCGTGCAATCGCTGCACGCCCGGGCGTTCGGTCCGGTACGTGAAGATGACCCGATGGCCATCCTCGAGCAGACGCTGCGCACAGTGCAGGCCGACACGCTGGCCGGCGCCGGTGATGAGGATCGGGGCTGCGGAATCTGGCATGGGCGGCTCGTATCGCGGTTGAAGCGAAAACTATAACAGGCTCGCCGCCCCTTGGAGATCAACGATTCTGCGTCGACGCCGTGGCCGGTAATAGCCTCGTCGGCGTGCTGTTTAACCAGTTTGCCAGCAGGCGCGTCGACAACGGGATGAAGAAATACACCATCAGCGGTGTCAGGCAAGCCGTGCCGATCAAGATGCGTGGCAACAGACTCAGCTCAGCCAGCAGCGGGCCGAGGACAAAATTGAATATCAGCGACACCGGGAAAAACGCCAGCCAGATCGCCACGGCCTGTTTCCAGCGCGGTGGGCGTTGCCCGGCAGCGCCGAACCAGCCTTCGATGCCGCTGACCCGATGCTCCTTGGGGTGTTCGAACAAGTCGCTGCCGCGGTTCAGCCAGGCTGTGCGCGACGCAGAATATTCCCACGCATGCAGCGTCTGCTCATCGACAAAACGGAAAATGATCTGGAATTCATTATCGCCGGGCGGTGGCGCAAGGACGCCGGAACCGAGGTAGCCGGGGAAGTCGGTAGCCAATTGTTCGCCTTCGCGCAGCCAGGCGATCAGATCGTGATAACGGCCATCGGCGACGCGACGCGCTACCATCAGCGTGACGGGGGAAGTAGACATTTTGTATCTCCGTATTTCGAGCGCGTTGCTCCGGGTAAGAGCTTCGCCTGACGCAGGCCGGGGTAGAGGCCTGCGCTTTACTACAAGCAAGGATTATTCCTGATTTTGTCGATTAAACCAGTCACTTTCGTCGCAGATCATTACTTGAACGCTTGCGCCCCATCGTGTTTAGAATGGGATCCAATTCACCGACATGGAAGTTGACCGCCAGATGCCTGTAATCACGGACATTCGCCCGGCTTCGACAGTGCCCGTCACGCTCGAGCGTGAGGAGCTGTTTCCCATCCGCGAAGTGGCGCGCGTGACCGGCGTCAACCCGGTGACCCTGCGTGCCTGGGAGCGTCGCTATGGATTGATCCAGCCGACCCGCACCGAAAGCGGGCATCGCCTGTATTCAATGAACGATATCGAGCGCGTTCGCAGCATTGTCGACTGGATCGACCGCGGCGTGGCCGTGAGCAAAGTCGGCAAGATCCTGGCGAAGACAGAGCCCTTGAAGGTGCTGGCGAACTTCATCCCCGAAGACCATGTGCAGGCCGATTACAAGCAATGGCAGGAGCAGATTCAGCAGGCGGTGAGTGCGTTCGACGACCAGCAACTGGATCGCGTCTATGGGCAGATCTTCTCGTCGTACACGCTGCCGGTGGTGTTTGAAGCCATCATCATGCCGTTGTGGCGGCAACTGCTGCAGCGGCAGGAGGCTTTCGGGCAAACCAGCGAATGGTTGTTTCTCGACGGTTTTCTCAGAGTGCGTGTGTTGCAGCGCATCGTCATGCTGCGTGGCGCGCAGCCGCGGCGAATAATCGTCAGTGCGCTCGCCGGGCAGTGTCGTGAGCTTGAGTTACTGGTGGCGGCGCTGTTTCTCAGCGGCAACGATTCCGGCGTACGGGTGCTGACCACCGGCCAACCCTTCGACGAGCTGACGCTGGTCTGTGAAAAGGTCAAACCTGAGGCACTTGTGCTGTTTTCCAATCATGCGCCCGGGCCAGAGCTGCCCCGGCGCCTGAATCGTCTGGCGCTGAGCCTGGATTGTCAGTTGATGCTGGCGGGCGATGCCTCCGAACTGGCCGAAGACAGCCTGGCCGGCTCGGCAGTGGCGTGCCTGGGGAACGAGGGCGGGACAATGCGGCAACGCATGAAGCAATTCATGGCAGGCAAGCTGGATACCTGAACCTCAGGCGTGCAGGGCGGGGTGGGTCAGCCGATGCTGTTGCAGAATGAACTGGCGCAGGCGCTCGGTTTCGTCGGCATCGGTCTGGCTCAGTTCGTAGGCGTAGAAACCTTGCTCGTTTTCACGCTCGAAATGGCCGCGTAACGAGATACGCTCATAACCGGAAGGGCTGAACCACAGGGCGAAGTTCTTCGGTGGTTTGGTCTTGTTGCGCACTTCCAGCAATACGCCTTTGTGCGACACTTCGTGCACCCACAGCATGCCAGGCTGGCCCTTGGCATTTTCCAGCGCCACCGGCTCCTCAAGTACCAGACGCCACGGTCGCACCATCGGCCCGTCTTCGTAAATGCTTGGCACACCGAGACGCAGATGCAGCGCGTGAAACTCGTCTTCCACCAGATGCAGCGGAAAAGTCATCTGCTGATTTTCGAAGTTCGCCTGGATCGTCACTTGCTCATGAGCGGCAAGACGGGTCAGCAGATCACGGATCTGCGAACCGCCATTAACCAGCAGACTCGACGTCGCATCCCGCACATTCAGTTGCGGGTTGTGCTGCATGGTCTGGATGAAATCCAGCTCGTCCTGGGTGAGGAGGGCGTCGCGCTGCATGGTTAACTCGAAGTGAATAGTTACAAAGTCATTGGTGATTGTAGTTAATGACCGTCAGTTCGCGGTTTTGTTTGCGCCGTTCGTCGCTTTGACTGTCGCGAGCTCGCTTTGCAGTGCCGCCACTTGTGCTTCCAGCTGCGCGACCCGTTGCAGCGCCTTGACCTGAACGGTCACATCCTTTTGCACGCCGATGAAATACGTCTGCCCGTCATCGGCATTCTTCACCGTCGACAGCGACAGCTCGTTCCAGAATGGCGTGCCGTCCTTGCGATAGTTACGCAGGATTTCCCGGCACGAACCGCCCTTTCGCAATGTCTCGCGAATCAGCTGCAGACTCGGTTGGTCACGGTCTCCAGCCTGCAGGAAACGACAGTCCTGATAAAGAATCTCCTCACTGCTATAACCGGTCATGCGCTCGAAGGCAGGGTTGACGTAGATGAGAATGTTGTCCTGATCACCCTCCTTTTCCGCCACCACGATCCCCTCGTTCGAGGCATTGATCACCAATTGCAGCAGACTGGCGTTGATCATCCGAGAATCCCTTCCGTTGTGTCAGTGGCAGGCATTCTAGAAGAATGGCGCGGACTGTCTATAGGCCATCAGCGTGGAGTGGGAGCTGATCGCAACTGCCGCGCGAGGGCTGTTACTATCGCGGCTCTTTTTTTCAGTTTCAGGATCAGATTGATGAAAGTCGCCATCCTCTCCGGTTCGGTCTACGGCACCGCCGAAGAAGTCGCCCGCCACGCCCAGAATCTGCTGAAAGCCGCCGGCTTTGAAACCTTTTACAACTCGCGCGCCTCGCTGGCTGATATTCAGGCGTTCGGGCCTGAGGCCCTTCTCGCTGTGACTTCGACCACGGGCATGGGCGAGCTGCCGGACAACCTGCAACCGTTGTATTCGTCCCTGCGCGATCAGTTGCCTGCTACGTTACGCGGGCTGCCAGGCGCAGTGATCGCCCTGGGTGATGCCAGCTACGGCGACACCTTTTGCGGCGGTGGCGAGCAAATGCGTGAATTGTTTGCCGAACTGGGTGTGAACGAGGTGCAGGAAATGCTGCGCATCGACGCCAGCGAAAGCGTCACGCCGGAAACCGATGCCGAGCCCTGGCTGGCGCAGTTGATGGACGCGCTCAAGGGCTGATTGCCAGACATTCTCGCTGCACCTTGCAAGCGTGGTTGCACTGGAACGGCTACAGGCCGTTTGCCCGGCTGACTCGTTCAGTCATCAAGCTGGCTGCCAATGCAACTACGCGATGCCCCGCGCCTGACTAGACTGCTGACACGAGCAGAACAAGAAGAACGCAGAGGTGCATACAGTGAGCGTAGCCCCCGTCCAATCGTCGCCGAGTGTCAAAGACCAGGTCAGCGCTGCCGAGTGGCAGACCCGTGTCGACCTTGCCGCCTGTTATCGTCTGGTCGCGCTGCACGGCTGGGACGATCTGATCTTTACGCATATCTCCGCCAAGGTGCCCGGCACCGAAGACTTCCTGATCAATCCGTTTGGCCTGATGTTTCACGAGATCACTGCCTCGAGCCTGGTGAAAGTCGATCAGGCCGGCAACAAACTGATGGACAGTCCGTACGAGATCAACCCCGCCGGCTACACCATCCACAGCGCCGTCCACGAAGTGCGCCATGATGTGGTTTGTGTGCTGCATACCCACACTGCGTCGGGTGTTGCGGTGTCGGCGCAAAAGCAGGGGATGTTGCCGATCAGTCAGCAGTCGCTGTTCGTGTTGTCGAGCCTGGCTTATCACGCCTACGAGGGCGTGGCGCTCAATCACGAAGAGAAAGCACGCTTGCAGGCCGATCTGGCTGACAACAATTTCCTGATGCTGCACAACCACGGTCTGCTGACCTGCGGCAGCACCATCGCTGATACCTTTCTGATGATGTTCACGTTCCAGCGTGCCTGCGACATTCAGGTCATGGCGCAAACGGGCGGCGCGGACCTGATCGCCATCGAACCGCAGATTCTTGCTGGCGCCAAGGCGATGATTGCCGGCGTCACCAAGAGCGCGCAAGGCATGGGCGGCGCGCTGGCCTGGCCGGCGCTACTGCGCAAACTCGATCTACAAGACCCGGGGTATAAATTCTAATGCCGCTCGCCGAGATTCCTCTGTGTGTCTGGCGCAAGCGCAGCCGGACCTTCGTTTTTCGTGGTCAGTCGATCCGCTACTGGATGGTCGGGCAGGGTGAGCCGCTGCTGTTGATCCACGGTTTCCCCACTGCCAGTTGGGATTGGCATTACCTCTGGCAGCCACTGGCGCAGCGTTATCAGGTGATCGCCTGCGACATGCTCGGCTTCGGCGACTCGGCGAAACCGCGCAATCACACTTACAGCCTGCTGGAACAGGCCGATCTGCAACAGGCGTTGCTCGCCCATCTGCTGGTCGAACAGCCGGTGCATATTCTCGCTCACGACTATGGCGACAGCGTTGCTCAGGAATTGCTCGCGCGGCATTACGAGAAACGCATCGAAGTGGCCAGTTGCGTGTTCCTCAATGGCGGTCTGTTTCCGGAAACCCACCGGCCGTTACTGATGCAGAAACTGCTGCTCAGCCCGATTGGCTGGCTGCTCGGTCGCACATTCAGTCGTGAGGCGCTGGTCAAAGGTTTCCGGCAGATCTTCGGCCCGCAGACGCAGCCGAGCGAAAGCGAACTGGATGATTACTGGAGTCTGGTCGACAGCAACCATGGCCCGCGCATCCTGCACAAATTGATTACTTACATCCCCGAGCGCCGGGTTCAACGTGAGCGCTGGGTGACGGCCATGCAGCGTGGTGACATCCCCTTGCGGGTGATCGACGGCGCGGTCGATCCAATTTCCGGTGTGCACATGGTTGAGCGTTATCGCGAGTTGATTGCTGATGCGGACACCGTGCTGTTGCCGGGCATCGGTCACTATCCGCAAACCGAGGCGCCGGTGCAGGTACTCAAGCACTATCTGGCGTTTCGTGATCGTCTGGTATTGCCTCCGCGCAAAGTGGCGTACTCCTGACAGATCAAAAGATCGCAGCCTGCGGCAGCTCCTGCATTGGATTTGTGTAGGAGCTGCCGCAGGCTGCGATCTTTTGATCTTTTGACGCCTTCATCATCGCGCAACCTTATCGCGCACCATTCAGCCTCAGCCGTGTTCGTTGTGACTCAAAGCCCTGTGCCTGACACTCAGGATCAATACTGGCCTGCTGGAGTTGCTGCGATGAATGAGCCTGTGCGCTTCGAAGATAAAGTCGTGATAGTCACTGGCGCCGGTGGCGGCCTCGGTCGTGCGCATGCGCTGCTGTTCGCCAGACAGGGCGCCAGGGTGCTGGTCAACGACCTCGGCGGCTCGACACAGGGCGAGGGCGCCAACGCCTCGGCTGCCGACCGCGTGGTGGCGGAAATCCGCGAGGCTGGCGGTATTGCCGAAGCCAACCATGACTCGGTCACCGACGGCGACAAATTGGTGCAGAACGCCCTCGATGCCTTCGGGCGCGTTGATGTGGTGGTCAACAACGCCGGGATCCTGCGCGACAAATCGTTTCACAAGATGGACGACGCCGACTGGGATCTGGTCTATCGCGTCCATGTCGAGGGCGCCTATAAAGTGACCCGCGCCGCATGGCCGCATCTGCGCGAGCAAAACTACGGCCGGGTGATTTTCACTGCGTCGACGTCCGGCATTTACGGCAACTTCGGTCAGTCCAACTACGGCATGGCCAAACTCGGCCTTTACGGTCTGACCCGAACATTGGCGATCGAGGGCCGCAAGAACAACATTCTGGTCAACGCCATCGCCCCAACTGGCGGCACGCGCATGACAGAAGGTCTGATCCCGCCGCAGGTATTCGAGCAACTGAAACCGGAACTGGTCAGCCCGCTGGTGGTGTATCTGGCCAGCGAGCAATGCCAGGAAACGTCCGGGCTGTTCGAAGTCGGCGGCGGATGGATGGGCAAGGTGCGTTGGGAACGCAGCCTCGGTGCCGGTTTTGATCCGCGCGTAGGCTTCTCGCCGGAAGATGTCGCGGCGCACTGGCAGCAGATTTGTGACTTCGAAGGGGCGGCGCACCCAAAAGACAATATCGAGGCGCTGAAGGAAATGATGGCGAATTTGCACAAGTACTCGGTTTAACCCCTACCCTCGATCGACAGGGCTCCAGCGAGCCCTGATTCCCGCTCCCATGCACATCGCACAAGAAATCGCCCATAAAAAAGGCCGCTGCAAACGCAGCGGCCAAGGTAAGACGTTGGATCAAGGAGCTACAAATCAACGTCAGTGAACAGCGGGGCGATAGACCGAAAAATCGATTTATCCGAAATCGGTAGCCAATCGCTTGCGCTATCTGCGCAGCGGGCTTCGCGCTTTCCGGCGTGTTCCGGGAAAGCGCGCTCAGGATAAGGGCTTGAGTCTGTAGGAAAAATACCAATTCCAGACATGCACTGTTACGGGGCGCGCAACAGTTGCGTGCCCATGCATGGCGCTGATGATGGGCCATCCAGCCAGTCCATGAACCGTTCCAGGCCCCGCCCTGCAAGGACATTCATCCTTTCGAGCGACAACGCAAATACCTCCTTGGTGCGCTTATCGACCGCTTCCCCCGGCAGTAGGGTGGGGCCTTCTGTCACTCACCGGGGAAGACGCATGACAAAAACAACAATGCGCGCCATCTTCACACCGCAGGCGCTGGCCGCTGCGGTGGCTTTGGGTTGCTGTGCCCAGGCGCAAGCGGTTGCCTTCAACATCGGCGAAATCGAAGGCACCTTCGACTCGTCACTCTCGATCGGCGCGAGCTGGGGCCTGCGCGATGCCGACAGCTCGCTGGTCAGCACGGTCAATGGCGGCAGCGGACAATCCTCCACCGGTGATGACGGGCGTCTGAATTTCAAGAAGGGCGAAACCTTCTCGAAAATCTTCAAGGGCATCCACGACCTCGAACTGAAGTACGGCGACACTGGCGTGTTCGTTCGTGGCAAATACTGGTACGACTTTGAACTCAAGGACGAAGACCGCGAGTTCAAGCAGATCAGCGACAGCGGCCGCAAGGAAGGCGCCAAGTCTTCCGGCGCGCAGATTCTCGATGCCTTCGTCTATCACAACTACGCCATCGCCGATCTGCCGGGCACCGTGCGAGCCGGCAAGCAGGTGGTGAGCTGGGGCGAAAGCACGTTCATTGGCAACTCGATCAACAGCATCAACCCGATCGACGTCTCGGCATTCCGGCGGCCCGGTGCCGAGATCAAGGAAGGCCTGATCCCGGTGAACATGCTGTTCGGCTCGCAAAGCCTGACCGACAAACTTTCGGTCGAAGGCTTCTATCAACTGGAATGGGACCAGACCGTTCTCGACAACTGCGGCACGTTCTTCGGTGTCGACGTAGCCGCGGACGGTTGCAACAACGGCTACACCGTCGGCAGTCCGGCGGTGGCGCCACTGGTGCCGCTGACCACCGCGTTCGGCCAAGGCATTCAGGTCACCCGCGAAGGCGTGGTGATCCCCCGTGGCGGCGACCGCGATGCGCGCGATTCGGGGCAGTGGGGCACGGCGCTGCGCTGGCTCGGCGAAGACACCGAATACGGCCTCTACTTCATGAACTACCACAGCCGTACGCCGACGGTCGGCACCACCACGGCGGGCCTGTCGACACTGGCGGCGTTGCCGGGTCTGGTCGGCATTGCCCACGGCCTGGCGCCCGGCAGCGGCGCGGGGCTGGCGCAAAGCGTGATGCTCGGGCGCGGTCAGTACTACCTCGAATACCCGGAAGACATTCGCCTGTACGGCGCGAGCTTCTCGACCACTCTGCCGACCGGTACCGCGTGGACCGGCGAGATCAGCTACCGGCCGAACGCGCCGGTGCAGGTCAACACCAACGACCTGACCCTGGCGCTGGTCAACCCGATTGCCGGCGGCACGGCATCGCCAGTCGCCACTTCGCCGGGCGCGGACAACAAAGGCTACCGGCGCAAGGAAGTCACGCAGATCCAGAGCACCCTCACACACTTCTTCGATCAGGTGCTGGGCGCTGAACGCCTGACCGTAGTCGGCGAAGCGGCGGTGGTGCATGTCGGTGGCCTGGAGTCGCGCAGTGAGCTGCGTTATGGCCGTGATTCGGTCTACGGCCAGTACGGTTTTGGCGGCGACACCGACGGTTTCGTCACCTCGACCTCGTGGGGCTATCGCGCCCGGGCGATTCTCGATTACGCCAACGTCATCGGCGGGATCAACCTCAAGCCCAACCTGTCGTGGTCGCACGACGTCGCCGGTTACGGCCCCAACGGTCTGTTCAACGAAGGTGCGAAAGCCGTGAGCTTCGGCGTCGATGCCGACTACCGCAACACCTACACCGCGAGCCTCAGTTACACCGACTTTTTCGGTGGCGACTACAACGTCCTCGAAGACCGTGACTTCGTGGCCCTGAGCTTCGGCGTGAACTTCTGATCTGCCCGAGAAGGATGACTGCAATGCGCAAAACGATTCTGCAATGTGGCGTGCTGGCCTTGAGTCTGCTGGCGGCCAATGTGATGGCGGCGGTTTCGCCGGATGAAGCGAACAAACTCGGCACCAGCCTGACTCCGCTCGGCGCCGAGAAGGCCGGCAATGCCGACGGTTCGATTCCGGCGTGGACCGGCGGCATCGCGAAAAACGCCGGCGCGGTGGACAGCAAGGGTTTCCTTGCCGACCCCTTCGCCAACGAAAAACCGCTGTTCACCATCACTGCGGCGAACGTCGAGCAGTACAAGAGCAAGCTCTCCGATGGCCAGATAGCGATGTTCAAACGCTACCCGGAAACCTACAAGATCCCGGTTTATCCGACCCACCGCACCGTGGGCGCACCGGCGGAAATCTACGAGTCGGCCAAGCGCAGCGCCCTGAATGTGAATGCGATCAACGACGGTAACGGCCTGGCCAATTTCACCGGCAATCGCTATTACGCCTTCCCGATTCCGAAGAACGGCGTCGAGGTGCTGTGGAACCACATCACCCGTTATCACGGCGGCAATTTGCGGCGGATCATCACCCAGGTCACGCCGCAGACCAATGGCAGCTACACGCCGATCCGCTTCGAAGAAGAGATCGCCGTGCCGCAACTGATGAAGGACATCGACCCGGACAAAGCGGCCAACGTGCTGACCTTCTTCAAGCAATCGGTGACCGCCCCGGCGCGGCTGGCCGGTAACGTGCTGCTGGTCCATGAAACCCTCGATCAGGTGAAGGAACCGCGTCTGGCGTGGATCTATAACGCCGGTCAGCGCCGCGTCCGGCGCGCGCCGCAAGTGGCGTATGACGGCCCGGGCACAGCGGCAGATGGTCTGCGCACTTCCGACAACTTCGACATGTTTTCCGGCGCGCCGGATCGCTACGACTGGAAACTGGTCGGCAAGAAGGAAATGTACATTCCCTACAACAGCTACAAGCTCGACTCGCCGAAGCTCAAGTACGACGACATCGTCAAGGCCGGGCACATCAATCAGGACCTGACCCGCTACGAACTGCACCGCGTCTGGGAGGTGATCGGCACGGTGAAGCCGAACGAGCGGCACATCTACGCCAAGCGCCACATGTACATCGACGAGGACAGCTGGCAAGTGGCACTGGCCGATCACTACGACGGTCGCGGGCAACTGTGGCGCGTTGCCGAAGGTCACGCGCAGTACTACTACGATCACCAGGCCCAGGCCTACACACTCGAAGCGCTCTACGACATCATCGCCGGCCGCTACATTGCCTTGGGCATGAAGAACGAAGAGAAACACAGCTTCGAATTCGGCTTCGAAGCCAAGGCCGCCGACTACACGCCATCGGCCCTGCGCGCCGAGGGCGTGCGCTAACGGTTCTGCCACACCGCTGGACAGAAGGCGACCGCACGGTCGCCTTTTTTATGGTCGTCAATCAGCGTGCTGAATACTCGTCAACAAGCTCGCGGGAGAGGGCTAGGGTGAGCGCACAACGATAAGAAGGCTCAGCCGATGACCGCCATGACAGCATGCCTGGATCGACCCGGATTTCAGCCCAGGCTTTCTTCACATCATCAGCCTCGCACTCGCTTGAGCGAACCGTTGCTGGCCGCCAACGCGCGGGTCAGGCTGTTGTGTGCGCCTGCGGGCAGTGGCAAAACCGCACTGCTCACTGAATGTCTGCTGCAAGTGCGTGGGGAGTGCGAGGCGATCTGGCTGCCGCTGGCGGGAGTTGCGCTCAGCCCCGAGGCATTCTGCCTGCGACTGACTCGGGCGCTAGGGCTGGCCGAAGGCCTGGACGTTACACAACTGATGGCGGAGCTGGCACATTGGTCCAGGTCGACCTCGCTGTTTATCGACGACTACAGCCGTCTGCCGGATCCGGCGCTGGATGCTTTACTGGATCGGTTGCTGACGGTCAGCAGCCCGGCGCTGACTTGGTGGATCAGCACTCGCCGCCGGCCGCAGTGCAACTGGCCGCGTCTGTTGCTTGATGACGAACTCTACGAGTCCGAGGGCGCCAGTCTGGCGCTGACTCATGATGAGGTCGTAGCGGTGTTGGGCCATTTGCCGCCAGATCAGGCGAGCCGTGTCGCTGCCCATATCATCCAGCGTACCGGCGGTTGGTGCGCGGGGGCGCGCATGGCGATCCTGCAAAAATGCGACTGGTCGCAAAACCTGCAGCCGCAGCAGCGTGTCGACACGCTGCTCGATTACCTGCAGCACGAACTCTTCAGCCACCTGACCCCGGAACAGGACGAGGCGTGGCGTGTTCTGGCTCATCTGCCACGGTTCAACGCGCCGTTATGCGAGCATTTGTTCGGCCCCGGCGAAGGCGCGCAACTGCTGCATGATCTGCAAGTGTTGGGCTGCTTTATCGAACCATGGCAGCAATCCGCCGACTGGCTTCAGGTCTTCCTCCCGCTGTCGCGCATCATGCAGGAATCGCATTGGCCGTGTGCGCGTTCCTGGCACCGGCGCGCCTGTCAGTGGTTCACCGCGACGCTGGATTGGCGAGCTGCGTTCGAGCAAGCGTTGCTGGCCGAGGAATACGAAACCGCCATAAGTCTGCTGCAGCATTTGAGTTTCGAGGATTTGTTCGAAGACCAGATCGTGGTCCTTCTTTTGCGCCTGCATGAGCGTCAAAGCCAGGAGCTGACCCTGATGACCCCGCAGTTGATCGGGCTGGTCACCGGGGCTTTGCTGTTCGCCGGCCGCTTCGAACAGGCCGGGCAATGCCTCGGCCATCTCGCCCGCTTCATGCCGCAGCCGACCGCACACCTTGAGCAGCAATTGCTGGCCCGTTGGCTGGCGCAACACGGCTGGCTGTGCCACCTGCAAGGGCAGATGGAGCCTGCGCGCGCGTGCTTTCAGGAGGCGTTGTCAGCGCTGGCTGACGACGCCTGGCAGGCGCGCTTGTTGTGCCTGTCGGGACTGACCCAGCAGGCGTTACTGTGCGGTGAGCTCGATCAGGCCCATGCCCTCAACCGCGAAGCGCTGTGCCTGGCGCGTGCGCACGGCTCCTTGCTGTTCGAGGGGTTGCTCGAGCTTGACCATGCGCAATGGCTGGAGCAGCGAGGAGCGCCTGTGCGCGCCGAAAGTCTGCTGGTGGACATCGAGCACCTGCTGCGCCAGCGCGCCATGGTACCCACGCCGCTGCTGGGCCGGATTGCGCTGCGACGCGGACGGCTGGCGCTGTGCATGGGACTTGAAGCGCAGGCTGCGGATCTGTTCAGCCGGGGTCTTGAGGATTGCTTGCGCAGCCAGGACAAGCGGGTCTTGTATGGCTACGTGGGGCAGGCGCAACTGGCCGGCAATCGCGGTGATTATGCCTGCGCGTTCGAGCGTCTGCGCGAGGCTGAAAGGGTGATGCAGCAGCGACAGATTCCCGATACCGTCTATCGCGGTATCGTGCTGCAGGTCAGCAGTCAGTTCTGGTTACAGCAGGGCCGGCCGCAACGGGTGCAGGAGGCGTTGAGCCGGCTGTTACGGCATTACCGTGGACCCTCCGGGCTACAGGCGCCGCCCGCGACATTCGAGCTGATCATCCGTATTGAATACCTGCTAGCCTGCGCGCAGGCGCAATTAAATCCGGGCGAAAACCGTCTGCCAACCATTGAGCGATGGTTGGATCACGCCCAGGCCAGAGGCATGTTGACGGCGCAAACCGAGTTGCTGCTGGCCTTCGCCCAGTTGGCGGAATCCAACGGTGACATGGTGGCGGCGCAGCAGGCTTTGCAGCGAGCCGCAACGCTGGTGGAACGTTGCCGGTTGCAGCAAGCCATGCGGGAGTGGGAATTACGCCGAGGCGGCGTTGGCACGGTGTCTGGCAAACAGGTTCCTGTCTGGCCGGGCGATAACGGTGATCTTGCCCCGGGCCTCAGCCGACGCGAGCGCGAAGTGCTGATGTTGATTGCTCAAGGTGCTTCGAATCAGCAAGTTGCCGAACAACTTTTTATTTCGTTGCATACAGTAAAGACCCATGCGCGGAGAATAAACGGAAAGTTGGGTGTGGAACGCCGAACTCAGGCGGTGGCGAAAGCGAAGTTGATGGGGATACTGGTCTGATCAGTGAAGTTTTGTAGTGCAAAAAGGTTCTGTCTGTTTGTTGGCATGTTTTGTAAATTGTTCGCCCTTCATGTTGGTTGGAAAAGAAACTACCTTGCAACTATCTACAGCGGCTGCATTCGCAGTTCTGGATAGTATAAGTAAGGAAAAGTTATGGTTAAGTTGTTCAAAAGTCTGATGCGTGGCTCTTTGGGGGAGCAAGTTTCCTGGGCTGAGGAATGGGAGAAGGCCAGTCGGGCAAAAGCAGATCTGCTCAAGATCATCGACGCCATGCCGAGCGTGCTGGGCATTCTTCGCAACATGCTTGAAAATGAATTGAAGCGTTTGGGCAAAACGGTTGATATCGACAAGGTCTACATAAATACCGACCCTGCTTTCCCCGCTGACCAAAAGCGCCCTTCGGGGACTCTTTGGGATGTTACTGTTCATTGTTTGAATAATGATGTCAGTCCCGCCTACATACTCGGCGGCGATGGTGTTTTCTTTCTGCCAAACACATTCAGTGAACAATTCAAAGTCAATGTCCTCAATACTCTTATTGTCGAAGATCTGATCGCTGCCGTAGCAGGCGGATTTGAAAAAACGTTGCGAGCCGAGATCGCAAAGTTCTGGGCGGCGCCAGCCAGATCCATGCGCCCGGACTCTGCACCGTTGTCCAATAAGCAGGCTTTCATCGAAGCGTACGCCGTGGTCACGAGTGCGGAGCTGTCGCTCTCGGTCATGGCCAACAATTTCGATGCCCGGTTGGGTGAGCGGTTCGCCCATCTGCTCGACGCAGACGCCGGTCGCGCAGCGTTTGAAGTCAAGTTGCAACCGGCGCAGGATTATTTGCTTTCGCTCCAGCCGTGTTTCGTCCTGGACAACGCCGAGCGTTTGGATGCAGAAATGCAGCTGGGTAACGAATCGACTTCCTACCTTATGCACACGCCGGAAAACGGCTTCGAGTTCTTTGACAAAAATACCGAGCTGCACAGCAAACTCCAGCAGCGGCTGTCTTTGCGCAGCGAGCAGATCCGATACCTGAAAGCGACACAGAGTCCTCACACCTTCTGCGCAGAGGCTCACCTGAAGGGTCAGCTGGAAAGCGTGTCCTCGTTGCTCAGCGGCCGGGACCAACTGGAGAGTCCACTTACCTCCGTGCTGCAGGAAAACCAGGGCCTGCATGTGCTGCGCTACGGTATCGACACCCGCTTCTATCTGCTTTGGGCAGCATTGAAACGTACCGATTGGCCGCTTTGGCTTCATGCCGCAGGTAGCGATGTTCAACAGCGCTACACCGAACTTGAAGAATCCAGGGATGAATACCAGGCAGCCTATTCGAGCGCGTTCGATGCGTGCTTTTCGTTCAAGGATTATGTGGCGCGGACATTCGCTGAATGGGCAGACAGAGTGCTCGGGGAACACCTGGACCCAGAGACGATAAGTGTCCATAGCTCGTACAGGCTGCAAATTGCCGGGCGTACCATCGAGCAGGAAGACACCCGGACGTTGACCGAATTTATCGTTTTCGGACTGCACGACACGGGTTATCAAGCGACCCTGACTATCACCGGTGCGCCCGACGGAAGTCGGCTGACGGCCGCAGCGCTTGAGCAGTGGCTGGCAAATCGCAACCTGCGGCTGGAATATACCGGCAGCCTGGCATTCTCGCCGTCGGTTGATTACCAGGAGGCTTATCGCAACTATCTCTTCAGCCAGATGGAGTTTGCAGTTTTTGTCGCTCGCTACTCCGGGAAGCTGGATTCCACCGATGCGAACATCATCGCTCGCGCCATGGCCAATGACCCCGCGGTGACTATTCAGGGCGTGCGAATCAATTTACAGGTACCAGCGTTGAAAGACGTCCTGATGATTTCGGCCAGAGAATATGTACCTTCGCTGATGCTGGTAAAAACACCTGGCGGTGAATTCGAACTGCAAAAATTCTCCGATATTTACGCAGCTAATCGCTGGCTCGAGTCGGCATTGTCCGCAAATCGTGAATATGCGGCTTTGCTGATCCATCCAGACTACCTGCACGACGCGGGTGAGTTGCTCGGCAGCGATCCAACACAGTTGCACTACCGCTATAAGCTCGATAGCCGACCGGTCGATCTTGGCCTGAATGCCAAAACACCGCTGGCGGACTACGTCAATGTCGCTTACCGAGCCGAAGTTGCCCTGCACAAGGCCATTGCCCCTTTAGGTTATCGGTCACTTGGCGTCGAGGGCCGCAAGCGCTACTCGCGTCTGACAACCGAACTCAAGGCGCTGTCCACCGTTGATGCACGAGACAATGGTTTCCCGACATTCGAACAGTTCACCTATGACGCGGTGAAAGCTCAGATCGAAGACATCTTGCGTCAGCGTGGCAGCAACGTTTCGGTCAACCCCGACCACATCATGGTTCAGACCGAAGAGTTTCGTAAGAGCGTGACCGACGTTCTGCTCGAGGGACTGGCCTTTGAAGCTGTCCACCCGGCCTACGAAACGAAATTCAGCCCGAAATATTATTTGGTGAATGGGCATCCTGCCGTTGAAAAACTGGATATCCGCGACCTTTCTTCGCTGTCGAAAACTTTCCGTCCCGGTGACAGATATACCGCGATGCTCAAAGAGCGACATCAGAACAAGGCTCATCCTGATTACCCGTTCAAACGCGCTGTACACGGCCGAAAAATCCGCTGTGAAATGTACCGCAACGCTTATGCGGACTTTACCAATGGCAGATTATCGACAGAGTTGTTCTCTGCTATCCAATGGATTATCGATAATCTGAAAGAGAGTGGCGGCTATCAGTCAATTCCAGACAGCAGCTCTGAAGGTGGCGTCGGGCTTTACAAATTCAATATCGGCGGACTGGGTTTCACGGCTGCGTGGGACCGCACAGTTGGCGGCGTCTATATCTTCCGACTGAAGTTGTTGTCAGGGCTTCTCGATTTACTGTACACGCCTGACGCGCCTGATCTCGTCAGCTTCCGGCCAATCGCTGAGTTCATCCCTTCGATTCGTTTTCGAAACGGCCCGTTCCGCCATTACTACAGCGAGCGGATATTGCTGCGTGACCAGAAAGTGATCAATGACTACTTCGATAACCTGGTCGCAACGGTCGACACCAAGCCGGTTATTCGCACGCAACAGCGTTCGTTATTGCCTGATCTGTTCACTTTCCATGATGAGCGAGTGCGCCGTGTATTGAGTGATATCGATGAACGCACCATCAGTCTCAATGAAATAATCGCCGGCATTGTCTACAACAACCTGTTGAAAGTCGCGAATATCGTCAGCCTGTTGGTGCCTCCCGTGGGCACTGTCGTGGTAGCTGTGCAGGTGATGAAAAGCATCTACGACGCGTCGCAATCGGACCTACGGGGTGATTATTCCGCTGCGCTCGGGCATGTACGGGACGTAATGAGCGGACTGCTGACGTTGGGGCAGGCTGCGGCGGCGGGCGCAACCGTGAAACAACTTACCCGTGTGCAGCGCTCGTTTCTCGATATGTTCGAAGACGCGCGGACGGTTGCCGAACTCGTTACGTATTACACCGGCAATGAAGACACCCAGGATGAGCTGATCGGCTTCTTCAAATCACTGATGCAAGATGCTGACGCCGCATTGAGCAAGACCACGGTTCGTTGAGTCGTTCCGGACGCTCATAGGCCAGGCTTATCGTTCATAGCCCATTCGCCAACTTACGGCCCGCGTCGCAGCCAACAACCGCTGCGCCGCCGGGCCGTTTTCGTCGGCGTGGAACAGCGAGGTCGGACCGACAATGGTCAGCACGGCGGCGATCTGCCCGACCGCGTTGAACACCGGGGCAGAGAGCGCATCCACCCCCGGCATCAACAAACCATGCACGTGATGCAGGCCACGTTCGCGGATCTGTTCACAGAGCGCTGCAAAGGCTTTTTCGTCCTTGAGCGGATGCTCCGCGACGGCGATTTCCTGCGCGCGCAACTCATCGGTCTCCCGGTGCGGCAGGTAGGCGCTGAACACCAGTCCAGTGGACGAACTGAGTAGCGGCAGGACCGAACCCAGTTGCGTCACCACCGTCACCGCGCGCACCGCCGGTTCGATGTGCACCACGGTTGCGCCCTGATTGCCCCATACCGCGAGGAAGCAGGTTTCATTGAGTTCATCACGTAAATCGGACAGCGGCAGGGCGGCGACTTTCAGCACGTCCATGCTGTTGAGTGCCGCCAGCCCTACGCGCAGCGCTTCACGGCCGAGGCCGTAATGGTTCGTAGCGGTGTTCTGTTCGGCAAATCCCGAGGCAATCAACGCCTGCAAATAGCGATGCACCTTGCTCGCCGGCATCTGCACGTGTTCGGCCAGACGCGACAGCGAAGTCGACGGTGACAACTCGGCCAGGGCTTTGAGGATGTCGGTGCCGACTTCGGCGGAGCGGACTTTCTGTTTGCCGTTGCTGTCGCTGGTTTTTTCCATGGGGCTGGCGGTTCCGGTTCGAATGGGCGTCTTTATAGCTTGACGCTGGATAGCGAGCAAATTACGTTATGCGTAATCAGATTACGATAATAACAACCCCGGCGTGCCGAGACCTCTGAGCCAGAGCGATGGGCCACTGCCGACTCCCTGTTCAGGAGGCTCCATGAACCTCGATTCAACCGCGCAGGCCTTGGCTTATCAGTCAGGCTTCGGCAACGAATTCAGCACTGAAGCGTTGCCCGGCGCCCTGCCCGTTGGCCAGAATTCCCCGCAGAAAGCCCCGTACGGCCTGTATACCGAATTGTTTTCCGGCACCGCGTTCACCATGCCGCGCAGCGAAGCGCGGCGGACCTGGATGTACCGGATTCAGCCGTCGGCCAATCATCCGGCGTTCGTCAGACTGGAGCGGCAACTGGCGGGCGGACCGTTGGGTGAAGTGACCCCCAATCGTCTGCGCTGGAATCCACTGGATCTGCCGTCCGAGCCGACGGATTTCATCGATGGCCTGGTAAGCATGGCGGCCAACGCTGGCGACGAAAAACCGTCCGGCATCAGCATCTACAACTACACCGCCAACCGTTCGATGGAGCGCGTGTTCTTCAACGCCGACGGAGAAATGCTGCTGGTGCCGCAACTGGGCCGGCTGCGCATCGCCACCGAACTGGGCGTGCTGGAAGTCGCGCCGCTGGAGATCGTGGTGCTGCCGCGTGGCCTGAAATTCCGCGTCGAACTGCTCGATCCGCAGGCGCGCGGTTACCTCGCCGAGAACCACGGCGCGCCGCTGCGCTTGCCGGACCTGGGGCCGATCGGCAGCAACGGCCTGGCCAATCCACGGGATTTCCTCACCCCGGTCGCCACCTACGAAAACCTGCAACAACCCACCACCCTCGTGCAGAAATTCCTTGGCCAGTTATGGGCCACCGAACTCAATCACTCACCACTCAATGTGGTCGCCTGGCACGGCAACAACGTGCCGTACAAATATGACCTGCGCCGCTTCAACACGATCGGCACGGTGAGTTTCGATCACCCGGATCCATCGATCTTCACGGTATTGACGTCACCGACCAGTGTGCACGGTCTGGCCAACCTCGATTTCGTGATCTTCCCGCCGCGCTGGATGGTCGCCGAAAAAACCTTCCGGCCACCGTGGTTCCACCGCAACCTGATGAATGAATTCATGGGCCTGATCCAGGGCGAGTACGACGCCAAGGCTGAAGGTTTCGTGCCCGGCGGCGCTTCGCTGCACAGCTGCATGAGCGCCCATGGTCCGGACGGCGAGACCTGCACCAAAGCCATCAATGCCGAGCTTGCGCCGGCGAAAATCGACAACACCATGGCCTTCATGTTCGAGACCAGCCAGGTGTTGCGCCCAAGCCGTTTCGCCCTCGACTGCCCACAATTGCAATCCAGTTACGACGCCTGCTGGGCGACTCTGCCCGCCACGTTCGACCCGACCCGGAGATAACCCATGACACACAATTCCATCCCCCGCAGCTGGGTCGCTTCGGCCAATGGTCACAGTGATTTCCCCTTGCAGAACCTGCCGCTGGGCGTGTTCAGCCTGAACGGTTCGACGCCGCGCGCGGGCGTGGCGATTGGCGAGCACATCTTCGATTTGCAGGTGGCGCTTGAGGCCGGTCTCTTCGACGGTGTCGCCCGCAGCGCGGTGGAAGCCATGCACGGCGGACACTTGAACGCGTTCTTCGAACTCGGCCGGGAGGCACGGGTTGCCTTGCGCGAGCGCCTGATCGAACTGTTCAGTGAAGGCAGCACCCTGCGCGGCAACATCGAAGCGCAAGGTGCGACAGTGCTGCCGTTGGCTGCCGATTGCCAGATGCACCTGCCGGCGCGAATCAGCGATTACACCGATTTCTACGTCGGCATCGAGCACGCGCAGAACGTCGGCAAACTGTTCCGCCCGGATAACCCGCTGCTGCCGAACTACAAGCACGTGCCGATTGGCTATCACGGTCGCGCGTCCACCGTGCGTGCATCCGGCACCGACGTGCGCCGGCCGAAAGGCCAGACGCTGCCGGCCGGGCAGACCGAACCGATATTCGGACCCTGCGCACGTCTGGATTACGAACTGGAACTGGGCATCTGGATCGGCCCGGGCAACGAGATGGGTGAGCCGATTGCCATCGGGGACGCCGCCGAGCACATCGCCGGTTTCTGTCTGCTCAATGACTGGTCGGCGCGGGATATCCAGGCTTGGGAATACCAGCCGCTGGGGCCATTTCTGTCGAAGAGTTTCATCACCAGCGTCTCGCCCTGGGTAGTAACGGCCGAAGCGCTGGAACCGTTCCGCACGGCACAGCCGGCGCGTCCCGAAGGCGATCCACAGCCGCTGCCGTATCTGCTCGACAAGCGCGATCAGGACGGCGGCGCCTTCGACATCGAACTGGAGGTGCTGCTGCGCACCGAAGCCATGCGCGAGCAGAACCTGCCGGCCCATCGCCTGACCCTGAGCAACACCCGTTACATGTACTGGACCGTCGCGCAAATGGTCGCGCATCACAGCGTCAACGGCTGCCAGTTGCAGGCCGGTGACCTGTTCGGTTCGGGCACCTTGTCCGGCCCGGAAAACGGTCAGTTCGGCAGCCTGCTGGAAATCACTGAGGGCGGTAAGAAACCGATCGAACTGGCGTCCGGCGAAGTGCGCAAATTCCTTGAGGACGGTGACGAAATCATCTTGCGCGCCCGCTGCGCCCGCGACGGTTTTGCGTCGATCGGCTTCGGCGAATGCCGCGGCACCGTGATTGCGGCGCGCTGACAGGAGCGGCTTATGGATCTCTACACTTATTACCGTTCCACTTCGTCGTACCGGGTGCGCATTGCGCTGGCGTTGAAGGGTCTCGATTACCAGGCGCTGCCGGTCAACCTGATCGCACCGTCGGGTGGCGAACATCGGCAAGCGGCGTATCTGGCGATCAATCCGCAGGGCCGAGTGCCGGCGCTGCGGACCGATGACGGCGCGGTGCTGATTCAGTCGCCGGCGATCATCGAGTACCTGGAGGAACGTTATCCACAGGTGCCGTTGCTGCCGGATGATCTGGTGGCGCGCGCGCAGGTGCGCGGTGTCGCGGCGGTAATCGGCTGCGATGTGCATCCGCTGCACAACGTCAGCGTACTCAATCGCCTGCGCCAGTCGGGACAGGATGAGGCGCAGGTGGTGGAGTGGATCAGTCACTGGATCAGCCAAGGGCTGGCGACGGTGGAGCAGTTGATCGGTGACAGTGGCTTTTGTTTTGGCGAATGGCCGTGCGTGGCGGATGTGTATCTGATCCCGCAGTTGTATGCGGCCGAGCGGTTCAACGTAAGCCTTGATGCCTACCCGAGAATCCGCCGTGTGGCCGCGTTGGCGGCTGAACATCCGGCGTTTATCAAGGCACATCCTGCCAATCAACCGGACACCCCGTAGTCCCTGTGGGAGCGAGCCTGCTCGCGAAGACCTGGTGTCAGTGGCCTTTCATTCAGCTGACCCACCGCTTTCGCGAGCAGGCTCGCTCCGACAAGGGCTGGGTTGCGACATAAAAACCATAAAAACAAAAACAGGTACCTTGCGATGCATAACCAGATTGCCAGCTTCCGCGCGGCGCTCGACGCCCGGCCTGTGTCTCGTTATCAGTGGTTGCTGCTGATTCTGCTCGCCTTGCTGCTGGTCACCGACGGTTACGATGCCCAGGTGCTCGGTTATGTAGTGCCCGCGCTGGCCCAGGATTGGGGGCTGGAAAAATCCGCGTTCGGGCCGGTTTTCAGCGCCAACCTGCTCGGTCTCACTCTCGGGTCTCTCGCGGTTACGCCGCTGGCTGATCGCTTTGGTGTGCGGCGAATTCTGCTTGCCTGCGTATTGATCTACGCCACGCTGACGGTGCTGATGGTTTTCGCCGATTCGCTGAACACGTTGATGATTGCGCGGTTCATCTGCGGCATCGGCATGGGCGGCGCGATGCCCAGCGCCATGGCCTTGATGTCGGAATATTCGCCGCCGCGTCTGCGCACCTTGATGGTGACCCTGGCAGCCTGTGGCTTCTCGTTCGGTGGCGCCGCGGGCGGTTTTGTCGCGGCCGGTTTTATCGACCAGTTCGGTTGGCAGGCAGTGTTCCTCGCCGGCGGCGTGACGCCATTGCTGCTGTTTCCTTTCCTGTGGTGGATGCTGCCGGAGTCGCTTCCGCGCTTGCTGCGTGATGCACCGCCGTATGCACGGCTGCGCAAGGTCACCACGCGGATGTTGCCGGACTGGCAGCCACCGGTGGCCAGCGTCGAGCAGAACGAGCGCGAGCTGGGCAGCAAACTGACCGTGGTCGAGTTGTTTCGCAACGGCTATGGGCGGCCGACCCTGCTGATCTGGGCGACATTTTTTGTCAGCCTGATTCTGTTGTATTTCATGATCAGTTGGCTGCCAACGCTGCTGCTGGAAAGCGGTTTGAAACTTAACGAGGCCAACCTTGTTACCTCGATGTTCCTGTTCGCCGGGACCCTTGGCGCGATTTGCATGGCCTGGTTCGCCGACCGTTTGCACCGCAAGGTGCGCCTGTTGTCCGGCGTACTGGCAGGGGCGGCGCTGTGCACGATTCTGCTCGGGCTCAACCACGACGATCCGCGTTTTCTGGTGGCCTGTGTGTTTGCCGCCGGGTTCTGCATCATCGGCGGGCAACTGACGCTGAATGCCTTTGCCAGCAATTTTTACCCGGCTCATGTGCGTGCCACCGGTACCGGATGGGCACTGGGCGTGGGGCGTTTCGGTTCGATCCTCGGGCCGCTGTTTGGCAGTCTGCTGTTGGCAATGCACATACCGGTGGAGCAGATTTTCTTCTTCTGCGCGATCCCGGCGGTGATAGCTGCGCTGCTGATCATTCAGGTGCGCTCGCCGACTGAGATCCGCCGATCCAGTGTGGGAGCGAGCCTGCTCGCGAAGAACGATAACGCGGTTTGACCGGGAGACCGAGGTGCCTGCTTCGCGAGCAGGCTCGCTCCCACACAGGTTTGTACGGGCCTCAAGGATGGGGGCAAGCCTGCAGAAGGTGGTTAATGGACGACGGAGTGGGGTGGCAGATGGCCGAGGCGTTCGGTCAGGCGCAGGCGCTGGATCGGGTCTTCGCTGAGCAACAGCGCGTGCTCCAGATCGAAGCGCTCAGCGTTGGGGCAGTCGAGCCGCTGGTACAGACTGGCCCTGGCCATGTAATCAGCCGCCTTGGCGCCGCCCAGTTCGAGCACTCGTTCTGCGTCAATGAGCGCGGCGATGTAATCGTCGTGGGTCAGGTGCAATTGCCGCAGGTTGCGTGACAGGCGCTGCAGCATCTGCACCGGCGTTGCCGTCAGCAGATGCTCGGCGCTGAGCTGCATGTTCGGCCCGTACTGGCGCTGCAACAATTCGCGACAGTCATTGGGATACAACCGCCGCCCGCCGCAAGGGTCGAGCAAATGATCGGCGCCGGGAACCCGCAGCAGAAAATGCCCGGGGAAATTCACCCCGACCAGAGGAATCTCCAGGCCGTGGGCCAATTCCAGCGCAATCAACGCCAACGCCAGCGGCTGACCACGTTGAGTGTGCAAGACGCGATGCAGCAGCGCCGCCTGTGGACGCAGCGGCAGGAAATCATCCTGGGCGAAACCAAGATCGACCATGCGCCGCAACAGCGGTTGCGCCAGTTCGCTGACCGGCAGCATCGGCAAGCCATAGCTGACCCGTAATTGCAGATCCTTGAACGTGCGCAACCAGGTTTCGGGTTCGACGGTTTTGTCGTGCTCGGCACTTATCCACAGCGCAGCTTCCAGCAGGGCTGGCGGCGAACGGTGCAGGCAGTCGAAAAAGCGTTGGCGCGGACTCATCTAAATCTCCCTCCAATGCCTCGTTTTAGCCCCGTCCGGGTGCTTCGTCCAGTGTCTGGCTCATTGAGCGCAAGTTATCGCGGCACGACATTGCCCGCTCGGCGGCTTATGCCGGCGCGCGCCAGCAATTTTCAGGGGCAAGCCTATACTGGCGTTCTACAAGAAGTGATTCGGGAGCCTGTCGATGTTCGCTCTCATGCAAAGCACTCGCCTGGAATCGCTGCACCTGAGCGTTGACCCGGTCACCGGGTTGAAGGCGGTCATTGCCATTCATAACAGCCGTCTGGGGCCAGCCTTGGGCGGGTGCCGTTACCTTGCCTATCCCAACGACGAATCTGCGGTCGAGGACGCCATTCGCCTGGCGCAAAACATGAGCTACAAAGCGGCGCTGGCCGGCCTTGCGCAGGGTGGTGGGGTGGCGGTAATCGTGCGGCCGATCCATGTCGAGAATCGCGGCGCGTTGTTCGAGGCTTTCGGTCGTTGCATCGAGCAGCTCGACGGCCGCTACATCACCGCCATCGACAGCGGCACCTCGGTGGCGGACATGGACTGCATTGCCCAGCAGACCCGGCATGTCACCAGCACCACTTCGGCAGGCGACCCGGCGCCGCACGCAGCCATGGGCGTGTTCACCGGCATCCGCGCCACGGCGATGGCGCGCCTGGGCAGCGACAACCTGGAAGGTTTGCGCATCGCCATTCAGGGCCTTGGCAATGTCGGTTATGCGCTGGCCGAGCAACTGCACGCGGCAGGCGCCGAGTTGCTGGTCAGTGACATCGATCACGGCAAGGTGCAACTGGCGATGGAACAGCTCAATGCCCACCCGATCGCCAACGATGCGCTGCTCAGCACGCCCTGCGACATTCTGGCGCCGTGCGGATTGGGCGGGGTGCTCAACAGTCATTCAGTCTCGCAATTGCGCTGCTCCGCTGTGGCGGGTTCAGCGAACAATCAACTTTCCCATCTGGACGTGGCGGATCAACTGGAACGGCGCGGGATTCTTTATGCGCCGGACTATGTGATCAATGCTGGCGGGCTTATCTACGTTTCGCTGAAGCATCGTGGCGAGGAGTTGCCGACCATCACGGCGCATCTGTCGAAGATCAGTTCGCGGTTGACCGAAGTGTTCGCTCACGCCCAGGCGGAAAAACGTTCGCCGGCACGGGTGGCCGATGAGTTGGCCGAAAAGGTTTTGTATCGCTGAAAAGCAAAAGATCGCAGCCTTCGGCAGCTCCTACACTCGGAATGTAGGAGCTGCCGAAGGCTGCGATCTTTTTATTGGGCGCGAATTACTTCGGCGCTTTCGCTGCTTTGGCGGGCTTCGCCGGTGCCTCGTCAGGTTCTGCAACTTCGGTCTTTTCCACAGGCTCGGCCGGCGCATTGATCAGCTCCGACAGCGCATCGGGCTGGCTCTTGAACGCGCGGGCGAACACATCGCGATTCTTCGCCATGTAGATCCCGGCTTCTTCCACTTGCTGTTCGGTCAGGGACGGAACGGCTTTTTGCAGCACATCGGCCAGATATTCGGCCAGTTCGAGCATTTTGTCATGACGATCAGCTTCGGCTTTATCCATGAACAAGCGCTCCAGATCTCGGCTGCTGCGGTATACCACTTCGACGGCCATTCACCACCTCACATGCCTTCACGTTAAGTTGTCTTGACGACTACTGTATCCATATACAGCGAAAAGGATAAGCGAATCCCTGCGCCATGGGTAGTGGCTTTTCAATGTAGACCGGATTTGGCGTTTGTCAGGGGGACGGTGTCGCTGCTATCGCGAGCAGGTTCGCTCCCACGGAAAGTCCAGCGGTGCGACCAAACGCCACGGCGCGGGATTTGCGGCGGATCGCCATGATGCGTGGCCCTGAACCTGCATGAAAACCGTTGCTACAAGGCGCGCGCGCAAAACCGTCACGTGCGATACGCATCATCCGCCCGATACGGGCTAAGGAAACTCATCGTGAAAATCAACTGGGCCGAGAAACTGCGGCGCAACGTGCATCAACTGGCCGAGTCCCTGGGCAACCTGTTCGTCGAAACCTTTCACTACCTGGCGTTGTTCGCCATCGGTGCGGTGACGGCATGGGCGGCGGTGATGGAGTTTCTCGGCATGCTCGAAGTCGGGCATATCAAGATTGATGACATTCTGTTGCTGTTCATCTATCTGGAACTGGGCGCGATGGTCGGGATTTATTTCAAGACCAACCACATGCCGGTGCGCTTTCTGATCTACGTAGCGATCACCGCGCTGACGCGCCTGCTGATCTCCAACGTCTCGCACCACAACCCGCCGGACATGGGCATCATCTATCTGTGCGGCGGCATTCTGCTGCTGGCGTTCGCGATCCTGGTGGTGCGTTACGCCTCGTCGCAGTTCCCTTCGGTGAAGATCGAGAACCCGCAGCGCAAGATCGGCACGGGCTCCAGCGAACATCCTGAAGTGGAGAAGGGCGAGCTTTAAAGGCCCGCCGCCTGGCCGGGCTGGCCTTTGACCCGTGGCGGTGGCGGGGTCAGCCCGGCGCCGTTGGTCATGGCCTCGAGAATCGACATGGCGCTGTGGCCTTGTTCGATGGCGATGCCGAATTGAATGCTTTGCACCAGCCGCTTCAGCCGCTCTGGATCGTTGCGCTGTTCGGCGCTGATCATGCGTTTGGCCACGATGCGGCCGGCGTTGGACAGGGTCAGCATGATGCTGCCGTCCAGGCCCTGAATGCTCAGATTGATCTGATAGTCCGGCGCAAAAGCATCGGTAATGATTTGAAATGGGTTGTCCATGATGCGTCACCGCCTGATTGAACGTGCAGTTGTTGACCGGCCATGATCCGATTTGGTTCGCAACACCAGACCACTGGCATCTCGTTCGCTGAGGTTCGCAATGTCCGTTTGCCTCAAGAGTGATGTAGCAAGGCGCATGCCGGAAAAATTGTCGAACAATAAACCCGGTGAAAAAAACGGCGAGCCTCGGGGCTCGCCGTTTTTTTCGGCGCGTTTTCAGGGCAGGAATGAGTCAACGACCGCTGACGGTGCAGTCAGGCCAATCAGCACTCCACCCAGTTAACGGCCAGGCCGCCCCGCGAGGTTTCCTTGTACTTGTCGTGCATGTCGGCGCCGGTGTCGCGCATGGTGCGGATCACCCGGTCGAGCGAGATGAAGTGATTGCCATCGCCGCGCAGGGCCATTTGCGTGGCATTGATCGCCTTCACCGCCGCGATGGCATTGCGCTCGATGCACGGCACTTGCACCAGGCCACCGACCGGATCGCAGGTCAGACCCAGGTTATGTTCGAGGCCGATTTCGGCAGCGTTTTCCAATTGCTCTGGCGTTGCCCCGAGTACATCGGCCAAGCCGGCGGCGGCCATCGCACAAGCCGAGCCGACTTCGCCCTGACACCCGACCTCGGCGCCAGAGATCGACGCATTTTTCTTGCACAAAATGCCGACAGCGGCTGCGCCGAGAAAGAACGCAACGACGTCATCGTCAGACGCATCCGGATTGAATTTCATGTAGTAGTGCAGAACGGCCGGAATGATCCCGGCGGCGCCGTTGGTCGGCGCGGTGACCATGCGCCCGCCCGCGGCGTTTTCTTCGTTGACGGCGAGGGCGAACAGGTTGACCCATTCCATTGCCGACAAAGTCGAACTGATCACATTCGGTTTGCCGATTTCCAAAAGGCTGCGGTGCAGTTTCGCTGCGCGGCGCGGCACTTTCAGACCGCCGGGCAGGATGCCTTCGTGGCGCAGACCTTGTTCGACGCATTCGCGCATCACCGACCAGATGTGCAGCAGGCCCTGGCGGATCTCGGCGTCGCTACGCCAGGCGCGTTCGTTGGCCATCATCAATTCCGACACGCGCAGATTGTGTTGCTTGCACAGGGCGAGCAATTCGGCGGCGCTGGAAAAGTCGTACGGCAACACCACGTCACTGGTCGGCGCCACGCCTGACTCGGCTTCAGCGGCTTCGACGATGAAACCGCCGCCCACCGAGTAATAGGTTTGCGTGAACAATTCGGTGCTTTCGCCAAAGGCGGTCAGCGACATGGCGTTGGGGTGGTAGGGCAGGCTCTCGTCGAGCAGCAGCAGATCACTCTGCCAGTCGAAAGCAATCGAACGCTGACCGGCGAGGGACAGTTGCCCGGTTTCGCGCAGTTGCTGGATGCGTGGATCGATGGTCGACGGATCGATGCTGTCCGGCCACTCGCCCATCAGGCCCATGACGGTCGCGCGGTCGGTGGCATGGCTAACGCCGGTGGCCGACAGCGAGCCATACAAACGGATTTCCACCCGTCGCACGTCATTGAGCAGATGCTGGTCGATCAGGGTCTGGGCAAACGTCGCCGCTGCGCGCATCGGGCCGACGGTATGGGAACTGGACGGGCCGATGCCTACTTTGAATAGATCGAAAACACTGATAGCCATGCTAAACCCTCACAAGCAATGGAGTAGGAATCGCTGCCATTTTTTGTCGGACAAGCGCAATGTCGGCGATACTGCCTGCCTCGGTTCGAGGTGACCAACGAAACCTCCTAAGACAGCCTTTAGCAGGACTAAACAATGAGTCGTCAATTGCATGCCCAGACCTATGTCTGGCTGCAGGTATTTGCCTGTGCGGCCCGGCACCTGTCGTTCACCCGCTGCGCCGAAGAGCTGCACATCACCCCGGGGGCGGTCAGCCAGCAGATTCGCCAATTGGAAGAGCGCCTGGGCTTTCGCCTGTTTCATCGGCGAGCGCGCGGCGTTGAGTTGAGCGCGCAGGGGCAGCGGCTGGCGATTACTGTCAACGAAGCCTATGGCAGCATCGATGCGGAGTTGCGCCGACTGGATGCCGGGATGATCAGCGGGACGTTACGGCTGCGTTCGATTCCGTCGTTTCTCGGCAAGTGGCTGACCCCGCGCTTGCCGCGCTTGCAGCAACGCTTTCCGGACATCCAGTTGCGCCTGGTGGCGGAGGACAGCAGCGTGCCGTTGCACCAAGGCGATTTCGATCTGGCGATCGATCTCAACGATGGCAGTTACCCCGGATTGTTATCCACAGCCTTGCTCGACGAACAGATATTTCCGGTATGCGCGCCGAGCCTGCTGCGTGGGCGACCGCCGTTGCACGGGCCGGCGGATCTGGTGCATTTCCCGCTGCTGCACGACATCACCGCCTGGCGTGGCAGTTACGAATATGCGGAATGGGAGTTCTATTTGAATGCGATCGGCTTCGAAGGCGCCGATGTGCGCCGCGGGCATACGTTCAATCGCAATCACCTGACCATCGAAGCGGCGATTGCCGGCATGGGCGTGGCAATTGCCCGGCGCACGCTGCTCAACGACGAGCTGGAACGCGGCACTCTGATCGTGCCGTTCGGCTTGTCGGTGCCTAACCATAAACGCTACGTGCTGCTGTATGCGCCGGGGGCGTTGAGCCATCCGGGCGTACGTGCCGTGCACGATTGGCTGGTGGAGGAGGCGGGGATTTTTCGCAGTCTGCACCCGCTGAATGAGCAGCAGATGTGAGTAGATTTTTCAGCGGAGCGGGTCGACCCAACTCCCGACCTTAGCAGCGCTTTGCTCGGTTGTCCGGCTTTTTTTGCGAATGAATATTTTTCTTTTTTCAGGGGTTGAAATGTTCGGCGCTCGGGCCGATTGTTGTAACCAGGAGGTCAGGAAATTCAACTCAAGGCCTCCAGCGAGCTAGCTGAAATAAGGGATGAACTATGCAAATCCAAGTCAACAGCGATAACCATATTCAAAGCAGTAAGCGACTGGAGGAGTGGGTACGTACAACTATTGAGAGCACGCTCGACCGTTATGAAGAAGACCTGACCCGTGTCGAAGTCCACCTCAGCGACGAGAACGGCGAGAAGCCAGGTCCCCATGACTTGCGCTGCCAACTGGAAGCGCGGCCAAAAGGCCACCAACCCATTTCCGTGACCCACAAAGCCGATTCGCTGGAACAGGCGATCGACGGTGCTGCCGAAAAACTCGAGCACAAACTGGATCATTTGTTCGGCAAACTGCGAGGTAAACCACGCGCTGCGGTAGTGCCATTTACCGGCAAGGCCAACGACAAGCTGCTGGCGGAAGAATTCGACGAGAACGAACAGGCAGCCATCAACAGTTGATGCGCTGATTTCACAAGTCACACAAGGAGAACGGGCCTGCTGATGCAGGCCCGTTTTTTATTTGTAGCAGAAAAGCCCCTCACCCCAGCCCTCTCCCAGAGGGAGAGGGGGCGATCAGTTCCCCCTCTCTCGGGGAGAGGGCCGACCGAGGTGTCTGAAGAGGTACATCGACCTGAAAGACCGCGTTGATTATGGATTCGGTAAAGCAGAATCAGGTCGGCGTACTTCGCAAGCGTCCCACGGTCAGTCCCCTCTCCCTCTGGGAGAGGGTTAGGGTGAGGGCATTTTTCGATTCGCCGCAATTCTTATGATCTGCTCTAGCACATCGTCCATCTGCTGGATCACCTCGAGGTTACTGAAACGCGCGACTTCAATGCCCTTTTGGTTCAGATAGCGTGTCCGGCGCTGGTCATGAATCAATCCCACTGTTTCATAGTGCTGACCACCGTCCAGTTCAACCGCCAATTTCAGCTCCGCACAGTAAAAATCCAGCACCTAAGGCGGACACGGAAACTGCCGGCGAAATTTCAGATTGGCGATTTGGCGGGAGCGGAGTTTTTGCCAGAGCAACTGTTCGCAATCGGTTTGGTTGACGCGTAACTGGCGGGCGAATTGGGCGAGGGTGGGGCGGGTTTGCATGCTTCACGATCCTTGTGAAGTTGGTTTGATATTTCACTGTAGCCCATTCCCCTCACCCCAGCCCTCTCCCGGAGGGAGAGGGGGCCGACCAAGGTGTTTTGCGGGGTACATCGACCTGAAAGACCGAGTCGATTATGGATTCGGCAAAGCAGAATCAGGTCGGCGTACGTCGCAAGCATCCCACGATCAGTCCCCTCTCCCTCAGGGAGAGGGTTAGGGTGAGGGGCTTTTCAACCCTCAGAACGCCACAGAAGTCTGCACATAAACCGTCCGCGGCTCCCCGACGTACTTGCCCTTGTTGTTGTCATCAAACGAGCGCGTGAAGTACTGCGTGTTGAAGATGTTCTTCACGCCTACCGCCACATTCAAATCCGCCAACTGCGGCCCGAAGTCATACCCGGCGCGGCTGCTGAACAGCATGTACCCCGGTATCTTGCCGGTGCTGCCATCGGCACTTTCCTTCGAGGTGTTGGCGTTGTCGGCGAACTGATCGCTCTGGAAGCTGCTATCCAGATTCAACTTCCAAGGGCCTTCGGTGTAACCGACACCAATCGTGCCTTTGTGTTTCGACGAGAACGGCACGCGATTGCCCTTGTTCGGCCCGTCTTCGCGGATAGTCGCGTCAACATAAGCGTAGCTGGCGTAGACATCGAAACCGGCCAGCGCCGGACTCAAGTCATCGAGGGCGTAATTGACGCTGGTCTCGATGCCCTGATGGCGGGTTTCACCGCGGGCGATCACCGAATCGTTGGTCTGGTTGCTTTCGTACTGGTTATCGAAGTTGATCAGGAATGCGCCGATTTCCGCGCGCAGGGCACCATTGTCATAACGCGTGCCGAGTTCCCAGGTGCGCGCTTTTTCCGGTTTCACCTCGCCGCTGCTCACGCGGTTGGGCATCTGGCTGTACTGCACGCTGCCGAACGAGCCTTCGGTGTTGGCGTACAGGTTCCAGCTGTCGGTCAGGTGATAGAGCACGTTCAGCGCCGGCAGCGCGGTGTTGTAGTCGCCCTTGTATTTGACGTTGGTCAGGTTGTTGGTCTGCTGCGACTCGATCATCTCGTAGCGCACGCCCGGGGTGATGGTCCATTTGCCGATGTCGATGCGGTCGTCGACGAAGAACGCATTGGCCTCGGTGCCGCCACGGGTATCGCGGTCGTTGCGGCTGCTGGTGGTCGGGTATTCGTTGGCGCTGATCGGCGTGCGGTAGCGCAGTTCGTGGCCCGCCTCGTTGATGTAGCGGTAGCCGACGCCGACTTCATGGCTGCTCGGACCGAGGTCGAAGCCTTGGGCGAAGCGGGTTTCCAGGCCACGCACCCAATACTCGCGTGGCGACAGCGAAAGGAACGTGCCCTGATCCAGATAGCCGCTGCGCAAAGTCTTGGTGAAGAAGGTGTTGGCGGTGAACTCGCGGCGATCTTCCTGATAGCGATAGCCGAAGTTGAACATCGTCCGGCGCCCCCAGAACTGGTCTTTCGGGCGCGTGGACTGATAGGGATCGGCATCGTAATCGGCGACGTTCAGACCGCCGGGCATGTCGGCCTTGCCTTCGTAATACTGGGCCATGGCGTTGAAACTGTTGGCTTCGTCGAGCTGGTATTTGCCCTTGAGAATCAGGTCGTCGATCTCGCTATCGCTGTGCTCACGCCAGTCACCGCCACGGGTGCCGGAGTACAGCAAGGCGCCGCCCAGGCCGTTGGCGTTGGTGCCGCCGGCCAGCAGATTGGCGCTGGTCTTGAAACCGTCGTGGCTCGACGACGGGCTGGTTTCAGTCTGGAAACCACCCTTGACCGTCGGCTCGTCGGGGATTGCCCGGGTCACGAAGTTGACCACGCCGCCGACGTTCTGCGGGCCGTAACGCACCGCGCCACCGCCGCGCACCACGTCCACGGCATCCATGTTGCCCATGCTGATCGGCGCGAACGACAACTGCGGCTGACCGTACGGCGCGAAAGGCACCGGAATGCCGTCCATCAAGACTGTCGAGCGCGCGGCCAGACGTGGATTCAAACCGCGAATGCCGAAATTCAGCGCCATGTCATGGCTGCCGGTGCCGTTGTTCTCCGGCGCATTGACGCCGGGGATGCGGTTGAGCACGTCACGGGCCTGCGTCGCGCCCTGGCGTTCGAATTCGTCGCGGCGAATCACATCACGCGCGCCCGGGTGTTCGAACACGTTGACCTGCGCCGCATCGCCGAGCCAGTCGCCGACCACGGTCGAAGTGCCCAACTCAAGCGCGGAATCTCCCAACGGTTGCAGGCTGAAGGCATTTTCGCCCTCGGCGCGGGCTTGCAGGCCGGTGCCTTCGAGCAATGCATCGAGACCTTGCTGCGTCGTGTAATTGCCTTCCAGACCACGGCTTTGCACACCGCTGGTGACTTGCGAACCGAAGGAGATCAGCACGCCGGCTTCACGGCCAAACTGGTTGAGCGCGGTTTCCAGCGACGCCGGGGCAATGTGATAGACCTTGGTCTCGGCGCCCAGCGCGGCGGGCAGGGCGGTGAAACTCAGGCTGGCGCCAAGCAGAAGATTGCGCAGGCTGCGGGCCAGTGGCGTGAGGCGGGGGGGCTGCATGTGGATGATCCTGAGAAGGGGGAATCAAGGGGGCTTTCCTTCTCTGTCACGCCAGATCTGAAAAACGGCTCATTTGTTTTGAAAATAAAAAGATCGCAGCCTTCTGTAGGAGCCGCCGAAGGCTGCGATCTCTTGATCCTGCTTTTCAAACCCGCGCTTCAACGCTCACCCAATATCGGGTAAAGCGCCTCACTTTCACTGGCAAACTGATTTCCAGCAGGTCGAGAATCCGCTCACTGTCATCCAGCGGGTACGTCCCGGAAATCAGCAGATCGGCGACCTGGCTGGCGCAACTCAACTGACCGCGCCGGTAGCGGCCAAGCTCTTCGAGAAAGTCGCCGAGGCGCATATGGGCGGCGACCAGCATGCCGTCGGTCCAGGCGCCGCTGTTGGCGTCCAGCGGCTTGGCCTCGCTGACGGCGCTGCCACTAAAACTCAGCTGACGCGCGACCGGCAGCAGCAGAGGCGCGCGCGGGTTGGCGGTGAGTTCGACTCGCCCTTCAAACAGCGCGATCTGCGTGCGATCGGCAAACTGCCGCACGTTCAGGCGCGCCCCTTGGCTTTTCAACACGCCGTGCGCCGTGTGTATGTCGAACGGGCTCGCAGCGCTCAGGAGCATTTCGCCTTCAAGCAGACGAATCTGGCGCTGCGCGTTATCGACATCGGCGGAGCTGGCGGTATTGAGCTGCAAGGAATCGGCGCCGCCCAGGGCAATCTTGCGCCGCTGCCCGACCGGTGTGCGGTAATCGGCGAGCAGCGACGGCAGCGGCGTGTGCTCGCGCAGGCCCCAGGTCGCCGCTGAGCCGGCACCGAGAATCAGCAGCATTTTCAGCGCCTGACGACGGCTGGCGGACTTCGGCCCGTTCAACGTCGCGTGGGCCAACGGCGGTGACACGCCGCGCAAGCGCTGGTTGACCCGTTGCATGTGCTCCCACGCCCGGCGGTGTTCGCTGTGCGCATCCAGCCATTGTTGCCAGGCCTGTTGCTGGCGCGGGGTGAGCGTGCCCTGCTGCATTTCCAGCAGCCAGTGCACCGCCTGTTCGGCGACCTGCGCGGAAAATTCCGGCACTCGATTCATAAAGCGAAATAGCAGCGCATCGCCGCTTTGTTCAGATGGCGTTTGACCGTGGCTATCGAGATACCCAGTTCAGCGGCGATCTGCGGATAAGTCAGGCCATCGACCTGCGCGAGCAGGAAGGCGCGTTTGATCGGCTGCGGCAAACCGTCGAGCAGCTCATCGAGTTCGAGCAACGTCTGCAGGATGATCGCTTTGTGTTCTTCCGACGGCGCGACCATCTCGGGCATTTGCGCCAGCGTCTCGAGGTAGGCGCGTTCCAGATCCTGCCGCCGGTAATGGTTGAACAGCACACGCTTGGCCAAGGTGGTGAGAAACGCGCGCGGTTCGATGATCACCGGCGGCTCGCGGGCGGTGAGCACTTTGACGAACGTGTCCTGAGCCAGATCCGCCGCGCTGTCCGGGCAGCCGAGCTTGCGCCGCAGCCAGCCGGTGAGCCAACTGTGATGGGCGTGATAGAGCGATTCGACAGGATGGGCGGGCGGCAACGAAATGACTCCGGACGCAATGCTTGCGTAGAGAACGTGCGTTAGAGAACAAGAACGGTTCGCATTGTAGGGGCTGGGGACCGTGTCCGGCAATCAGATGCTTTTGCGTATGAGAATATTTATCATTAATATTGCTCGCCTGTAGATTCGGCTTGTCGGCCGAACGTTTTTCGTTTCAGGGTCGAAACATGAAAGGCAAACTCGCCACGCTTCCCATGTCCTATCGTCTGGCCGTCACTTCGCGAGTGCTGGCGGCGGTTTTCGGCGGCTATCTGGTCGCGGCGCTGGCCAGTGTCACCCTGACGCTGTGGCTGCCGTTGAACCGCGCTGAAGCCGTGGTCACCGGCATGACCGTGTCCTTTCTCGTCTGGCTGGTCGCAGTGCTCTGGTGCTTTGCCTGCCGCAGCGCATGGTCGGCATGGGTCGGCTTGCTGGTGCCGAGCGTGATTCTCGCCACCATTTCCGGTGTCGCGCGCGGTCTGGGGCTGGCATGAAAGAGGGTTTTCGCCAGGCGATGGCCTGGCTGCACACCTGGGCCGGACTGGTGTTCGGCTGGTTGCTGTTCGCGATCTTTTTCACCGGAACGCTGGCTTACTTCAAAGACGAAATCAGTCACTGGATGCAGCCGGAAATGGCTGCGCATCCACTCGATGCCGAAGCGAGCCTGACCCTGGCGCAAAACTATCTGCAGCAACATGCCGCCGGTGCTTCGCGCTGGCTGATCGATTTGCCCGATGCCCGCGATCCCGGCCTTACCGTGCGCTGGCAGCAGGCACCGGGCAAGCCCGGGGAGCGCGGTCGCTTCGAATCCAGGACCCTCGACGCGCAGAGCGGGGCCGAAGTACAGGGCCGCGAAAGCATGGGCGGCGAGTTCTTCTACCGCTTCCACTTCCAGTTGCAGATGCCTTATCCGTGGGGCCGCTGGCTGGCGACCATCGCTGCGATGGTGATGTTCGTCGCGTTGATCAGCGGCATCATCACCCACAAGAAAATCTTCAAGGACTTCTTCACCTTTCGCCCGCGCAAGGGCCAGCGTTCCTGGCTCGACGGGCATAACGCGGTGGGTGTGCTGGTGCTGCCGTTTCACTTGATGATCACCTACAGCAGCCTGGTGATTTTCATGTCGATGGTCATGCCGGCGAGCATCGTTGCCTCTTACGGCAGTGACGTGCGCAAGTTTTACGACGAAGTCTTTCCCGCCTCGAAGACGCCGGAACGTGCTGATATCGCCGCGCCGCTGACCGCCATGGCTCCGCTACTTGCCAAGGCCAGCGAGCAGTGGTCGGGCGGCCACACCGCGCGCCTGTCGGTGAGCAATCCGGGCGATGCCAGCGCCACGGTGGTGCTGTCCCGCGCAGGCGATCGGGTGGTGCATGATTTTGGCCGGGCGGTGACGTTCAACGGCGTCACTGGGCAGCTTCTGAGCAGTACCCCCGATCAACCCATGGCGATGTCGGTGGGTGGTGCATTCTACGGTCTGCACATGGGCCATTTCGCCGGGCCGCTGTTGCGCTGGCTGTATTTCATCTGCGGACTGGCCGGCACGGCGATGATCGGCACCGGGCTGGTGATCTGGCTGGGCAAGCGTCAGCTCAAGCACGCAAAAAGCGCAGCGCTGCCGTTCGAATTGCGTTTGGTCGAAGTGCTTAATATTGCCAGCATGGCCGGGCTGGTGTCGGCGGTGGCGGTATTCTTTTTGGCCAATCGGTTGTTGCCGGTGAGTCTGACGGGACGGGCCGACTGGGAAGTGAATGCGTTCTTCATCGCCTGGGGCCTGAGCCTGGTGCATGCGGTGTTGCGTCCGGGCCGCAAGGCCTGGATCGAACAGCTGACGCTCGGCGCCGCGCTGTTTATCGCGGTGCCGCTGATCAATGCGCTGACTACGCCGTGGAATCTTGGCGCGACCTTGATACAGCGCGATTGGGCGTTGGCCGGATTTGATCTGACTTGTCTGGCGACGGGGCTTTTTCTCGGCTGGGCTGCGCGCAAGATGCAGCGTGCTGGCAACCGCGTCAGCGTTCCCAAAGTAAAGTCATCGCCTCGGTCGATTACCCTTGAACAGAGTGCCAACTGATGCTGCTGGCCCTGTTACTCACCTACGCCGGCTTCACCGCATTGTGTCTGTCGATGCCTCGCCATCACGCTGAATTGCTCGGCGCCAAACCTTCGACTGGACGGCAGCGAGCGATGTCGTTGGCGGGATGGCTGTTGTTGGTGCTGTCGCTGTGGGCGGCGGTGGCAGCCAATGGCTGGAGTTTCGGTCTGGTCGACTGGTTCGCGGTGCTGATGCTCAGCGCTTTGGCACTGGTGCTGTTGCTGCCGTATCGCCCGCGTCTGGCCTTGGCACTGGCCGGGTTGAGCCTGTTGGCGAGTCCGGTTGCGGCATGGGCGCAGTGCTGAAGTGCTGATCGGTCTGCCGCCGGAATCGCGTGATGATGAAGCGCGTGGCGCGCGTGCGCATTTTCTCCAGGTGTTTCTGTCCCAGCGTGCGCAAATGGAAGCACTGGTGAACCGGCGCGTCGGTTGTCGGGCGACGGCGGCGGATCTGGTCCAGGATCTGTTTTTGCGCTTCTGGCGGCGGCCGCTGGTCCAGGTCGAAGAACTCAGCACCTATCTGCTGCGCTGCGCCGGCAACATCGCCATCGATCATTTGCGCAGCGAAGGCACGCGCACGCGGTTCAATGATGGCTGGCTGCCGGACGAACCCGATAGCCACGGCAGCGAACCCCAGGCCGCGCTCGAAGCCGGCAATGATCTGCGTCATGTCGAAGCAGCGTTGCGCGCCTTGCCCGAACGCACGCGGCAGATTTTTCTGCTCAATCGCATTCACGGGCGCAAGTACGCCGAAATCGCCAAGGCCATGGGCCTGTCCCAAAGTGCCGTGGAAAAACATATGATGCGCGCCCTCGAGGCCTGCAAGGCCAGCCTGCGCGACCCCGCGCCACGCCTGCCAGGGAAAGCACCGTGAAGCCATCCACTCCGATCACACCGACACCGGCCCAGGAGCAGGCCGCGCTGGCCTGGCTGAGCCTGTTGCACGACCGCCCGAGCACTGATGATCAACTGACCTTCAGCCAATGGCTGCGCGCCGATCCCGCCCACGCCGAGGCGTATGCGCAGGCGCAGGTGATCTGGGAACTCAGCGAAGCCCCGGCGCGCACGCTGGCCGATGAAGAGGCGTTCGCGTTGCAAGGTTATCTGCAGGCGATGGATGCGCCACGGCGTTCGCCATTGTTGCGTTGGTCTGGAGCGCTGGCGGTGGCCGCGTGTCTGCTGCTGATGGTCAGCCTCGGCACGGGGTGGCAAGCGCAGCGCTGGCTCGACGATCTGCGCGCCGATCACGTCTCGGCGCCCGGTGAAATCCGCACGGTGACCTTGGCCGACCAATCGCAAGTGACGCTGGATGCCGATAGTGCGATTGCCGTGGATTTCAGCCACGGTCAGCGCCGCGTGCAGTTGATCCGTGGCGCCGGTTTCTTCAGCGTCGCCCACACCGGCGATCCGTTTGTAGTGGCGGCGGAGCAGGGCGAGGCGCGGGTACTCGGCACGCAGTTCGACGTGCGCCGGCAACTCCATGGTGCGCAAGTGACGGTATTGTCCGGACGTGTCGCGGTGACGGCGGATGAGCATGGCCAACAACAGATTCTCACGGCCGGCCAGCAAGTCGCCTACGCCGACGGCACGGCGGAAAAACTGCATACCGTCGACAGTGAAGCGCAACTGGCCTGGCGTCAGGGTTGGCTGACTTACTACAAAACCACGTTGGCTGATGTGGTCGAGGATCTGCGCCGCTATTACCCGGGGCGGATTGTGCTGCTCAACGATGACCTGGCAGCGCGCAAGGTCAGCGGCAGCTTTCCGAGCAAGGACCCGCAGGCGGTGCTGAATTCGCTGCAGGGAGTGTTGGGGTTTGAGCAGCATCGGGTGTTGGGGCACCTGATCATTTTGCGCTGAGGCAGCAAAAGATCGCAGCCTTCGGCAGCTCCTACATTGGAATGCGTTCCCCTGTAGGAGCTGCCGAAGGCTGCGATCTTTTGATCTTCAAAATTATTTTCGATTTATGGTGAGGTAACTCCGGGCCCCATCCGTGTAGTGACTGAAACTGCGAGCCATTCGCATCCGTTGCGGTTCTACACAGGTCATTGAGCAATGAAGTCCAGGGCAAAATCCGGTTCGGTCAAACAGTGGTTAAGCGTGTCGGCGTTGAGTTTTTCCGCGTTGGCATTGCTGCCTATGAGCATGGCGCTGGCCGCTGAAGCGCTGAGCAATCAGGCGCAGCAGCAATTCAATTTCACCCTCGCCGCCAAACCGCTGCCGCAAGCCCTGAGCGATTTCAGCCGCGTGACCGGGCAAAGCGTGGTCTACACCGACGAAGCGCCGTACGGCCTTAATGCTCCGGCAGTCAACGGGCAGATGAGCGCCGAGCAGGCCCTGCAACGCCTGCTCGGCAACTCCGGCCTGAGCTTTCGCCGCACTGACAGTCACACCCTGGCACTGGAGCCGGCCCCGACCGAAGGCGCGCTCAATCTCGACGCTACAACGATCACCTCAACGCGCGATGAATCGCTGAGTTATCAGCCGCCGGAAACCAGTTCGGTGATGCGCTCATCGGCGTCGCTGCAAGAAATTCCGCAGACCGTCAATATCATCCCGGCGCAGGTCATTCGTGATCAGGCGCCGCGCAATCTTGACGACGCGCTGGCCAATGTCAGTGGCATCACTCAGGGCAACACCTTGGGCAGTACGCAGGATTCGGTAATGACCCGCGGTTTCGGCGACAACCGCAATGGCTCGATCATGCGCGATGGCATGCCGCTGGTGCAGGGCCGCGGCATGAACGCCAGCGTGGACCGCGTCGAAGTGCTCAAGGGCCCGGCCTCGTTGCTCTACGGGATTCAGGATCCTGGCGGTGTGGTCAATCTGGTCAGCAAGAAGCCGGAACTGACCCAGTACAACGCTTGGACCCTGCGGGGTTCGACCTACGGTGACGGCAAGAACGGCAGCGGCGGCGCCTTCGACAGCACCGGTGCGCTGGGCGACTCCGGTTTCGCCTATCGCATGATCGTCGATCATGAAGACGAAGATTACTGGCGCAACTTTGGCACCCACCGCGAGACCCTGATCGCGCCGTCGCTGGCCTGGTACGGCGAACGCACCAAGCTGCTGTTTGCCTACGAGCACCGCGAATTTCTCACCCCGTTCGACCGTGGCACCTTGATCGATCCGCGCACCAATCATCCGCTGGATATCTCGCGCAAGGAGCGTCTCGATGAGCCGTTCAACGACATGGAAGGGCGCTCGGATCTGTACCATTTCGAAGCCGACCACGAACTCAACGACGACTGGAAAGCCCACTTCGGCTACAGCTGGAACCGCGAAACCTATGACGCCAGCCAGGTCCGCGTTACCGCCATCAATACCCGCAACGGCACACTGACGCGCAGCATGGACGGCACCCGGAATGCGATCAGCACCGACCGTTTCACCACCGCCAGCCTCGAAGGCAAAGTCAATGTACTGGGCATGCAACATGACCTGGTATTCGGCGTCGATGACGAGTACCGCAAGATCTACCGCGAAGACTTGATTCGGCAAAAAAGCCTGAGCACCTTCAGCTACCTCAATCCGGTGTATGGCCGCGAAGTGATGGGCACCACCGTGAGTGCGCCCGACAGCGCACAGACCGATGAGCTGCGCAGCGATTCGGTGTTCCTGCAGGATTCGATTCACCTCAACGAGCAGTGGATTCTGGTCGCTGGAGGACGCTTTCAGGAGTACGACCAGTACGCCGGCAAAGGCGTGCCGTTCAAGGCCAATACCGACAGCAACGGGCAGAAGTGGGTGCCGCGCGCCGGTCTGGTCTATCGCTACACCGACGCTTTGTCGTTCTACGGCAGCTATACCGAATCGTTCAAACCCAACTCGACCATCGCCCCGCTGAGCGGCAGCAGCACGGTACTCGACGGCAGTATCGCGCCGGAGGAAGCCAAGTCCTGGGAGCTGGGGGCGCGACTGGATATGCCGGGCAGCATCACCGGCAATATCGCGTTGTTCGACATCAAGAAGCGCAACGTGCTGGTGGCCAACTCTGAAGGTCCGACGACGATTTACAGTGCGGCAGGCGAAGTGCGTTCACGCGGGCTGGAAGTCGATGTCAGCGGGCAACTCAGCGAGCGCTGGAACCTGATCGGCAGCTATGCCTACAGCGATGCCGAAGTCACCGAAGACCCTGAGTACAAAGGCAAGCGCCTGCAGAACGTCGCGAAGAATTCCGGGTCGCTGTCGGCGGTGTACGACTTCGGCAATGTGTTTGGCGGCGATCAATTGCGTGTCGGTGCTGGCGCACGTTATGTCGGCGAGCGGGCCGGCAACGCGGTGAATGATTTCGATCTGCCGAGCTACACCGTGGCTGATGCGTTTGCCACTTACGACACCACGGTTGAAGGGCAGAAGGTCAAGTTTCAGTTGAACGTGAAGAACCTGTTTGATCGCACCTATTACACCTCGTCGGCGAGCCGCTTCTTTGTCTCGATGGGGGACTCACGGCAGGTTTCGCTTTCCAGCACTCTGGAGTTCTGAGTCAAAGTCAAAAGCCCCTCACCCTAGCCCTCTCCCGGAGGGAGAGGGGACTGACCGTGGATATTCCAGAGGTACACCGACTTGAACGTGATGCTTTGAATCCATAATCGATTCGGTGTTTCAGGTCGACGTATAGCGCCAGACACCTCGGTCGGCCCCCACTCCCCCTGGGAGAGGGCTGGGGTGAGGGGAATGGGCTCACCGCAAAAACGCCTGCCGATACTCCCCCGGCGTCCCACCCAGAACCTGGCGAAACCGATTGGTGAAATGACTGGCACTGGCAAACCCGCACGCCAGCGCGATCTCCCCCAAGGGCAACGTCGTCCCGCGCAACAATTCCCGTGCCCGGCTCAAGCGCCGCGCCAGCACATATTGATGCGGTGGAAGTCCGAAGCTCACGCGAAACATCCGGGCGAAGTGGTATTCCGATAACGCGCAGAGTCCGGCCAATTGGCCGAGGCTGATTGCTTCGCTCAATTGATTGTCGATGAACTCCACCAACTGCCGACGTTGGTGCGCCGCCAGCCCGCCTTTCAAACGCAAACCCTGACGCGCGCCGACCTGACTGAGCAAGGTGTGGCTGATCAATTCATGGGCGAGGCTACTGGTCAGCAGACGTTCGGCAGGCTCCTCCCAATTCAGCGTCAGCAGCTGCCGGAAGCGCTGCGCCTGCTGCGGATCTTCGAGAAAGGTCTGTTCGCGCAACTGCATCTCGCGCGGCTCGCGGTCGAGCAAAGTCACGCAGCCGAGGGCGAATTGTTCGGCGCTGAAATACAGGTGCGCCAAGCGGATATCACCGTTGATCACCCAGCCTGACTCGTGATCGGCCGGCAGGATGCACAGCTTGTCCGGCCCGCCCTTGCGGCCCGGCTGGCCGCGCCGGAATGTACCGGTGCCGCCGGCGATGTAGCAGGACAGCGTGTGATGACTCGGTGCCTCGTATTCCTGGGCGTCGTGGTGGTTGGTCCACAAGGCCGCTGACAAGCCGTCACCGAGCTCGGCGCTATGCACGAGGCGTGCATTTGGCGAGCGGTTGAGGGCTTGAAAGACTTGCAGGGTATCGATGGCGGCCATGTTCGGTTCTCTTCAACGCCTTCGCATCCTACTCCGTAGACGTGGCGCTGCCAGCCTGCTGGCGGACAAAAGCGCAAGATTCTGCAAGCGTGCATGGGCGGGCGAGGCAGACACTCAAGGCCTGTTTGAGGAGCGTCTGCCATGAACCTGTCGTTGTACCTGCTGACCGTGCTGATCTGGGGAACCACTTGGATCGCCTTGAAATGGCAATTGGGCGTGGTCGAAATTCCGGTGTCGATCGTCTATCGCTTCGGCCTGGCCGCACTGGTCCTGTTCGCGCTGTTGCTGCTCAGTCGTCGCCTGCAGCCGATGGACCGTCGCGGGCATCTGATCTGCGTGGCTCAGGGTCTGTGTCTGTTCTGCATCAATTTCATGTGTTTCCTGACCGCCAGTCAGTGGATTCCCAGCGGACTGGTGGCGGTGGTGTTTTCCACCGCGACGCTGTGGAACGCACTGAATGCGCGGGTGTTCTTCGGCCAGCGCATTGCGCGCAATGTGTTGATGGGCGGCGCGCTCGGGCTGTTCGGTCTGGGACTGTTGTTCTGGCCGGAGGTGGCCGGGCATCAGGCCAGTCCGCAAACCCTGCTGGGGCTGGGTCTGGCGTTGTGTGGCACCTTGTGTTTTTCGGCGGGGAATATGCTTTCGAGCCTGCAACAGAAAGCAGGGTTGAGACCGCTGACCACCAACGCCTGGGGCATGGCCTATGGCGCGGCGATGTTGACGGTGTGGTGTCTGCTCAAAGGCATCCCGTTCGAGATGGACTGGTCACCACGTTATGTCGGCGCGTTGCTCTATCTGGTGATTCCCGGCTCGGTGATCGGCTTCACCGCGTACCTGACGCTGGTCGGGCGCATGGGCCCGGAGCGTGCGGCTTACTGCACAGTGCTGTTTCCGGTGGTGGCGCTGAACGTGTCGGCATTTGCCGAAGGTTACCAATGGACCGCGCCGGCGCTGGTCGGGCTGGTGTTGGTGATGCTGGGCAACGTGTTGGTGTTTCGTAAACCGAAAACGCTGTTGTCAGCAGGGCAGGGGAAGTTGGCCTGATAGAACGAGCGCTGCTGTTCAGCGCTCAACTTTCAATGTGATGTAAATCATCACCGGGAAGATGAAGTCGACAATATGTCTTGCCCAGTCTTTGGCATTCCATGATTGCGAAGTGTCCATGTCGAACCACTCGACGCCGACCGTTTGCAGGCACACGTAGTAAATGAAGATGGCAACCAATATGCCCATGATCGAAAACTTCTTGGCTTCATGAAATTCCGCAGCCGATGCATCGACGTAGCGATATAACTGGTAAGTGCCGATCAGGCACAGCACCGTATAAGTGACTTCCATGGTGATGATGAACCAGTAGATCCGGTGATGGATCATGGGTGAGTCAATCGCCCGGTACATGATGTTTTCACTGGCATTGGTGGTGTCCATGCTCAGGATGTGCGCGACGTAAGTGTAGTTGGACTCATAGTCGGTGAAGTTGTGGATCATCACCAGCAGGCCAAAGAAACTTATATAAGTCATCAAGATGACTTTGCTGTAACGAATGAGTTTGTCGGTGGTCAGGGTGTTCACGGGATTAGCTCTCCATGGCAATTAATCAATAAGTTGATAATTTCCGAGAGCTTATAGTGCAGTTAGTTGGTATGGCTTTATTGTTCGGTTGCAAGTTATGTAGGGAGAATGAATCAAGGGCCAGCGCAACAGTACGCTGGCCCCTTTTTTCAGCCGCGCCAGACTTGGGGGTTGACCAGATCCTGCGGCCGTTCGCCGAGCAGCGCGCTGCGCAAGTTGGCCAATGCGCGATTGGCCATCGCTTCACGGGTCTCGGTGGTGGCCGAGCCGATGTGCGGCAGGGTGACGGCGTTTTTCAGCTGGAACAGCGGCGATTCGGCCAGCGGTTCTTTCTCGTAGACGTCCAGCCCGGCACCGCGGATGCGGTTGTTTTGCAGGGCTTCGATCAGCGCCGGTTCGTCAACCACCGGGCCGCGAGAGATGTTGACCAGGATTGCACTCGGCTTCATCAGCGCCAGCTCGCGATGGCTGATCAGGTGGCGGGTCTTGTCGCTGAGCGGTACTACCAGGCAGACGAAGTCGGCTTCGGCGAGCAGTTGATCGAGGCTGCGGAACTGCGCGCCGAGTTCCTGTTCCAGTTCGCTCTTGCGGCTGTTGCCGCTGTAGATGATCGGCATGTTGAATCCGAAGCGGCCACGTCGGGCGACGGCGGCGCCGATGTTGCCCATGCCGACAATGCCGAGGGTCTTGCCGTGCACATCACTGCCGAACAGCGGCGCGCCGACACTGGCTTGCCATTGGCCGGCCTTGGTCCAGGCGTCGAGTTCGGCAACGCGGCGGGCACTGCTCATGATCAGCGCAAAGGCGAGGTCGGCGGTGCTTTCGGTGAGCACGTCGGGGGTGTTGGTGAGCATGATCCCGCGTTCGTTGAAGTAGTCGAGGTCGTAGTTGTCGTAGCCGACGGAGACGCTGGAGACCACTTCGAGTTTTGTCGCGGATTCCAGTTGCGCACGGCCGAGTTTGCGACCGACGCCAATGAGGCCGTGGGCGTGGGGCAGCGCTTCGTTGAACTGGGCGTTGATGTCACCGGTCTTGGGGTTGGGGACGATGACGTCGAATTCGTCTTGCAGGCGTTCGATCATGGGCGGGGTGATGCGGCTGAAGGCCAGGACTGTTTTTTTCATTGGGCTTGGGCTCGTCGGGGCTTGATTGCAAGCACGCTAACATTTTCTCGCTCGGGTTGTCTTGGCGGCCTCTGGGCCGGCCATGCCTTGGGTGGTTTGGGTGTATATCCGTTTCTGCGGGTGTTGCTGATTACGGTTCCGCCCTTACGGCGGGTCACCTTTTTCAAACGCCAAAAAGGTAACCCAAAAGGCTTGCTCCTGCGTTCGGCCCTCGCAGGCTCGGGTTCCTTCGCTCCGGGACTGATCCGGGCGCAGCGGCTCCGGTTTGCTTCGCTGCACCTACACTCGCTGTGTTTGGCTGCGCCAAACGGTCGCTTCGCTCCCACCCCCGGATCAATCCCTCCACTCAGCCTTCCGAAGTCGCCCGTGGATCAAGATCAAAAGCACTCGAGCTTGCGCTCATTGTTGAGTGGGGCGGCTTCGCCGCGGGCAGCTGCGCTGCTTTGCTTTTGCTTTTGTAGGAGTGAGCCTGCTCGCGATGGCGGCCCGCTAGTCAACAAATTACTATCGAGTTCACGCGATCCAGCGGTAGGAGCTGCCGAAGGCTGCGATCTTTTGATCTTGCTTTTGCTTTCCTGTGGGGGCTGGCTAGCCAGCGATGGCGGCCTGACAGCCGACCTGTTTCTCGCTGATGTACTCGATTCAAACTGTAGGAGTGAGCCTGCTCGCGATGACGTCCTCATAGCCAACCCATCTCTGCCAGATTCACCCTGTCCCTGTGAGAGCTGGCTTGCCAGCGAAGGCGGCCTGGCAGCCGACTCATATCTTGCTGATGTACACGATCCAGAATTGTGGGAGCGAGCCTGCTCGCGAAAGCGGTTTATCTGACACCTCGAATGTTGAATGTGCCGAAGCCTTCGCGAGCAGGCTCGCTCCCACGGGGTCAGCTGCGTGACGGGGGCTGGTGGATTTCGTAATTATCCAGCACCCGGTTCACCGCCAGTTCCGCCAGCATGATTACTTGTTGGATAGCCAATATCGTGTGCCGTTGTGGGCTGTCGACGTGGGCGGCGATGTCGCTGCTCATGATGCTGGCCGAGGCGAGGGATTCACAGGCGTGGGCCAGCAGGCTTTCGTCGTCCTGGTCCGGGGCGATCTGGAACATGGTGCTGGGTTTGTGGTTTTGCTGCGTGCTGGCGGACGGTTTGAGGTAGTGATCCAGCGCACGCTCGGCGGCGCCGTGGAGTTTTTTCGAGTCGGGGGATTGGTAGGGGGAGGTGCTTTCGGATTCGGGGGGATTGGGTGTGGGTTTGAACATGGCAAAGGTCCTTTTGGATTAATGGAGCTGCCATTTTTCGTTTTCCAGGCGAAAGGGGTGGCAGCTGTACGCGGACTGGAAAAACCGGCAAAGGATCAAACCCGGCAGACCCGAAGGTCTCCCACGTACAGCCGCCATAACTGATTACCGGCGCTGAAAGAGCGCGGCATTATGTCATGCGCTGTGATCCTGCGGGTTTTCCAGACCCGGTCGCTGATTCGTCAGCGACAACCAAATCCTAGCCAGCGCACTTCCGACGGACAACCTGCAAAACCTGTCGGAAACTTCCTTGTAAACGCGTCCATGTAGGAGCTGCCGTAGGCTGCGATCCGTTGATTTTTAAACAGCAAAATCAAAAGATCGCAGCCTCGTTGCACTCGTCAGCTCCTACATGAAGTCAGCGGTGTTTAAAGTCAGGTGGCGACGCGCGCGCCAGCCAGGCTCCCGCTCAATTCGTACGCGACCAATTCCGCCTGATGCGCCGCCAATATCTCCGGCAACGATCCACGCAAATATTCCACCCAGGTCTTGATCTTCGCATCCAGGTACTGCCGCGACGGGTAGATCGCGTAGAGGTTGAGTTCCTGGGAGCGGTAGTTCGGCATCACCCGCACCAGTGTGCCGTTACGCAAACCTTCGATCGCCGCATACACCGGCAGCACGCCAACGCCCATGCCGCTGGTGATCGCGGTTTTCATGGCGTCGGCGGAGTTCACCAGAAACGGTGAGCTGTTGATCGTGACCATTTCCTGACCGTCCGGGCCGTCGAAGGTCCATTTCTCCAGCGGAATCACCGGGCTGACCAGGCGCAGGCAGGCGTGGTTGAGCAGGTCGCTGGGTTTCTGCGCGGCGCCGTTGGCTTTCACGTAGGCCGGCGAGGCGCAGACGATGCTGTAGGTGATACCCAGGCGCTGAGAAACGAAGCCGGAATCGGGCAGTTCACTGGCGAGGACGATCGAGACGTCGTAGCCCTCGTCGAGCAGATCCGGCACGCGGTTGGCCAGAGTCAGGTCGAAGGTCACGTCGGGGTGGGTCTTGCGGTAGCGGGCGATGGCGTCGATGACGAAGTGCTGGCCGATGCCGGTCATGGTGTGCACTTTCAGCTGGCCGGCCGGGCGCGCGTGGGCGTCGCTGGCTTCCGCTTCGGCTTCTTCAACGTAGGCGAGGATCTGCTCGCAGCGCAGCAGGTAGCGTTTGCCGGCCTCGGTCAGGGCGATGCGCCGGGTCGTACGGTTGAGCAGGCGGGTTTGCAGGTGGGCTTCCAGGTTGGAGACCGCGCGCGAGACGTTGGCGGTGGTGGTGTCCAATTGCACGGCGGCGGCGGTGAAGCTGCCCGCTTCGGCAACACAACTAAAGGCGCGCATGTTTTGCAAAGTGTCCATGGGGTGCTCTCAAGGGAGATGGCAAATTGTGACACGAAGTTTCAGGGGCTGAGACCCCCGACCAAGGGATTATCTCGTTAACCGTAACAAAGATTCACAGAAATCCCAGCTTATCGCCGCAGAGGCACCTCCATAGAATTGCGCCGGTCCCTGGGTAGGAGCTGCCGAAGGCTGCGATCTGTAGATTTTGTTTTAAGGGAAGCAAGATCAAAAGCTCGCAGCCTTCGGCAGCTCCTGCACAAGTCCCTCGATTGATCCTTTTCTCAGGAATTCGCAGCTGTGCCGCGTCGCATCAACAGAGCGCTTTTGCCGCTCAGTGTTCTGGCTTTAACCCTGGCTCTCGGCGGCTGCATCTCTACCCAAGGCATTGCCCCACACGGCGAGGCGCTGGAGGCCGATTCACTGGCCACTGACGCGGCCATTGCCGAGGCCGCCAAAGACGCCCACTGGCCCACCGCCCATTGGTGGCAGGCGTTTGGTGATGCGCAACTCAATCGCTGGATCGACCTCGCCGTGCAAGGCAGCCCGAGCATGGCCATGGCCGCCGCGCGTGTGCGTCAGGCGAAAGCGATGGCCGGTGTTGCCGAAGCGGCCGAGGCGTTGCAGATCAACGGCCAGTCGACCCTCAAGCGGCACAACTGGCCGACCGATCAGTTCTATGGCCCGGGCGACCTGGCCAACACCACGACGTGGGACAACAACGCCGCGCTGGGCTTCAGCTACGCCCTCGACCTCTGGGGCCGCGAGCGCAATGCCAGTGAACGGGCGGTGGATCTGGCGCATGTCAGCGTCGCCGAGGCGCGTTTGGCGCAGTTGGAGCTGCAGAGCAACATCGTCCGGGCCTACATCGAACTGTCGCTGCATTACGCCCAGCGCGACATCGTTGCCGCGACGCTCAAGCAGCAACAGCAGATTCTCGATCTGGCGCAGAAACGCCTCAGCGGCGGTATCGGCACGCACTTCGAAGTCAGCCAGGCCGAAGCGCCGCTGCCCGAAACCCATCGGCAACTCGATGCGCTGGACGAGGAAGTCGCCCTGAGCCGCAACCAGATTGCTGCGCTGGCCGGCAAAGGTCCTGGCGCGGGTGCGCTGCTGCAACGGCCGACGCTGTCCTTGGCGGCGCCGTTGAAGTTGCCCTCGGCGTTGCCCGCCGAACTGCTCGGCCAGCGTCCGGACGTGGTCGCCAGTCGCTGGCAAGTGGCGGCGCAGGCACGCGGCATCGATGTTGCCCACGGCGGTTTTTACCCCAACGTCGACCTGGTCGGCAGCCTCGGTTACATGGCCACCGGCGGTGGGGCGCTGGAGTTTTTGACCGGCAAGAAACTCAACTACAACGTTGGCCCGTCCATCTCGTTGCCGATCTTCGACGGCGGCCGACTGCGGGGCGAATTGGGCGAAGCGGCGGCCGGTTATGACATCGCCGTGGCGCATTACAACCAGACCCTCATCAACGCGCTGAAGAACATTTCCGATCAGTTGATCCGCCGCGAGTCGATGGACAAGCAACAGGACTTCGCCGCCGAGTCCGTCGCCGCAGCGCAGAAGACTTACGACATCGCGATGATCGCCTATCAACGCGGCCTCACCGATTACCTCAATGTGCTGAATGCGCAGACGCTGCTGTTCAAGCAGCAGCAGGTGCAGCAGCAGGTGCAGGCCGCGCGGTTGAGCGCGCATGCCGAACTGGTGACGGCGCTGGGTGGTGGCCTCGGTGCGGGTGATGACGTGCCAACGGCCGAGCAGACCCAAGCCCCGAAAACCCCGGCGCTCCTGCGGTGAAGCCAGTTCGGGATTACGCCGATCCCTGTGGCGAGGGGGCTTGCTCCCGCTCGAGTGCGCAGCGCCCGCAAGATTTTTGCGGCCGCTGCGCAGCCCAGCGGGAGCAACCCCCCTCGCCACAGGTTTTGTGTACTGCATAAAAAATTCTTCAATCCTCATTTATTGAGCAGGATTCAATGACTCCCTTGCCCGCATCTCTACGCTGGCTCCACTCCCTGGAATGGCGTCGCGGTTTCTTCGACTGGGCACGCAGCGATGGCGTGACCTGGGTGTATATCTTCAAAGTTTTGCTCGCTGCGTTTCTCACGCTGTGGCTGGCGATGCGTCTGGAGTTGCCGCAACCGCGCACGGCGATGATCACTGTGTTCATCGTCATGCAGCCGCAGAGCGGCCAGGTGTTCGCCAAGAGTTTCTATCGCTTCCTCGGCACGCTGGCCGGGTCGGCGATGATGGTCACGCTGATCGCTTTATTCGCGCAGAACACCGAACTGTTTCTCGGCTCGCTGGCGATCTGGGTCGGCATCTGCTCGGCCGGTGCCGCCCGTTGCCGCAACTTTCGCGCGTATGGTTTTGTCCTTGCCGGTTACACCGCGGCGATGGTCGGATTGCCGGCGTTGGCGCATCCCGACGGCGCATTCATGGCTGCAGTGTGGCGGGGGCTGGAGTCTCGCTGGGGATTCTCTGCGCGCGCTGATCAGCGCCGCGATTCTGCCGCAGACCGCCAGCGCAGCGATGCGCAACGCCTTGTATCAGCGCTTCGGTGTGTTCGCCCTGTTCGTCACCGACGGTTTGCGCGGGCGCAGCAAAGCCGAGGCCTTCGAAGCCAGCAACGTGCGCTTCATTGCCGAGGCCGTCGGCCTGGAAGGACTGCGTAGCGTGACCGTGTTCGAAGACCCGCACATGCGCCGGCGCAACGGTCGGCTGAGTCGTTTGAACAGCGAGTTCATGGGCATCACCACGCGCTTCAACGCCTTGCATCAGTTGCTTGAACGCCTGCGCGGCAATGGCGAAGAACATGTCGTGGCGGCAATCAAACCGGGTCTGCAGGATCTCGCCGAAGTGCTCGACGGCTTCAGCGGCCGCGCCCTGACCAGCCCCGACGCGGCACGTTTGGCTTCCGCGCTTTCGATCTACAAGGAAGGCTTGCCGACGCGGGTGCGCACCCTGCGCGGGATCTTCCAGGGCACCAGTCCGAGCGAAGCCGAACAATTGGATTTCCACACCGCCTACGAATTGCTCTACCGCTTCGTCGATGACCTGCACAGTTATGCCCAGACCCACGCGTCCCTGGCCGAGCACCGCCACGAACGTGAACGCTGGGACGAGCCGTTCACCCCGCAAACCAACTGGTGGGCGGCGGCCGCCTCAGGGATCCGTGCCTCGTTCATCCTGATCGTGCTGGGCAGTTACTGGGTCGCGACCGCGTGGCCGAGCGGGGCGACCATGACCCTGATCGCCGCCGCCACTGTCGGTTTGTCTGCGGCTACACCGAACCCGAAACGCATGGCTTTTCAGATGGCCTGCGGGACTTTTCTCGGCGCGTTGATCGGCTTCGTCGAGATGTTTTTCATCTTCCCGTGGATCGACGGTTTCCCCTTGCTCTGCGTGATGCTCGCACCGGTGATCGTGCTCGGTTCGTTCCTCGCCTCACGGCCGCAGTACGCCGGTGTCGGGCTGGGCCTGCTGATTTTTTTCAGCACCGGTTCGGTGCCGGACAACCTCACGATTTACAACCCTTACACCTTCATCAACGACTACATCGCCATGGTCATGGGCATGCTCGTGTGTGCCGCCGCCGGGGCGATTATTCTGCCGCCGAACAGCCGCTGGTTATGGCAGCGCCTGGAGCAGGATCTGCGCGGGCAAGTGGTCTACGCGATCAGCGGCAAGCTCAAGGCCCTGGCCTCGAGTTTCGAGAGCCGCACCCGCGACCTGCTGCATCAGGCCTATGGCCTGGCGGCCGGGCAACCGAAGGTGCAGAAGAGTCTGCTGCGCTGGATGTTCGTGGTGCTCGAAGTCGGTCACGCGATCATCGAGTTGCGCAAGGAGCAGGCAATCCTGCCGGTGCACCCGGCGTATGCCGAATCGCAGCCGTGGCGCCAGGCAATCCGTGTGATGGGGCGCGCGCTGGTGCGCCTGTTCCTGCAGCCGAACGCGAGCAATCTTGAGCGTGCACTGGTGGCGGTCGATCATGCCATCAGCCGCGTCGCCGCCACCGATGAACCGTTCGCGCCGCACTTCGATACCTCGGCGCTACGGCGGGTGAAAAGCTATCTGCACTTCATCCGCACCTCATTGCTCGACCCGCAATCACCCCTCGCCGAATTCGCTCCCGTCAGGCCCGAAGGACTTGCCCATGCCTCGTGAAATCGCTTTCCACGGCGTGTACATGCCGACCATGACCCTGATGTTTTTCGTCGCTGCGGGGCTGGCCTGGGCGCTGGACCGCTTTCTCTCGGGGTTCGATCTGTACCGTTTTTTCTGGCACCCGGCGCTGCTGCGTCTGAGCCTGTTTACCTGTCTGTTCGGCGCCATGGCGCTGACTGTCTACCGCTGACTCTCTCTGAAGAAGGCCCCGATGAAAAAGTTTTTCAGCCTGCTCGCGACCCTGCTGGTACTGGCCCTGGCGCTGTGGATCGGCCGCACGTTGTGGGAGCACTACATGAACACGCCGTGGACTCGCGATGGCCGCGTTCGCGCCGACATCATCAACGTCGCCGCCGACGTCACTGGCGAAGTGGTAGAAGTGCCGGTGCGTGACAATCAGTTGGTGAAGAAGGGCGATCTGCTGATGCGCATCGACCCTGAGCACTACCGCATCGCGGTCAGGCAGGCGCAGTCGCTGGTCGCCTCGCGCAAGTCGACCTGGGAGATGCGCAAGGTCAACGCCCACCGCCGCGCCGACCTCGACAACCTGGTGATCTCCAAGGAAAACCGCGACGACGCCAGCAACATCGCCGACGCCGCGCTGGCTGACTACCAACATGCCCAGGCACAACTGGAAGCGGCCGAACTCAACCTCAAACGAACCGAAGTGCGCGCGGCGGTGGACGGCTACGTGACCAACCTCAACGTGCATCGTGGCGACTACGCACGCATCGGCGAGGCGAAAATGGCTGTGGTCGATATGAACTCGTTCTGGGTCTACGGCTTCTTCGAAGAGACCAAACTGCCGCATGTGAAAGTCGGTGACGAAGCCGATATGCAATTGATGAGCGGCGAAGTGCTCAAGGGCCATGTCGAGAGCATTTCACGCGGCATCTACGACCGCGACAACCCGGAAAGTCGCGAGCTGATCGCCGATGTGAACCCGACGTTCAACTGGGTGCGCCTGGCGCAGCGCGTGCCGGTGCGGATACACATTGATGAAGTGCCGGAAGGGGTTTTGTTGGCGGCAGGGATTACTTGCACGGTGGTGGTGAACCAGACTGCTGCGAAGCTCTGACAGACCGCGTCGTCCCCTTCGCGAGCAGGCTCGCTCCCACACTGAATCCAGGCTGCACCGAAGATCCCTGTGGGAGCGGGCCGCCCTGCCTAGAGTTTCGCGCGCAAGCCGAACCGCTTCATCAACGTCGATTCCAGCAAACCCTTGGGCAGCAACGCCGCCAACAACGGCAACGCGCGGCTGCCATTGCCGATGCGGATCAAGCGTGGCGGGTTGCTCTGCTGCACAGCCTTGAGCACCTCGGCGGCAAACTCATTGGCCGGTGTCGGCTTGTCCTGCGACGCCTTGGCCCGCGCGCGAATGCCCTCACGCAGCGGAAACCACGGCGACTGCTCGTTGATCAACTGCTCGGCCTCGTGCCCGGCGTTTTTGGCAAAACTCGATTGAATCGCGCCGGGCTGGACTTCCATCACGCGGATACCGAACGGCGCCAGCTCCATGCGCAGGGCATCGCTCAGCGCATGCACCGCCGCTTTCGACGCGCAGTAGGCACCGGCGAATGGCGTGACCAGCACACCGGACACGCTGCCGATATTCACCACCAGACCTTTGGCCTGACGCAGCAGCGCAAACAGCGCGCGGGTGACACCGACAATCGAAAAGACATTGGTCTCGAACTGGCGCTGCATGGCCGCTACGCCGCCGTCGAGCAACGGCCCCATGGCGCCGTAACCGGCGTTGTTGATCAATACATCGAGGCCGCCGTGTTGCTGGTTGAGTCGCTCGGCGAGTTGTTCCAGCGCGGCGCCATCGTTGACGTCCAGCTGGATGGCGATGAAACCGGCGGCGCTGAGCGCGGCGACGTCTTGCGTCTTGCGCGCGCTGGCCCAGACTTCATAGCCGGCGGCTTTGAACGCATCGGCAAGGGCGCGGCCGATGCCGCTGGAACAACCGGTAATCAACGCAACGGGCATGGCGCATTCCTTGTGCAAAATAAGGTGTGGAGGAGATCAGTCGGAGAAACTGCCCTGCAAATGCTCGGCGCGAAACTCCAGGCTTTGCGGGCGATAGCCGGGGCGCAGCGGCGGCAGTGGCAAGCAGTCTTCCCACGTGGCGCCGGCCTGCAGTTCGCCGGGGCCGCGATAACGCGGGGCTGTGTATTGATTGTCCGCCAGGTTGACCGTATCGCCCGGCGCATAGGCAGCGATGCGCCAACGCAGTTCGGTCAGCGGCACGTCGTTGCCGTTGTTCATTTTCAATTGCAGCGGACGGTCGGCCGGGCATTGTTCGGGAGCGTAAGCGATGCGCAGTTCCAGGCGCGCGAGTTGCTTGATCTCGCGGTTGTCCAGCCACACCACCCACATGGCCACAAAACCCAGCCCGATTGCCGCGGCCACCGAAACCGGCAAGGCCTTGGCCGGATAGCGCAGCAGCAGGATCAACCAGGTGATGACCAGCAGGATGCCGATGAACATGTCGGATAACCTCGCAGAGACAGAGAGGCATCCTACCTAAGCGCAGGGGAGGTTGGCGATGGGCATCGGGACCAGGGGTGTCTGAGAGGGCCTCTTCGCGAGCAGGCCATTTCTGGCGACACAGAATCAAGACAAAAAAAGCCCCCGCCCAGCCCGCTGCGGATAGGGGACGCAACGGGCTGGACGAGGGCTTCTTGTTTCAGCGAGCGATTACTGCGCGATGGTTTTCACCGAGACGCCGCGCTCGACCGGGGTGGAGCGGCCGTAGATATCTTCGAAACGCTCGATATCGTCTTCGCCCAGGTAGCTGCCCGATTGCACTTCGATGATTTCCAGCGGGATCTTGCCCGGGTTGCGCAGGCGGTGCACCGAGGCGATCGGGATGTAGGTCGACTGGTTTTCAGTGAGCAGGAACACGTTCTCGTCGCAGGTCACTTCGGCGGTGCCGCTGACCACGATCCAGTGTTCGGCGCGGTGGTGGTGCATTTGCAGCGACAGGCACGCGCCCGGCTTGACCGAGATGTGCTTGACCTGGAAACGCCCGCCCATGTCCACCGAGTCGTACGAGCCCCACGGACGATACACTTCGCAATGGTTCTGGGTTTCGCTGCGGCCCTGCTCGTTGAGCGTGTTGACCATCTGCTTGACGCCCTGGACCTTGTCCTTGTGGGCAATCATCATCGCGTCCTTGGTTTCGACCACGACGATGTTTTCAAGACCGATTACCGAAACCAGTTTGCCGTTGCCGTGGATCATGCAGTTCTTGCTGTCCTGAATCACCACATCGCCTTTGCTGACGTTGCCGTTGGCGTCTTTTTCATTGACTTCCCACAGCGACGACCAGCAACCGACATCACTCCAGCCTGCAGTCAGCGGCACCACGCAGGCGCGCTGGGTCTTTTCCATCACCGAGTAGTCGATGGAGTTGTCCGGGCAGCAAGCGAAGGTGGCTTCATCGAACGTGACGCTGTCGGCGTCCTGCTGGCTGCGCTCGAGGGTCAGCAGGCAGGTGTCGTAGATGTCCGGATCGTGTTTTTTCAGTTCTTCGAGGAAGCGGCTGGCGCGGAACAGGAACATGCCGCTGTTCCAGTAGTAACCGCCGGATTCGACGTACTCGGTGGCGCGCTTCACGTCCGGTTTTTCGACGAAGTGCGAGACACGGCTGACGCCTTCGGGCAGCAGCGAATCAGCGGTGGACTTGATGTAGCCGTAGCCGGTTTCCGGTTTGGTCGCCGGCACGCCGAACAGGACCATTTCGCCGTTTTCCGCCGCGACGGTGGCCAGGGCCAGGGCGCGTTGCAGGGCTTTCTGGTCTTCCAGCACGTGGTCGGCCGGCAGCACCAGCATCAGTTCGTCGCGTCCTTCATTGACCAGCATCATCGCGGTCAGGGCCACGGCCGGCGAAGTGTTGCGGCCGAACGGTTCCATCAGAATGCGCTGGCACTCCAGATTGCGTGCGGCCAATTGCTCGTTGACGATGAAACGGTGCTCTTTGTTGCAGACCACGATCGGCGTGTCCATGCCTTCGAACACCAGGCGCTCGAGAGTTTGCTGGAACAGGGTGTGTTCGCCGGTCAGGGCGAGGAATTGCTTGGGGAATTGCTTGCGCGAAAGAGGCCACAGACGCGAACCGCTACCACCTGACAAGATCACCGGAATCATAGTTTTTACTCCATAAAATCAATTTGGTTAGAGCCCTGTGGGAGCGAGCCTGCTCGCGAAAGCGCTGGCTCAGTCGACATTGATGCTGCATGTCAGACCGTATTCGCGAGCAGGCTCGCTCCTACAAGGGTTACTGCGTCAGTTCGGGAAAAGGGTTAGCGAGTCGACACCGGGCGTTTTACCCAGACTGGCGACAGGTTGCTGCCGTTGCCGGTGACGTACAGCACGGCTGCCTCACCACGCTCCAGCGCGACCGGTTTTACGTCGCCGACTTTCTTGTCGCCTTCGTACAGCGCCAGGCTGACTTTCACCGGGTTGATTTCACGTTCGCCACGGCCCTTGGCTGCGACGTTCGGCACCACTTCGGTCTTGCCGTCGGCGGTCTTCAGGGTCAGCGGCTTGTCGCTGAGGTTCTGCACGCGCACCAGGGATTTCTGCTTGTTCTTGAACGGTGGTTCTTCGATCAGTTGTGGCGCGCCGGAAGCGTTGTTGACCAGGGTGTAGTAGTGGTCACCGGCGAGTTTCACTGGCAGGGTCTGGCTGCCGATCTTGGCGCTGTAGTCGCCGCCCGGCATGAAGCTGAAGTCACTGCTGGCCAGTGGCGCGATATCGCTCAGGCTGGTGCTGCCGACAGTGGCGCTGACTTCAGCGTTGCTGGCGTTGTAGACACGTACGAAGGTCGAGCCTTTCGGCGCGGTCGGGCCGTACAGTGCAGCATCGCCACCGGCGAAGGCTGGGACGGAAAGCACGCTGAGGCCAGCAACCAGTGCGAAGCTTTTAGCGAGACGACGAGGAGTAGTAGTGAAAGTCATGGTGTACCTCTCTTTCAGTTTTGCGCCCGATCGGGCGTCTCGGATTTAGTGTTGATGGCTACGTTTTGTTGGCGGGCGCCGGCTTGTTTGAGCTCTGCGACCCACTGTGGGTCGGCGTCGCCGATTTCGTTGTTCACAGGCAGATATCGTTCAGGAAACTCCCAGATCAGCACTTGTGGCGGGCTGTTCTTGAAGTCATCGCTTTTCAGGTAGCTGAGCATTGGCAGAATCGGGCCGTGGCCGTCTTCGGCGTAGTTGACGACGTCGCTGTGCAGCGCTTGCTTGAGCGCACCGACGAAGTTCCAGTTGGGGTTGGCGCTGTAGCTGGTGCCGATCAGTGCCACCGGTACTTCGCTGTTGGCGAACAGGGCGTCGTCACCGGCAGGTTGCTCGGCGGCCACGGTGTTGCGTTTGAGCAGAGGCTCAGGCGCCGGCATCATGTTTTCGAACAGCGGGTCGAGCGGCAGGAACAGACGCAGATCGCCCTTGTGCGTGACCTTCTCTGCTGGCGTGGTAACGAAGCGCTGTGGCTCGCCGCTCAGCGGGAATTTCTCGGCAATGGTCCTGGCCAGCGTGTTGGCCGCGATTTCGGCGCCTTCCGGGGTCCAGTGGGTGTCGGTGCGCAGGAACACTTGCTCACCATTCTGCTTGGCCTGTTGCAGCGGGCCGAGCAGGTCAGGGGCGAGGATCTTGTCGGCAGCGACACGGGCGTGGAAATCCTGATACAGGTTCTGGTGAATGCTTGCGGGCTTCACTTCACCCAGATGCTCCGGATACAGACGCACCTTGGCCGGCACGATCGCCATCACCAGTTTCACGCCTTTCTCTTTCAAGGTCTGACGCACGCCTTCGACCAGCGCGTAGTTGCCTTGCAGGTTCTGCTCCTCGTTGACGATCGGGTTGAATTCCTCATCGCTGTACAACCACTGGTCGCGGCCGAGCACGACGCCCGGACGACCTTCGTTGAACAGTTTGAAATCCAGCGCGGCCCAGAGGTTGGTGCCCAGACGCTTGATCGGGAATTCATCGTCATAGTGGGTTTCCACCGCCTTCGTCCAGCGGCCGTTGAGCACCGTCGCATCGGCGTTGGTGCTGAAGCCGAAGAAGCTGCGAACCGACCACAGGCCCAGGACCAACAGCGTCACCAGGAACAGGGCGATGTAGAAGATGCGTAATGAGCGGGTCATGTCAGATCCCTCAGAACTGGAAGTAAAGGAACGGCGAGAAACTTTGCGCCGAGAGTTTGAGAATCGAGGCGATGAACAGCAGCAGGATCAGCCCGCGCATCACGTAGCGCGACCAGTCCGCGGTCCAGTAGGCCGGTTGCACCTGGGCTTCGACGCCGACGGTGTAGCCAGGTTCATGGATGCTCGCAGGATTTTCACCAGGCGCTGCCTTGATCATTCCCGGGGTCGCAGTGGCAGGGCCATCGGCTTCGACGTTGACTTCAGGTTTGGTCTTGGCTGGCGGCTGATTGGTGTACAGATCACGCAGGCCGAAGAACGCCAGGGTCACGTAAGCCACCACCAGGGTTGCCACTTGCAGGCCGGTCAGGCTGGCCTGATTGAGTTCCGACAGCGACCAGTCACCGAAGCTGAACATCGCGCCGTACATGCGTCCGGCAACGTGCAGGTTCTCGGCACGGAAGATCACCCAGCCCATCACCACCAGCAGGAAGGTCAGTGCCCAGCGGATCGGATTGAGGCTGCGCGGCGAAGTGTTCAGGCCGAGCATTTTTTCGATCGCCAGCCACATGCCGTGCCAGGCGCCCCAGATGATGTAAGTGATGTTCGCGCCGTGCCACAGACCACCGAGCAGCATGGTCAGGAACAGGTTGCGATAAGTCATCAGCGTGCCTTTGCGGTTACCGCCGAGGGTGATGTACAGATAGTCACGCAGCCAGGTCGACAGGCTGATGTGCCAGCGGCGCCAGAACTCGGTGATCGACTGGCTGATGTACGGCTGCTTGAAGTTTTCCATGAAGCGGAAACCCATCATCAAGCCCAGGCCGATGGCCATGTCGCTGTAACCGGAAAAGTCGAAATACAGCTGCGCGGTGTACGCCAACGCACCGAGCCAGGCGTCGCCCGTGGTCGGGTTCTGCAGGGCGAAGCAATGGTCGGCAACCACGGCGAGGGTGTCGGCGATGAAGACTTTCTTGATGAAACCCTGCATGAACCGCGTGCAGCCCTCGGAGAACTTGTCGAGGGTGTGCGTGCGGTTGTTGAACTGGTCGGCGAGGTCGCGGAAACGCAGAACCGGGCCGGCAATCAGGTGCGGGAAGATCGCCACGAACGCTGCGAAGTCGATCAGGTTGCGCGTCGCCGGAGTGTCGCCACGGTACACGTCGATGATGTAGCTGATCGATTCGAAGATGTAGAACGAAATACCGATCGGCAGCAGTACGTGGGTGAGGATGAACGGCTCGAGACCGAACGAGGTCATGATCGCATTGATGCTGTCGACGCCGAAGTTGGCGTACTTGAAGTAGCCGAGGATGCACAGGTCCACCGCCACGCCGAGCAACAGCCAGCGCTGCGCCGGTTTGGTCCTGACGCCGGCGGCACCGACTTTCAGGCCGATCCAGTAGTTCCACAGCGTGACCGCTGCGAACAGCGCGAGGAAGTCCACCCGCCACCAGGCGTAGAACACGTAGCTGGCGATCAGCAGCAGCAGGTTGCGATAGCGTTGCCCGCTCAAGTAGTACAAGCCGAGAAAGATCGGCAAGAACAGAAACAGGAACACGTTGGATGAAAATACCATCCTGATCTCTCCATGTTTGAACCAACAGTCAAGGGCCAAAGCCCCCCCAAACCCCCCGTGGTAGTGGAGGGGTGACACAGTGTTTGCTTGAGGTCTGGGCTGGCCGTCAAACCACGCCCCTCACCCCCCGCCCTCTCCCGGAGGGAGAGGGAGCCTGATCTCCATGGTTTTCAAAAATGGAGATCGACTCGGTATTTCAGGTCGGCGAATTTCAGAAAAGCACCTCGTCAAGTTCCCTCTCCCTCCGGGAGAGGGTTAGGGTGAGGGGCTTTTGCTCTTCGCCTTTCAAGAACCCTTGTTGCCCTTTTCATGGGACGGGTCGTAGACCTTGGTCAGGTCGCCGCCAAGGCGGAAGGTCTTGAACGGCTGCATGCCGTGCTTCTTCTCGATCACATCCGGCGCACAGGTGTAGAGGGTGCAGAACGGTTCGAGCCAGGCGAATTTCATGTCCTCTTTCAGGTCAGTCATGTCCTGCTTTTTGCCGTTCTTTTCTTCGAACTCGTCAGGGTCCTTCACACCGGCCAGCACACGATCACCGAGACGCTTCAGCGCGCCGTTGTTTTCCTGACGCAGATCGACACCGTTGACCTGAGCGAAACTGGCGATCATCGCCAGCGGCGGCAGGGCGTAGTTGTGATAGGCGAGGGCGCGTTGCTGGCGCTTGAGTTCGTTGGGCAGGAAGCCGTCGGCGTCGACTTGATTGACGCCAACCTTGTATTCCTTCACCGCCCAGTCGAACAGGTCGCGGCGGTTGGTGGCGACGGCGGTGGCCATCACCGACCAGGCGGCCCAGTACGAGTGGTTGTTGGTTTTTTCCAGCGGCAGGTTGTCCCAGTCGCTGACCACCTGATCGGCCATTTTGCTGAACCAGGCTTCGATCAGCTGCGCTTCCTGCTGATGCTGGGCCAGCGGATGCGAGTCGGAAAACTTCAGGCGAATGTACGACGAGGCCATGCTGCCCAGCGCCCATTTGCGCATCGACTTGCCGGTGTGGTTGAAGTCTTTCGACATCAACGCATCGGCCTTGGCCCACGCGGTCAGCCAGTTGAGCGTGCATTCGAGCTGCTCCGGGCGACCGTCGCGCATGAACTGCATGACGCGTTTGGCGGTGCCGCGCTCCAGCGTGGTGATGTCTTTGGTGGTGTCGCGAAAGGCTTTTTCCGACTGCACGTTCAGCGTTGCGCGGGCCTTGTCCGAACCTTCGTATTTGCTGCGAAATTGCAGCGGTCCGGTGTACGGCGCCGGCATGGCATCGCAGCCATCGCTGTTGTCGCCGGTCTTGAATTTATCCACCGGAGCGAAGTAGCCCTGCGGTGGACGCAATGGCGCAGCGGCCTGGGTCGCCCCGGCGAACATCGCCAGGCTCAGGAGCGTCGGTGCCAACAGATTTTTCAGTTTCGGATTTCGCATAGCAGACCTCATTGCCCGAGCTGCGCGGTCTGTTGACCAGCGCCCGGGAATACGTTGCGTTTGCAGATTTTCGCTTCGACTTTTTGTGGCGCGGCGCCAGGTCCGGCTTCAGGACCCTGGACTTCGACCGCCAGCAGGTTTTGCGAGGCCCAGTCTTCGTCCGTGCGCAGCTCAAAGGCGAAACGACCGTCGGTGTCGGAGGTTTCCGGTTTCTCGATCTTGATGTCCTCGTGGCGACCGTTCATGTACCAGAGGGTGGCTTGCAGGGTTTTCACCGAGGTGTCGGCGAAGCGGATGTCGACCTGATGACTGGCGTTCTGCAGGTTCAGGTTCTTGCTGTTGACCAGCAGTTCTTGCTTGCTGCCCGGTTTCAGCGTGGTGCTGGCGGACATCTGTGCGTCTTTGCCTTCGCAACCGTTGTCGAGCAGCGCCATCATCTGGCGATAGATGGTTTCCTGGTCGAGGCGATACAGCGGCGAGAATTCCCAGATGAGAATCTTCGGCGGGGTCTTCTGGAATTCTTCGCTGCCCAGGTACTGCAACATCGAACCTTCCAGACCGCCGCCGGGGAAGGCCACGTTGAGAATGTCGGCGCCGATGGCTTCTTCAAGGAAACCGGCGAAGTTGTAGTTCTTGCCGCTGTGCGACGTACCGACCAGAGTGATCTGCGGATTGCCGGAATCGCCGAACAGATCGCCGTCGCCTGCCTCGCCTTTCGGCTCGGTGGTGAACTGGTCCATGTACTGGATCGCGTAGCTGGTGCCACACAGTTGCCCGGCCATGTTGTGCAGGGTGCCGGTCTTGCCCATGCGCCCGGACTTCTTGGTCTCGAATTCACGCTTGGGAATGTCGGCGAAAGCCGGGATCTGCTTGACCTTTTCCGCCACGATTTTTGCCGTGCGCTGAGCGCCGTATGGCGTCCAGTGCTGGTCGCCACGGAAGTAGAAATCGTGGGCGGGCAGGGTGTCCGGCAACGATTCGTTGGTCAGCGGCGACAGGTCCGGCACCACGTAACCCATCTTGGCGAAACGACCGAGCATGGTCTTGTAGTTGCCCAAGGCTTTCTCGTAGTCGAACGCGGCTTTCTCCTGCGGGTTGAGCTTGTTGCGGTTCACCAGGCCTCGGGTCGGCTGGTAAACGATCACCAGTTCGACGCCTTTGCTCTTGAACGCATCGTGCAACTGTTGCAGGCGCTTGTAGCCGGCCGGCGTGGTGTTGAACTCGGTGCGCAGATCTTCCTGGGTACGGAACAGCCAGTCGCCCTGCGCCTGTACCAGGGTGGTGAAGTTCTGCTGATAACGCGTGGTGTAGTTTTTTGCGTCATGGGCCGCCGGGCACAAGTTGCAGCACGGCTCGGCGGTGAACTTCGGTGGCGTGACGCTTGCGCCTTCAGCGTCGGCGCGTGCGTTGCCGGCAGCAAGAATGCCGAGAGTCAGGGCCGAGAGGCTGAGCAGTTTGATCATGTGTGGGTGCATAAAAATTATCCTCAGTCCTGCAATTCGGTCTGGCGTTCGACAGGGTCGATCAGCACGGCTTTCTGCTGGCGCACCAGCAGGTCGAGAATTTCATCCTGGCGCTCGCCGAGGATGCCGTTGAAGCTGATGCCGCTGGACTTGGTCGGCGCCAGCATCGACACGCGATACAGCTCGACACTCAGCGGCGAGTCGATCGACAGCGGGCCGCTGCCATTGGCCGCCAGTTCGCCGCCAACCACGATCAGCGACACCTGCGCGTCGAACGGGTCGAGCTTGATGTCACGGTCGGTGTCGGTCAGGTCCTTGATGTGGCCGTAGATACCGGTCAGGCCGTTGGTCATGGCGACGTTTTCGTAGAGGCGGATGTTCACGCTGTTACGAATACGGATGCCGTGACGGGTATTGCTGATGACCTTGTTGCCCCACAGCAGGTTGTCGGCGGACTCGTAGAGCGTGATGCCGTCGGTGTGGTTCTTGTAGATCTCGTTGTAGGCAATGATGTTGTTGACGCTGTTACGGTCGATCACCAGGCCCGACAACTTGTTGTCGTAACTCTTGTTGTTGAAGATGAAGCTGTCGTTGACCTCACGGGAAATGATGATCCCGTGCTTCTTCTTCGTGCCGTGAACGGTGTTCTCGGCAATGATCAGACGGTGCGAGCGGTCATGCGGGTCGATGCCGTAGACGATGTTGTCTTTGTAGGTGTTGCCCTTGACCACGAAGTCGCGGGTTTCGTAGCAGTAGAAGCCGTACCACATGTCCGAGAACTCGGAGCCGACGATCCAGCCGGTCGGTTCCGGGCGCTTGAGAACCTTGGCCATGTTCGGCGTGTACTGGGAAATACTCACTCCGTACGACTTACTGTTGGCGTAACCGAAGCTGGCCATCTTGCTGTTGACGATGTAGGTCTCGGTGCCGCCCCAGGCGAGCAGGAACGGACGGAATTCCTTCGGCGAACGGAAGGTTGCCGGGCCGTTGTCCTTTTCGCGCCAGCCGGTGACTTTGGTGTCACGCACGAACAACTGACCGTCGTTGATCAGGAACGAACCGGCCTCTTGCGACAGGCGCAGTTCCTGGGTCTGACCGTCTATTTCGAGGATGCCTTTCTCGCCGACCACGATCGGCAATTTGGCCAGGTACACGCCCGGCGAGGTCTCGCTGAAATACTGCTTGGGCAGTTTTTTCGCCAGATCCTTGAGGTTCATGTAGCCGTCGTCGATGAAGATCGCCTGCGGGATGCCGTGCTGACGCACAACCCATTCGGCCATCTTGTTATCGCCGCCGATGAAATCCTTCAGGGCGTTTTCCTGCATCATCCGGCGCACGCTGATCTTGCCCGGTTTGCTGCGCACGATTTTCGCCGCAGCGGCCTCGGCGGTGAAGCCGGACAGGTCGGGCAGTTTCGGCTTGGCCAGTTGCAGCGCCTCGGTCGGCGCGCTGCTGACGGTGTAGGTCTTGGCCTGTTGCAATTCCTTGGCCACGGTCGCAGGTTTCGCCGGTTCAACATTGGCGAAGGCGCCGGCGCTGGCCAGCAGCATCGCGCCGGCCAGCAGGCTGAGTGAGCCTGTTCTGGTGCTGATCATGTCGGGCACTCCCTTGGCGGTTTGCATCAGAAGCGCCAGATCACGTCAATGAATGCGCGGTGCATGTAGGAATCAACCTGGCTGCCGTAGGCATCGCCCGGTTTGAACACACCGCCACGGAAACGCACCAGTGCCGAAGGCTCGTCGATCGACTGGCTCAACGCCGCCGGCAACAGGCCTTGCTTGAAGTACTTGGTGACGACCAGGTCCATTTCCTGACCCAGGTCCTTGTTGCCATCTTCAAGCGGCAGCGAGGTGCTGGAGAGGATCGCGCCGGTGACGTCGTCGGTGTTGTTTTCCACCGCGTTGATGCCGTTGCTGCCGACCGGCTTGTTGCCGTCGACACGCCAGAACTTGTGGTAGATCAGGCTGGCGTCGTACTCGTCGTTGACCATCCACGAACCGAACAGGGTGGCGGTCTGCATGTTGTTCATTTCGCCACGGAACGCTTCGCCGAAACGGTGTACGCGTGAACGGGTACCGGTGTAGTTGGAGCGGTTGCTCTCCAGACCGTTCTGTTCGTAATCGGCACTGGCGCGGGCGTAGGCACCGCCGACTTGCCATTGCGGATCGAGGCGCAGGCGCACGCCGACATCGGCGGCCCAGCCGCTGATGTCATCGCTGCGCTTGGCTTGTGTCGGGCGCGTGCCATCGGCGTTCAGCGCGTTGACCGTATCGCGGTCGCCGCTCATGCCGGTGATGCTGCCCCAGTAGTTGACGGTGTTGGTGTTGCGCCAGTTGTAGGCGTCGCTGTCAGCGGTCAGGCCGATCCAGCTGATGTCGCCGTTCTCGGTCTTGTCCAGCGAGTCGCGCGGGACGCCCGGCTCGGCGTAATCGAGTTTGCCGTCGTCGTGAGTGTGGTGACCGCGAATGCCGACCCACTGGCCCGGTGTCCACTGGTAAGCGGCATCGGCGTAGGCGTGCAGGCGATCCTTGTCTTTCGGCGCCAGCTCTTTGAGGTCGGTGCGGTATTCGCTGAAGCGCTCGGCCACACCGGCATTGGCGCGCAGCAGGGTGGTGTCGAAGGTCCAGTTCAGGGCTTCGATGTTGGTGTCGCGCCATTGGCCGTCGTCATTGCGCAGACGCTGGCGACCGAACTTGAGGATCTCGCCAGGGTACGGCGTGAAGCCGCTGTAGCCAACCCAGAACTCGCGCATCGCCAGGTAGTTCTTCTTGGTTTTGCGATCACTGTTGTCGGTGGCTTGTTCACCGTCGGATTGTTGCAGGGTGTCGGTCTCGATGATGTCGGTCGAGGTCACTGCCTGACCCATCGCGTAGGCGCTCCACGCGCCGCTTTCGCCGTAGATCCACGGACGCAGGTCCAGGCCGACGCCGTTGACGTCGCCGCCACCGGCAGTGCCGAGGTCACGGTCGTCTTCGGATTGACCGGTGAGTTTCACTTCCAGACCGAAGTTCTTGCTTTCAGTCATCGCAGCCAGTGTCGGGCAAGACCAGATCAGCGCGAAGGTGAGGCCAATACCGGCCTTCACGAATGGGTTCAGCTTCATAGTTTTTCCTCGCCGTCTTCTTCTTGCAGGGCGTGCAGTTGCAGCGTGTTCGAGTTCGGGGCGCCACGGCTGGCCTGTTCCTGTTGCAACAGGCGGCGGGCTTCGGGAAGGCGCTCGGGCGGCAATTGCGCCTCGAGGGTCGCTGCCAGTTCATCGGCTTGCGGGGTGTTCTGCGCCTTGGCCAGTTGGCTGAATACGTAGGCGTTCAGCGGATCGGGCTTGGTGCCCTTGCCTTGGGAAAACAGCTGGGCGATGGCGAAGTCGGCACTGTTCTGGCCGTTGCGCGCAGCGGTCAGCAGGTGGTCGAGGGCCTTCTGCGGATAGACCTTGCCGAGGTAGCCACGGCGATAGATCTGGCCGAGGTAGTAGTCGGCGGCGACTTCGCGGCCAACGGCTTTCTGGAAGTGTTCCTCGGCGACTTTGGCGTCGGCCGGAACCATTTTGCCTTCGTAGTAGACCTTGCCCAGCAACAGTTCGGCGCGCGGCTGATCGGCGGCGCGGCCATTGTCCAGGTACTTCATCATCTGGTCGACGTCGCCCAGTTCGGGGAAGTCGTAAAGCAATTGGGCGAGGGTGACCCACGACGCCGGGTAGCCCGGAGCGATCGGCTCGAGCAGCGCCTGCGCAGTTTTTTCGTCGGTCTTGCCCAGGGTCGAATCGGCCAGCACGCGGGCCACGGAATCGACTCGCTGCGCGGTGACGGTGCCACGGCTGTAACCGGCCTGCATCTGCTTGATCAGTTCGGCCTGTTGCTCCGCCTGGCCACGTTTCTGGTAGACGGTAGCCAGTTCGACATAGCAGATGTCGGTGGTGTTGATTGCGGCCTTGCAGATCTTTTCCACGTCATCCAGGTGCTGGTCGTAAGTGCCCTGGGTGCGATACAGCAGCACCTGCGCCAGACCGGCTTCCGGGTAGCCCGACTTGCGCCACTGATCGATCTGCTGCTGGGCGTTGATGTTCGGGAAGCTGTGCGGGTATTGCAGGTACAGCATCGCCAGCGGGATCAACGTATTGCCTTCGCCATTGGCGGCGGCTTTTTTCAGCAGGGTTTCGGCTTCATGGTGTTCGGCTTCGGTGGAGCCCGGCTTGGCCACCAGCAGACGACCCAGACGTGCCTGGGCACGCGGCGATACGCTGGCCGCTGCGCGATAGGTCGCTTCGGCCTGTTTCATCTGCGCCGGGTCACGGCTGTCGACCTGGATATCGGCCAGACCGACTTGCGCCTCGCTGTAACCCAGATCGGCCAGTTGCTGGTAATTCTGCGCGGCGGTGGCGGTGTCGCCACGCTTGAGCGCTTCGTTGGCCAGACGCTGATCGGGCAGCCCGGCGCAACCGGCCAGACTCACTGCCAATGCCAGGGCACACACCGTTCCCTTGTAGGAGTGAGCCTGCTCGCGATGCAAGCGACTCGGTACATCAGACAAACCGCGGCGATCCCATCGCGAGCAGGCTCGCTCCCACAGGGTCGGCGGTGTGTTCAAGTTATGCGTAGTCACAGGCATGTCCTCGACTTAAAGACCGGCAGCCATGGCTTTGTCGATCAGCCAGTTCAGGTTCGGGCCACGGTCGCTGTTCACTTCCACCGGGCGGCCGGCGAGGCTGCTGTCGAGCGGCTCGTCTGGCTGGATCTGCACGCGGATGTCGGAGGACAGGTCGGCGCTCTTCAGGCTGGTGCTGCTGACGATCTTGCCGGTGCGGGTCTTGTCTTCGCCGGCGATCTGGAAGCTGACTGGTGTACCCGGACGCACGTCGCCGAACTGGCGATAGGAGAAGCGTGCTTCAACGTTGGCCTGGGTGTTGCGCGGCACCAACTGGAAGATCACGTCGCCCTTGCTCGCGTACTGACCGTCAGCCACCAGTTGCTGGGCCACGGTGCAGTCGCACGGCGAAGTCAGGGTGCCGGTCATTTGCTTGCCGAACAATTCTTCAACCTTGGCCGGGGCCAGTTGATCTTCGGCCAGATGGCCCTTGAGCACGTCGAGCATGCTGGTGCTGAAGGTCGCCAGCGGTGCGCCTTTGGCAGCGACGCCGTCGGACTTGACCAGACTTTGCACGGTGCCGTCGCGCGGCATGGTGATGTTCATCCCCGGCACGCTGACCAGACCGGCCTGCGCATGGCTGACGAAGTACATGCCGTACACCGACTTGAAGATGAAACCGGCAGCGACCAGGCCGACAGCGAAAATACCGGCGCTGAAGGTCACCGCTTTCAGACGGCCGAACGGGGTCATGCCGGTATCGTCGGTCTTGTTCTTGCGCGCCTTGGTGAAGTTGTCGCGCTGCAGGGTCGCCAGCACTTCGCCGATGCTGACGATGTCGCCGGCCAGGTGCGAAGTGATCAGGTGGCGCAGAGTGGAAATGTCCTGCGGCTCGAGGTTCTGGAACTGGCAGCCGGCACGGCCGGTAGCGCGATCAAAGGAGCGCACCTGCAGTTCAACGTCCATGGCCAGGCCGAGGTTGTCGATGACGAATTGCAGACGCGCCTTGTACACCTCGCCGATGGTCAGCGGCATCTGCCCGGCGTTGAACGCCAGACCGCCAGCGGACAGATCGAGGACCCGCGCTTCGAGCGGAGTCCGGTCAGGGCCGAAGAAACGCAGCTTGGCCGGGATTTTCACGCGAGCGTGCTGGCGCTGGGCTTCGGATTCATGCACTACGTTGACGTTGACGGCGGTATTCATAGGGGCGATTTCCTTGTTAATTCAATAGGAGCGGGTCAGACCATCATCAGCAGCACGGCGACAAAAATGCTGCCGGCGGAGAAGGTCATGGTCCGAGACGACCAGGTGTTGAACCAACGTTGAAAGCTGGCGAGATCACGGGTCAGGGATGTGGGCTGGCGAGTCCAGGATTGTTGGTCGAGGCGGAAGAACACGTAGATCTTCACCAGGGCGCCAACGATCTGGTTGTAATACAGAATCGCCGGGTAAGCAGGGCCGATACGGTGGCCGGAACACGACAGCAACAGCGTCAGGATCAGGCGGGTGATGCCGATCCACAGCAGGTACACGAGGATGAACGCGGTGCCGTATTTGAAGCTGGCGATCAGTGCCACGGTCAGACCGAGCAGCGAGGTCCACATCGACACGCGCTGGTCGAACAGCACCACCGAGGTGAACACGCCGAGGCGACGGATACCCAGGCCCAGTGCGCGCGAGTTCTGGCGCAGATTGTTGCCGTACCAGCGGAACATCAGCTTGCGGCTGGCCTTGATGAAGCTCTTTTCCGGCGGGTGCTCAACGGTGTTGATCGCGGCGTCCGGCACGTAGAAGGTGTCGTAACCCAGGCGCATCAGGCTGAACCAGCTCGACTTGTCGTCACCGGTCAGGAACTTGAAACGGCCCAGACGCCAGTGTTGCAGCGAGTCGCTTTCAACGTCGGCGATGAATTCCGGATTGGTCACCACGGAGGCTTTGAACACCGACATCCGACCGGTCATGGTCAGTACGCGCTTGGACAGGGCCATCGAGCACATGTTGATGTGGCGCTGGGCGAAACGCAGCTTGTGCCATTCGCTCATGATGTAGCCGCCGCGCACTTCGCAGAACTCGTTGGTGGTCAGGCCGCCGACATTGCCGAACAGCTGGAACCACGGCACGGTCTTGCGCACGACGCCTTCGCCGAGCACGGTGTCGCCGTCGATCACGGCCACCACGGCACGGTCGTCCGGCAGGTGACGGGAGATCGCGCGGAATCCGAACGCCAGACCATCGCGCTTGCCGGTGCCGGGAATGCGTACGAAGTCGAGCTTGACTCGCTCCGGCGGATTCATCCGCGCCCACAGTGCCTTGACCAGCAACTCGTCGGACATTTCCACGATCGAGCAGACAATGGTGGTCGGCAGTTCGCAGTCGATGGCTTCGCGGATCACCGAGCTGTAGACCTGCGCGGTTGTCAGCGCGTCAATACGGAAGCTGGTGACCATCAGAAACACATGCGACGGGTCGGCCGCTTTACCCAGCTTGCGTACTTTGCGACGCAGGTGCGGGTAAACGATGTAGAGAAAAATCATGCCGCGCACAAAGTGCGTTGCACCCATCGAGTAGCGCCAGATACCCACGGCGCCAATCAGGAAAATGAAGTCCTTCGACTCGGAGTCGAATGTGGACGTGGGCAGCATCAAGGCCAGGCCCATCAGCAGACTGAGATAAAAAAGCCAGCCGGCTGATTGCAGAAAAAAATGTTTGAGCTTGGTCATAACCGTCATCCGAAGGTGAGAAGGCTTCAAGCCGCAAGCTTCGAGCTGCAAGCGAAACGCTTTGGCTTGCAGCTCGAGGCTTGTCGCTTAGGGCTGCTTTACCAGCAGATGCCTTCGGTGCGGCTACCGGCGCTGGTGGCTTTGGACATGAAGCCCACCAGGTCGATGACTTGCTTGCCTTGCGGCGCTTCGTGGGCCAGCGAACGGAATTTCTCGTCGCGGTTACCGAGGATGATCACGTCGGAGTTGTTGATCACCGAGTCGAAGTCCGAGTTGAGCAGGGACGACACGTGCGGAATCTTCGATTCGATGTAGTCCTTGTTCGCACCGTGGACGCGGGCGTACTCGACGTTGCTGTCGTAGATGCTCAGGTCGTAGCCCTTGCCGATCAGCATTTCCGCCAGTTCGACCAGCGGGCTTTCGCGCAGGTCGTCGGTGCCGGCCTTGAAGCTCAGACCGAGCAGGGCGACTTTGCGTTTGTCATGGCTTTCAACGATGTCGAAAGCGTTCTGCACTTGCGATTCGTTGCTGCGCATCAGCGAGTTGAGCAGCGGTGCTTCGACGTCCAGGGAGCCGGCGCGGTAGGTCAGCGCACGTACGTCCTTGGGCAGGCACGAACCGCCGAAAGCGAAGCCCGGGCGCATGTAGTACTGGGACAGGTTCAGTGTCTTGTCCTGGCAGACCACGTCCATCACTTCACGGCCATCGACGCCGACCGCTTTGGCGATGTTGCCGATCTCGTTGGCGAAGGTCACTTTGGTGGCGTGCCAGACGTTGCAGGTGTACTTGATCATCTCGGCAACGGCGATGTCCTTGCGGATGATCGGTGCGTCGAGTTCTTCGTACAGCGATTGCAGAACGTCGCCCGACGCGGTATCGAACTCGCCGATGACGGTCATCGGTGGGTGATCGTAGTCGGCGATGGCGGTGGATTCACGCAGGAATTCCGGGTTGACCGCTACGCCGAAATCGACGCCAGCCTTCTTGCCCGAGCAGTCTTCCAGAATCGGGATTACCACGTTGGCCACGGTGCCTGGCAGCACGGTGCTGCGTACGACGATGGTGTGACGGGTGGTTTTTTCACGCAGGACAAAACCGATCTCGCGGCACACGGCCTCGATGTAGTTCAGTTCCAGGTCGCCGTTCTTTTTGCTTGGCGTGCCGACGCAGATCATCGACAGGTCAGTATCACGAATCGCCTCGGCGAAGTTGGTCGTACCGCGCAGACGAGCGGTCTGGACGCCCTGTTGCAGAAGTTCGCCCAGGCCCGGTTCAACGATTGGCGATTTGCCGGCGTTAATCATGTCGATCTTGTCTTTGGCAACGTCGACGCCAACTACGTCATGGCCCCGTGCAGACAGGCAACCGGCACATACTGCGCCAACGTAACCCAAACCAAATATGCTGATGCGCATCGCAATTACCTCTGTATATATCTGGCCTTAGATGGCCGGAGTTAATGGTGTTCAGCGGTCACTAGTGCACTCGAAAGTGCGGCTTACAGGCGCCACAATGCCGTGTGCAGGCATACAAAGTTCCGAGTGTCTAATAAATGCACTCAAGAAGTGCGCAACTAGGCCTTGTTGTTATGACTTGCCCTGTTATGCAGCCGATCTTCCGTGCGGGAAGACTCTTGTGCAGTTATGTAGCCTGCTCGACGTCGGGTAGGGGGCCCGTAAATCAAGCAGTTAGGTGCTCAGGCGAGCACGTTTATAGGGGCGCGGCCTTGGCCTTAGTAGGGGATATTAATGGTGCGTATCTCCTGTCCTTCGATTGTTTTGAGACTCGTTAGTCACTCAGGCAAGTTGGTGTGACAACTTGGTTACATGGCTATCAGCTCTGCGTAAGTTATCTCGTACAAACTCGGCGAGAATCGTTACCGGTGGTATGAGCAACGCATTTGGACATAGTTCCAGCCCGCTCATCGTGCCACCCGAAATTTTTTGAAATATTGACCAAGATGGCACTGAGAGCAAATTGATAGCACTAGCGACTTGGGCCTTTATTGATCGAGGTGAAAACGGGGTCGATAGTTTTGTGCCACTACGGGTAAAAAATTTAGGTGCCACTACTGAAAAAAAACTTGAGTGTCGAGTGAAACTAAAATTAGAAAACAGGTCGTGGTTTTATTGGCGCCATGAAATTGGCGATATGCTGCGGGGGGATTTTGACTTCGGGCGGACTGCACGACTCCCAGAGAAAAGAGTCGTGCAAAGGGCATGCTTTATTCCGGGGCGTGGTCGCGTAAAAACACCAGATTGTCGGGTTTCGATTGCTCGGCGCTGTAGCGATAACCCTGCACATTGAACTGCTTGAGCTGAGCCGGGTCGTTGATGCGTTCCTGAATCACAAAACGGCTCATCAGGCCGCGCGCTTTCTTCGCGTAGAAACTGATGATTTTGTACTGGCCGTTCTTCTGGTCCTTGAACTCGGTGTTGATGATCCGCGCCTTCAGAGCGTTGCGCTTGACCGCGGAAAAGTACTCGTTTGATGCAAGGTTGAGCAGCACGTCATCGCCTTGCTCGGCCAGCGCCTCATTCAGCCATTCGCTGATGCGCGTGCCCCAGAACGCATACAGATCCTTGCCACGGGCGTTGGCCAGTTTGGTGCCCATTTCCAGACGATACGGTTGCATCAGGTCCAGCGGGCGCAGCAGGCCATAAAGGCCGGAGAGCATGCGCAAGTGCTTTTGCGCGTAATCGAATTGCGCCTCGCTGAAGGATTGAGCGTCAAGGCCGGTATACACGTCACCCTTGAATGCGAGCAGGGCCTGCTTGGCGTTCTCTGGGGTAAAGGCTGGCGTCCAGCTGCCGAATCGCGCGGCATTGAGGCCACCGATCTTGTCGGACACGTGCATCAATTCGCTGATCTGCGCCGGGCTCAGCTCGCGCAGCTGCTGGATCAACTCCTGGGAATGGTCGAGGTATTGCGGCTGGGTGAAGCGCTGGGTCGCCGGCGGTGTTTCGTAGTCGAGAGTCTTGGCGGGGGAAATCACCATCAGCATGAAGTCGTCTCCTTTAATCGTGGGGGCGATTCTAGGGGGTTGTCCTTGTTGACTCCAGCTATGAGCGTGATAGGTGATCGGTGGTGTCATGGAACAAGATCGCAGCCTTCGGCAGCTCCTACAGATTGCGCTCGAGATGAAACCGCAATGAATTCAATGGGGACAGGTAGGAGCTGCCGAAGGCTGCGATCTTTTGATCTTTGTTTTGATCCACCCGCGATATAGTGCCGCGCGGGTTTTGTTATGGAGGCATCCCTTTGCGCATTGTTCTTTTATTCACCGCGTGGCTGCTGAGCTACGCGGCCTTGGCGGCGCCCGGCGATGCGGCGACGCTGGACCGCACGACCTGGCCGGAGCAGTTGAGCAATCCGACCTTGTTCGACGTCGCGTCTCGGGCGGAAATCCTCATGTTCGCTCGCGGCCTGCTCGGCACCGAATCCATCGACGAGGCGGCACTCGCCCAGCGCCTGGGCCTGCGCACGGTCAATATCGATGCGATCAATCAGTTGCGCCAGCGTCTCTGGCAGCGCTTGCTGACCAATTACAATCACGCCCAGCAAAGCTGCGATCAGGACGCCTCGTTCTGCTTCCTCGTCGAAGACCTGCCGACTCTGCGCGAGCAGGCCGCCAAGTTCGTGGTCAGCGACGACAGTTATTACACCAAATGGGCCGAGCCGAGCCGGATCTTCCATTTGCAGTATCTGGACGAGCTGATGCGCAAGGCCGCGCTGTCGCCGCAAACCAGCAATGAATTCGATCGTTTCGGTGACTACGAGCGTAACGGCGAAGACATGCACGACCGGCTGTTTCTGCTGACTTTCGACAGCGCCGCCAACCTGCAACCGGACAACACCGACTGGCTGACCGAATATCTGCGTAAATCGAATCTGAGCGGAACATTTTTCGTCTTGGGCAAGGATATCCAGGCGCGGCTCGCCGGCCGTTCGGTCAGCAGCCTGCAAGCGAGCTTCTCCCGGCAGTGCGTTGGCGTGCAGGGCTGGGAATTCCGCTCCCACAGCCATTGGCAGGACTGGCAGGATTCGGTACGGCGCAGCGCCGATCTGGTGAAGAACAAACTGCCGGAAAACTTCGTGCCGCTGTTCCGTCCGCCGGATGGCCAGCGCCGCAGCGACGCGCAAGGTTTCTTCAATACCCAGGGCCTGCAAGTGGCGCTGTGGGACATCGATGCTCAAGACGGCGCGGGCAAGCTCAAGGGCCCGGCCAGCGCGCAGCGGGTGTTGACCCTGATGCTGTTGTGGCGTCACGGGGTGATCAATTTCAACATGAAACAGGACGCCGTGAAGACTTCGCTGCCGTGGCTGATCACCCAGACTGCGCAGAGCGGTATCGGTTGGGAAGACTGCCAGGACGCGTTTCGTTGAGAAACTAAACAAAGCCCGGAAACATTGGGCTTGGGGTGATTTTTGACGGGAATTCGATGCAGGCGGACTTCCGACTTTAGCGGTGTCTGGGGAGTCCGCCAAGGCCTTTTCGTCACTCTGCAAAATAAACTTAAAAAAACCGTCAAAGTACTTTTTTATGTCATCGGTTTTGGAGTATTACGAAGACAGACCGCCGAAACCTGCAACACAGGTGGCGTCTTCCCAGACTCCTATTGTGTGCAGTTCATCCAGGCCCTCGTGGATGAATTCGGCAGTCACCTCGAGGCGCAGCACTGTCACGGTATTGCGTCGAATGGCTCCCACATAGGTGACCGAGTATGGATGATCACGGACGCAGCCCTTCCTCCAACCAGCCAATCCTGTATGTACTCGATACCAACGTATTGATTCACGATCCAAATGCCCTGCTGAATTTCGAAGAACACCACGTCGCCATCCCGATGACCGTGCTGGAAGAGCTGGACAAGCTCAAGAGCGGCCATCACAGCGTGGCCGCCGAATGCCGCCAGGCGATCCGCCTGATCGACAAGACCCTGGGCGACGCGTCTCCCGAAGATGTTGAGCTCGGTGTGCCGATCCAGCGTGGCAAGGGCGGGCCGAAGGGCTTGCTGTCAATTCTGATGAGCAAGCAGGCCGAGTCGAATCTGATTCTGCCCGAGCACCTGAACGACAACAAAATCATCAACCAACTGATCGATCTGCACACTCGCGATCCGCAGAAACCGGTGGTGCTGGTCACCAAAGACATCAACATGCGCCTCAAGGCGCGCGCCTGCGGCATCGACGCCGAGGACTACAGCACCGACCAATTGGTCGATGACGTGTCCCTGCTGCCCAATGGCTACCACAACATGACCGGCTCCTTCTGGGACCGCGTGAGCAAGGTCGAAACCCGCCAGGACCATGGCCGCACCTGGCACCAGGTGCAGTTGATCGACAACCTGCCAGCAGTGCATATCAACGAATTCATTATCGACGAGCAGGGCTTTGTCGGCTGGATCAAGGAAATCCAGGAAGACAAACTGCTGATCCTCGACCTGCATCAGGAACCGCTGCTGCATCAGGAGGCGTGGGGGCTGAAGCCGCGCGACATCTATCAGAGTCTGGCGCTGTACGCGTTGCTTGATCCGGACATTCATCTGGTCAACCTGTCCGGCGCCGCCGGTTCGGGTAAAACCATCCTGGCGCTGGCCGCTGCGATCGAGCAGACCATGGTCAGCAAGCGCTACCGCCGCATCATCGCCACCCGCAGCGTGCAGGGTCTGGATCAGGAAATCGGTTTCCTGCCCGGCACCGAAGCGGAAAAAATGGAGCCTTGGCTGGGCGCCATCACCGACAACCTCGAAGCCTTGCACATGGATGACGAGAACACCCATGGCAGCGTCGACTACATCCTCAGCAAAGTGCCGTTGCAGTTCAAATCGCTCAACTACATTCGCGGTCGCAGCTTCCAGCAGAGCCTGATCCTGATCGACGAATGCCAGAACCTCACGCCGCACCAGATGAAGACCATCATCACCCGTGCCGGCGCCGGTTCCAAAGTGGTGTGCCTGGGTAACCTGGCACAGATCGATACCCCTTACCTGTCCGCGACCAGCTCCGGGCTGACCTACCTGACCGAACGCTTCAAGGATTTCCCCAACGGTGTGCACATCACCCTGCAAGGGGTGCCTCGCTCGATCCTGGCCGAATACGCCGAATCGCATTTGTAATCCTTCACCCAAAACCGGGCGGCCAGTCGGCCGCCCGTTTTTATGGCCTATGCAAATCAAAATGTAGGAGTGAGCCTGCTCGCGATAGCGGTCGATCAGTCGACATCAATGTTGAATACCAGACCGCTATCGCGAGCAGGCTCACTCCTACAGGTGATAGCGGTGATTTCATAATCAGTGATGCGGATATCTGACCCACAGGTTTACAATCCACGCTCCTGATCAGGAGTAATCCCGTGCTGACTCATCTCGATTCCCAAGGTCGCGCCAACATGGTCGACGTCACTGAAAAAGCCGTGACGTTCCGTGAAGCGACGGCTCAAGCGCTGGTGCGCATGCTCCCTGAAACCCTGCAGATGATCGTCAGCGGCGGCCATCCCAAAGGTGATGTGTTCGCCGTGGCACGCATTGCCGGGATTCAGGCAGCGAAGAAAACCAGCGATCTGATTCCGCTGTGCCATCCGCTGATGCTGACGGGCGTCAAAGTCGAACTCAGCGCCGAAGGCGAAGACAGCGTGCGCATCGTCGCCCGCTGCAAGTTGTCCGGGCAGACCGGCGTCGAAATGGAGGCGCTGACCGCCGCCAGTGTCGCCGCCCTGACCATCTATGACATGTGCAAAGCCGTCGATCGTGGCATGACCATCGAAAGCGTGCGTCTGCTGGAAAAAGTCGGCGGCAAGAGCGGCCATTTCCAAGCGGAGCCGGCATGAAACTGACCGTGAAGTTTTTTGCCCGTTACCGCGAGGCGCTGGGCGTGGATTCAGTCGTGGTTGAAGGCGATTTCGCTAGCGTCGATGACGTTCGCGCATTGTTGGCGCAACGTGATGGCGCTGAGGTGTTGAGCGAGCAGAACCTGATGTGCGCACGCAACGAGGATCTTTGTCAGCTTGACGAGCCAGTGACCGATGGCGACGAAGTGGCGTTTTTTCCAACTGTGACCGGGGGCTGAACATGGCGATTCGCGTGCAGGCCATGCCGTTCGATCCGGGCGCTGAAGTCAATGCGATGCACGCGGCCAATGTGGGCGTCGGTGCGGTGGTGAGCTTTGTCGGTTACGTGCGCGACTTCAACGACGGGCTCGACGTCGCGGGGATGTTTCTCGAGCACTACCCGGGCATGACCGAAAAAGCCCTCGGCAAGATCGCTGTCGAAGCGCAGCAGCGCTGGCCGCTGCTGAAACTGGAAGTGCTGCACCGCATCGGCGCGCTGGAGCCGGGCGAGCCGATCGTCTTCGTCGGCGCCGCCAGCGCCCATCGCCAGGCCGCGTTCGATGCCTGCGCGTTCGTCATGGACTACCTGAAAACCCGCGCGCCGTTCTGGAAGAAAGAAAACACCAGCGATGGGCCCCGTTGGGTTGAGGGGCGGGACAGTGATCATGTGGCTGCGGATCGCTGGAAGAAGTAAGTTCTGTATTGCCCTCAAATCCGCTATCGCGAGCAGGCTCACTCCTACAGGGGAACGCATTGCAAATGTAGGAGTGAGCCTGCTCGCGAAGGCGTCATCTGCAACACCGAAATCCTCCCTCTCTACCCGATTGACGATTTGTACCTGAGAGTCCAGTATGGATTTCCAAGTACAAAAAAAGCTTCTGTCTTGCAGCTAATAGCTTGCCGCTTGTAGCTGCTTTCTTGCCAAACCAACAACAACTTCGCGAGAGAACGAACATGAAGAAACTTCCCCTCATCACCGGTCTGGCCCTCAGCCTGTTGGCCTCCGCCAGCGTGTTCGCCGCCGAGAAAACCCTGCGCATCGGCATCGAAGCGGCCTATCCGCCGTTCGCGTCGAAAACCGACAAGGGTGAAATCGTCGGTTTCGACTACGACATCGGCAATGCCTTGTGTGCGCAGATGAAGGTCAAGTGTGTGTGGGTCGAAGGTGAGTTCGACGGGCTGATTCCTTCGCTGAAAGTGAAGAAGATCGACATGGCGCTGTCGTCGATGACCATCAACGAAGATCGCAAGAAGTCAGTGGATTTCAGCCATAAGTACTACTTCACATCCTCGCGCCTGGTGATGAAGGAAGGCGCCAGCGTCGATGATCAGTACGCCAGCCTCAAAGGCAAGAATGTTGGCGTGCAGCGTGCGACCACCACTGATCGTTATGCCACCGAGGTGTTCGAACCCAAGGGCATCAACGTCAAGCGCTACAGCAATAACGAAGAAATCTACATGGACCTGGCGGCGGGGCGCCTCGATGCGATTTTCGCCGACACCATTCCGCTCAATGACTTCCTGTCGATGCCCCGCGGCAAGGGTTATGCGTTTGTCGGTCCGGAGTTGAAGGATCCCAAGTATGTCGGTGAAGGCGCGGGGATTGCGGTGCGCAAGGGCAATGCCGAGCTGGTCAGCCAGTTGAACAGCGCCATCGACGGGATTCGCGCGAGTGGCGAGTATCAGAAGATTTCCCAGAAGTATTTCAAGACCGATATCTACGGCGACTGATAAAAAGATCGCAGCCTTCGGCAGCTCCTACATGGGAATGCGCTCTCCTGTAGGAGCTGCCGAAGGCTGCGATCTTTTGCTTTTCAGCCCTTCAATTCCTTCAAATGCTTGTACACCGTCGCCCGGCCCATGTTCAGCACATTGGCCACGTAGTTCGAGGCGCTTTTGCCCTTGAACGCGCCCTCGGCGTGCAGCGCCAGCACCAGTTCGCGTTTGTGATCACGGGTCAGCAGGTTCAGGCTCAACTGCCGCTCGCGCAGCCACGCGTGGAGGAAGGTGTTGATGCGTTCCTGCCAGTCATCACGGAACAGTGAGTCCGGCTGCGGAATCAGTTTGCTCGGCGACAGAAACAGGTCGAGTGCCGCTTTGGCGTTCTCGAACAGGGAAATATTCAGATTGATGCACAGCACTGCGAGCGGTCGATCTTCACTGTCGCGCAGCACAGTGCTCAGGCTGCGAATCTTCTGACCGTCCCAGTTGAGCTTTTCGTACGGGCCGATGTTTCTTTCGCTGACCTCCTCGCTGAGCATGTCTTCCAGCGAGGAGTCGTCGCCGATTTCACGCTTGGACAGGTTGTTGGCGATGTAGTCGACCTTCTGCGTGCGCAGGTCGTGCAGCACCACCTCGGCATGGGGAAAGAACAGCGTGGCGATGGCATCGGCGATGGCGCGGAAGTTATCCAGCGCCGGGTCGAATTCGGGGGCGGTCATGACAGTGGAACTCCAGGCAGCGTCAGCGCCCCATGTGCCGGGGCGCTGCGAGTGTGCCGCAATCTCTTGGGCGAGTCGATGCGATCACCCCAGTCGGGCGGGGGAGAGCATGGCGCTGTCCAGACCGAATTGCTGCAGCTGCTCGGGGAACGGCTCGCCGCGCACCAGCGCCGCACTGGCCTGACCCATCGCCGGCGACGTCTGAATGCCGTAACCGCCCTGTGCCGCAACCCAGAACAGCCCCGGCACTTTTGAATCGAAACCGCTGAGCAGATCACCGTCGGCAACGAAACTGCGCAGCCCGGCCCAGGTGCGGGTCGGGCGGCGGATGGTCAGTGTGGTGGCTTCTTCGATCTGATAAATACCCATGGCGATGTCGAGTTCTTCCGGCTGCACGTCGTGCGGTTCAACCGGGTCGGCGTTGGCCGGCGAGCCGAGGAACATGCCGGCGTCGGGCTTCATGTAGAAGGATTCGTCGAGGCTGACCAGCATCGGCCAGTGATGAATATCCACGCCTTCAGGACCGGCAAAGATAAACGCAGCACGACGTTTCGGTTGCAGACCCAGCGGCTGCGCACCGGCCAGGGCGCCGATCCTGTCGGCCCAGGCACCGGCGGCGTTGATCAGCACCGGTGCGCTGAACGTCTCGCCGTTGGTTTGCACGATCCACAGGCCATCGGCATCGCGATCCAGGCCAAGCACTTCGCAATCGGTGTGGACTTCGCCGTGGTTGCGCCGGATGCCGCGCAGGTAGCCCTGATGCAGCGCGTCGGTGTCGATGTCGCACGCCGAAGGATCGTAGATCGCACCGTGGACTTTATCCCGGCGCAGGATCGGCAGGCGTGCGCAGGCTTCGTCGGCGCTGAGCAGCTGCATCTGCGGCACGGTGGCTTTGGCGCTGAGGTATTGGTTGTTCAGTTCGGCAGGGTCGCCGATGAAGTCGACGGTCATTTCGCCGCGTGGGGTCAGTAGCGGATGCTCGCAGAAGCCGCTGGGAGGATTGTCGAAGAACGCGCGGCTGGCCTGAGTGAGTGCGCGTACCTGAGCGGTGCCGTAGGCGGCGGTGTACAGCGCGGCGGAACGACCGGTGGAGTGATAGCCGGGATGGGTTTCACGTTCGAGCACGATCACTTTGCCGTGCGGCGCCAGCCAGAACCCGGTGGAAGCGCCGGCAATCCCGCCGCCGATGATGATGAAATCTGCGTGGTTCATGAAACTCTCCGGTGTGTACGCGATATCCAGAAATGACGTCGCCCCCTGTAGGAGTGAGCCTGCTCGCGATAGCGGTCGATCAGCCGACATCAATATCGAATGTCAGACCGCTATCGCGAGCAGGCTCACTCCTACAAGGGATTTGTGGTGAGGTGATAAACGGCATTGGCCAAGGCAATGTCTTCTAGGCCCAGACCGATCGAACGGAAAAACACATGCCGCTGGTAATCAGGGCGCAGGACTTTGTCGCTGAGCAAATCCGCCAGATCGCCCACAATCGATTCCTTGTGCCATCCATGTTGCTCAGCGGCAATCAACATCTCACCCGCCGACCCCGGCGTGGTCTGACGATAGTCGCAGAACACCTGCATGTCGTTGAGGCTGCCCGGCGGCACTTCATGTGCGCGGGGGGCGTTGGTGCTGATCGAGGTGATCAGCGCCGGTTTGCTCAATTCGGCAGGATCGATCACCGGCCCGGCAGACGAGGTGCAGAGCATGATCACGTCAGCTTCGGCGATAGCGGCCTCGCGGCTGTCGGCAATCTTCAGTTGCGGCGCGATGGTCCTCAACACGGCCTGTATCTCAGGATCTTCCAGCAGCGACGGCGAGTACACGCTGATGCTTTGCCATTCGCGCAAGGTTTTGACGTAATGCAGATGCGCCTGAGCGACTTTCCCGCTGCCGATGATCGCCAGTCGTTGGGCATTCGCCGGTGCGAGGGCGTCAACCGCCACTGCCGTGGTCGCGGCGGTGCGCGCGGTGGTCAGTTCGCCGGCATCGCAGAGCAGTAGCGGTTGGCCGGTTTTCATCGACATCAACAATGTCCACGCCGTCACCAGCGCACCCTGCTCACGAACGATATACGGCGAAGTCTTCACGCCGTACACGCCGTCCTCGGCCAGCACGCCCAGATAATTGATGAAGTCGCCGGCGCCCTGTGGGAATTCCACTAACTGCTGAGCTGGCTGCACGGCGTTACCGGCCGCCAGATCACGGAACAGTTTGCGCAGGATCTGCGGCACGTCGATTCGCGTCAGTAGATCACGGGCCAGGGCTTGATCGATCACGTACGGGGTACCGGACATCTCGCTCTCCAAAGATAAACTTATTTTTCCATTATGGACTTTTAGTTCTGGCGAGCAACCGTCGGGCGTAAAAAAAGCGCAGTCCGTTTCCGGCTGCGCTTTTTCGTATCGCGAGGCTTATTGTGGGCGCTTGCGCTCAACCGCGCGGAGCAGATGCGTCGGCGGTGTTTCGCAGCTGATCTTGCGACCGAGTTTTTCTTCGATGGACGGCAACTGATAGGAGTCGTCCTCACCGGCGAAGCTGATCGACACACCGTCAGCGCCGGCGCGACCGGTACGGCCGATGCGGTGCACGTAATCGTCCGGCACTTCCGGCAGGGTGAAGTTGATCACGTGGCTGATACCGTCGATGTGGATGCCGCGACCGGCGACATCGGTGGCCACCAGCACGCGAATCTTGCCTTCGCGGAAACCTTCGAGGGTCTTGATGCGTTTGTGCTGCGGCACGTCACCGGACAATTGCGCGGCGTTGATGCCGTCACGCACCAGGCGCTCCTCGATGCGGCGCACTTCGTCCTTGCGGTTGGCAAACACGATGACCCGCTCCCAACCGTTGTCGTTGACCAGGTTGTAGAGCAGTTTGTATTTGTCGGCGGCGGCCACGGCGTAGATGTGCTGCTCGACGTTCTCATTGGCGACGTTGGTGATTTCGATTTCGACGATCGCCGGATCCGTGGTCCATTGCTTGGCAAGGTTCATCACGTCTTCGGTAAAGGTCGCGGAGAACAGCAAGGTCTGGCGCTCGGACTTCGGCGGGGTCTGACGAATGATCTGCCGAACCTGCGGGATGAAACCCATGTCGAGCATGCGGTCGGCTTCGTCCAGCACCATCACTTCGACCATGTCCAGATGCACGTCGCCGCGCTGGTTGAAGTCGAGCAAGCGGCCCGGGGTCGCGACGAGAATGTCGCAATAGCGCGCTTCGAGGTGCTTGAGCTGTTTGTCGAAGTCCATGCCGCCGACGAACGTCATCACGTTGAGGCCGGTGTACTTGGTCAGGTCTGCGGCGTCCTTGGCGATCTGCACCACCAGTTCGCGGGTCGGCGCGATGATCAACGCGCGCGGTTCGCCCATGTAGCGCTCTTTGGGCGGCGGCGTCTGCAGCAGTTGGGTGATGATCGAGATCAGGAACGCGGCGGTCTTGCCGGTGCCGGTCTGCGCACGGCCGATGGCGTCTTTGCCAGCGAGGGTGAAGCCCAGCACCTGCGCCTGGATCGGCGTGCAGTAAGGAAAGCCCAGGTCCTGGATGGCGTGCATCAGTTCCGGGGCGAGCTTGAAATCGTGAAAGCGGGTTTTGCCTTCCTGCGGCTCGACGACGAAGTCTTCGAGTTTCCAGGGAATTACCGCTGTCTTGGGCTTCGGTTCGCGACGCGGTCTGGCCGGTTTCGGCGTTTCGCTGCGCGCAGGCTCGGCGGCAATTGGCGCGGCCGTAGCGGGTTTTTCTTCTGGCTTCGGTGTGGCTGCGGGAGCGGGGCGGTCGGCCTGTGGGGCATCGGTGCGATGACCGGGGGCGTGCGACGGCGCGCTGGAAACTGGCGCGAGCTGCTCAGCCTCGCTTTTACCGAACATTTTCTTGAGTGCTTTGAGCACGGTCATCTCATCAATTGGTTAAGGAATGTACGCCGGCCAGTGTAATGCAAGAAACGGGCGCGGCGTAGTAGGAGGGATCAAAGGGCAGGGATTGGTCGCCAATCAGCGCAGGAGTTCGCTCAACCAGACGCCGATGTCGCGAATCTCTTCAGGTAACACTTCGTGCTCCATTGGGTATTCCTGCCATGTCACGGTGACACCATGCTTCACCAAATGCTCATAGGCACTGCGCCCCATCGAGTTCTGCACCACCCCATCGAACTGACCGTGCAGACACAGCGCAGGAATGCGCTGCTGACTGGCGCAAAGCTCCATCTCGTCAGTGAAGGTCGGCGCATATGTCGACAACGCCAGCACCCCACCCAACGGCCCCTGCCATTTCAGGAAAGCGGTGTGCAATACCACGGCGCCGCCCTGGGAGAATCCGGCCAGAAAGATCCGCGAGGCGTCTATTCCGCTGGCGCGTTCGCTTTCGATCAGTTCGATGATGCGATCTGCCGACGCTTCCAACTGGTCACGGTCAATCGCCCGGGCCGGGCTCATGGCCTTGATGTCGTACCAGCTGGGCATGGCATATCCGCCATTTATCGTCACTGGAAGAGTGGGTGCCTGGGGCAGCACAAAACGTGTGCTCAGCAGGCTTTCCTGCAGCGCCTCGGCGACCGGCAGGAAGTCGTAACGGTCGGCGCCGAGGCCGTGCAGCCAGATCACGCAGGCATCCGCGGGCTTAACAGGCTGAAGAATCAAGGGCTCGGTCATGTCTGCTCCAAAAATGTGCGGGCGCTCTCATTGAGTGCGTGATTGAAGTGCGCGCCCGGTTGATCCGTTAACAAGATGTCGCAAGGTTACAAGTTTAGCTATTGACGTGTCGCGCAATGACTTCGGCAAGCGGTGTGGTACGGCCTTTGCTATGAAGCTTTGCGTACGAAGCATCCGTTGCGCGGCGGTAACACTATCAGTGTCAGTCGCGCGATGGGATAGCAACGAATCCGGTGATGGATGTTCGCCAATGGCCGCTACGGGCTTAGCGAACGTGAAAGGGCTACAGCCCGTTCGGCCGATTGGTGAGAAGTGAGTGATCCATGATGTGGATCTTCTCCTACTAGACTCATAGCGAAGGTCTTACGTCGGTTGACCCCAAAAAAAGCCAACACGGGTCAACAACGCCTCAAAAGGGTGCGACAGGACTCAAGCTCCGACACAACAAGAGCAAAACTGGAGGTTTGAATGAAGATGTTGAAATCCACTCTGGCGGTCGTGACTGCTGCAGCAGTACTCGGTGTCAGCGGGTTCGCTCAGGCGGGTGCAACCCTGGATGCGGTACAGAAAAAAGGTTTCGTGCAGTGTGGCGTGAGCGACGGTCTGCCGGGCTTCTCGGTACCGGATGCGACCGGCAAGATCCTCGGCATCGACGCCGACGTCTGCCGCGCTGTGGCCGCTGCCGTTTTCGGCGACGCCAACAAGGTCAAGTTCAGCCAGTTGAACGCCAAGGAGCGCTTCACCGCGCTGCAGTCCGGCGAGATCGACATCCTGTCGCGCAACACCACCATGACCAGCTCCCGTGACGCGGGCATGGGTCTGAAATTTCCGGGCTTCATTACCTACTACGACGGCATCGGCTTCCTGGTGAACAACAAGCTGGGCGTGAAAAGTGCCAAAGAGCTCGACGGCGCGACCATCTGCATCCAGGCCGGTACCACCACCGAGCTGAACGTTTCCGACTACTTCCGTGGCAACGGTCTGAAATACACCCCGATCACCTTCGACACCTCCGATGAAAGCGCCAAGTCGCTGGAATCCGGTCGTTGCGACGTGCTGACCTCCGACAAGTCCCAGCTGTTCGCCCAGCGCAGCAAGCTGGCCTCGCCGAAGGACTACGTGGTTCTGCCGGAAACCATTTCCAAGGAGCCACTGGGCCCGGTCGTACGTAATGGCGACGACGAGTGGCTGGCGATCGTGCGTTGGGTCGGCTACGCGCTGCTCAATGCCGAAGAAGCCGGCATCACTTCGAAGAACGTCGAAGCTGAAGCCAAGTCGACCAAGAACCCGGACGTGGCCCGTATGCTCGGCGCTGACGGAGAATACGGCAAAGACCTGAAACTGCCGAAAGACTGGGTTGTGCAGATCGTCAAGCAAGTCGGCAACTACGGTGAAATCTTCGAGAAAAACCTCGGCAAGAGCACTCCGCTGGAAATCGACCGTGGCCTGAACGCCCTGTGGAACAACGGCGGCATTCAGTACGCACCACCAGTGCGCTAATGGTTCTATCACCCGGCGGGCCAACCGCCGGGTGATGTTCTTGTTCCATTTCTTTCGGGGCACTTCATGCAAAATTCTATCGGCGCACCAAAGCAGAGGCTCAGCCTCAGCGATCCACGAGTGCGTGCGTGGCTATTCCAGATCATCACGGTTGTGGCGGTGGTCTCGCTTGGCTGGTACCTGTTCGACAATACGCAAACCAACCTTCAGCACCGGGGCATCACTTCCGGTTTCAGCTTTCTGGAGCGCAGTGCCGGGTTCGGCATCGCTCAACACCTGATCGACTACACCGAAGCGGACAGCTACGCGCGGGTGTTTGTCATCGGCCTGCTCAACACCCTGTTGGTAACCTTTATCGGCGTGATTCTGGCGACGATTCTCGGTTTCATCGTCGGCGTGGCGCGCCTGTCGCAGAACTGGATCATCGCCAAACTGGCGACGGTATATGTGGAAGTGTTCCGCAACATTCCGCCACTGCTGCAGATCCTGTTCTGGTACTTCGCGGTATTCCTGACCATGCCGGGGCCGCGCAACAGCCATAACTTCGGCGACACCTTCTTCGTCAGCAGCCGTGGCCTGAACATGCCGGCCGCACTTGCAGCTGACGGCTTCTGGGCGTTCGTGGTCAGCATCGTGCTGGCGATCGTCGGCATCGTGCTGATGTGCCGCTGGGCCAACAAGCGCTTCGAAGAAACCGGTGTACCGTTCCACAAGTTCTGGACCGGCCTGGCAATTGTGCTGGTGATCCCGACCTTGTGCGCGCTGATCTTCGGCGCTCCGCTGCACTGGGAAATGCCCGAGCTCAAGGGCTTCAACTTTGTCGGCGGCTGGGTGCTGATCCCGGAACTGCTGGCCTTGACCCTCGCGCTCACCGTGTACACCGCGGCATTCATCGCCGAAATCGTGCGTTCCGGGATCAAGTCGGTCAGCCATGGCCAGACCGAAGCGGCGCGTTCGCTTGGCCTGCGCAACGGCCCGACCCTGCGCAAGGTGATCATCCCGCAAGCTTTGCGCGTGATCATTCCGCCACTGACCAGCCAATACCTCAACCTGGCGAAAAACTCCTCGCTGGCCGCCGGTATCGGTTACCCGGAAATGGTTTCGCTGTTCGCTGGCACCGTGCTCAACCAGACCGGGCAGGCCATCGAAGTGATTGCCATCACCATGAGCGTGTACCTGGCGATCAGTATCAGCATTTCCCTGCTGATGAACTGGTACAACAAGCGCATTGCGCTGATCGAGCGGTAAGGAAAAGCGCATGAGTACTCATACTTTCAAACCCGACATGCCTCCACCCAACAGCAGCATCGGCGTGGTGGCGTGGATGCGCGCGAACATGTTCTCCAGCTGGCTCAACACCCTGCTGACGCTGTTTGCGTTCTACCTGATTTATCTCGTGGTACCTCCGATCCTCAGTTGGGCGATCGTCGATGCCAACTGGGTTGGCACCACCCGCGCCGACTGCACCAAGGAGGGCGCCTGCTGGGTGTTCATCCAGCAGCGGTTCGGCCAGTTCATGTACGGTTATTACCCGACCGAACTGCGCTGGCGCGTCGACCTGACCGTGTGGCTGGCGGTCATCGGCGCAGCACCCCTGTTCATCTCGCGGATGCCGCGTAAAGCCGTCTATGGCCTGAGCTTTCTGGTGCTGTACCCGATCATCGCCTTCACCTTGTTGCACGGCGGTTTCGGTCTGACCACCGTGCCGACCAGCCAGTGGGGCGGGCTGATGCTGACCCTGGTGATCGCCACCGTCGGCATTGCCGGCGCTTTGCCGCTGGGCATCGTACTGGCGCTGGGGCGGCGTTCGAACATGCCGGCGATTCGAGTGGTCTGCGTGACCTTCATCGAATTCTGGCGCGGCGTGCCGTTGATCACGGTGCTGTTCATGTCCTCGGTGATGCTGCCGCTGTTCCTGCCCGAAGGCATGAACTTCGACAAACTGCTGCGGGCGCTGATCGGGGTGATCCTGTTCCAGTCGGCCTACGTCGCCGAAGTGGTGCGCGGCGGTCTGCAAGCGATTCCCAAAGGGCAGTACGAAGCGGCTGCGGCGATGGGCCTCGGTTACTGGCGTTCGATGGGCCTGGTGATTTTGCCGCAGGCCTTGAAGCTGGTGATTCCGGGCATCGTCAACACGTTCATTGCGCTGTTCAAGGACACCAGCCTGGTGATCATCATTGGCCTGTTCGACCTGCTCAACAGCGTCAAGCAAGCCGCCGCCGACCCGAAATGGCTGGGCATGGCCACCGAAGGCTACGTGTTCGCCGCCCTGGTGTTCTGGATTTTCTGTTTTGGTATGTCGCGCTATTCCATGCATCTGGAACGCAAGCTCGACACTGGCCACAAGCGTTAGGAGTTCTCTGTAAATGAGCGAAGCAATCAAAAAGCCTGTGGGTCCGGAAGGCATCATCCAGATGCAGGGCGTGAACAAGTGGTACGGCCAGTTTCACGTACTCAAAGACATCAACCTCAACGTCAGGCAGGGCGAACGCATCGTGCTGTGCGGCCCGTCGGGTTCCGGTAAATCCACGACGATTCGTTGCCTGAATCGTCTGGAAGAACACCAGCAGGGCCGCATCGTCGTCGATGGCGTGGAACTGACCAACGACCTCAAGCAGATCGAAGCGATCCGCCGCGAAGTCGGCATGGTGTTTCAGCACTTCAACCTGTTCCCGCACCTGACCATTTTGCAGAACTGCACCCTGGCGCCGATGTGGGTGCGCAAGATGCCCAAGCGCAAGGCCGAGGAAATCGCCATGCATTACCTGGAACGCGTACGCATTCCGGAGCAGGCGCACAAATACCCGGGGCAACTGTCCGGCGGTCAGCAGCAGCGTGTGGCGATCGCCCGCGCCTTGTGCATGAAGCCGAAAATCATGCTGTTCGACGAACCGACTTCAGCACTCGATCCGGAAATGGTGAAAGAGGTTCTCGACACCATGATCGGCCTGGCCGAAGACGGCATGACCATGCTCTGCGTGACCCACGAAATGGGCTTCGCCCGCACCGTGGCGAACCGCGTGATTTTCATGGACAAGGGCGAGATCGTCGAGCAGGCAGCGCCGAACGACTTCTTCGATAACCCGCAGAATGATCGGACCAAGTTGTTCTTGAGTCAGATTTTGCATTGATGGCGGATGAGTAAAAACCAACCCGGCGATGTGCCGGGTTTGTTTTTTCTGAACGGTTCAGGACACGGAGAGGGATTCGTGTTCTTTGTGGACGATGTGCTCGAAACCTCTCAAGTCGGCACCTTCGCCGAGAGTCTTTACATCGGTTAGCAAGTACGGATAACGATCCAATAAACGCATCAACAGTATGAGCGCCTTGGGCGGCAATACATCGCCGCGCTCATAGCGGGAAAATGCGTTATGCCCACCCCCAGACAGCAGTTGTACCGTCTCTTTTTGCGTCAGGTGCAATTTGCGACGGATACGCTTCATCTCGTCACCAATCATATGCCTCGCAGCGATAACCAACTCATCACCTGCTTTGCAATACCGCTGCGCACTGTCGGTGTCGGGGTCCCATTCGATCTCACCGCACTTCTGGCATTCCCATCCAGAAAGATTATCGACACGACGCTCCATGTCTTTGACTCTCAGGGTTTCGCCGCGCCCCTGAAAATGCCTCATTCCCTCACGCGCCCCGCAGCTGACACATTGCTGGGTTTTCATGGGTTTTTCTCCTTAAAGGAGATCACCGGTGGGCTGCCGCCGGGGCGGTATGTCACCTTGATGTAAATCTCCTGATCTCGCGAATTGATGTGATACACGTCTTGCCAGATTCGATGATCGTCATAGGTAGTCATCGATTTGTACAACATCCTGGTTTGTAGCTCGAAAACAATCTCCTGCATTTCGCTGACGTTGAAGCCGAGCTTCTCAGCTGACCTTACTGAAGTTTTGGTGAAAGCATTTTGACCCAGTCGCCTCACTTCAGACTTGATCACCGCCAAGTCGTAATGGGGTGTGTTCTTTTCCATAAGAAGCCAAAACCCTGTCCCTGAAATTACCCTTAAAGGGTAATTTTGACCAATCGAAAATGCCGCTCCATGTGTCTCCGATTGACCCTAGGTGGTTGCCGTCCTACATGGGTCTGACTAACATGTCGGAAAATTCATCCTATGATTGGATGAAAAGGCGAGGCTCATGTCCGAAATTTCCCCTTTGATCAAGCGGTCCCTGGTCGATCAGGCTCTGGACCAACTGCGTCAGCGCATCAACAGTGGTGTCTGGCAGGTCGGCGAGCGTCTGCCCACCGAGCCTGAGCTATGCGCCGAGCTGGGCATCAGCCGCAACACGGTGCGCGAAGCGATGCGCGTTCTGGCGTTTTCCGGATTGATCGAAATTCGTCAGGGCGACGGCAGTTATCTGCGTGCAGTGGTCGACCCGCTGGATACGCTGAAGGCGTTGGCCCGCTGTTCCCTGGAGCAGGCCCGGGAGACCCGGCACATCCTCGAAGTCGAGGCCATCGGCCTGGCGGCGTTGCGCCGTACCGATGAGGATCTGGCCGCACTGCGCGAAGCGCTCGGCACCAGCGGCAGCCATTACCACGGCGATCTCGACACCTACATCGCCTGCGATCTGGTGTTCCATCGACGTCTGGTCGACGCCGCGCATAACCCGACTCTCAGCGAGCTGTATCGCTATTTCTCCAGCATCGTCGGCGCGCAATTGCGCCAGACCCTGAATATCTCCCCGCGCCGCCAGGAAGTGTTCGACCTGCATATCGACCTGCTCGATGCGGTCGAGCAACGCGACCCGGAACGGGCCAAAGCCTTGTCGAGGCAGTTGATCAATGAACCTTGAAACCGAGAAAGCCATGTCCCGCACTGAGTTATCCACAGCGTCGAAACGCACCACCGAGCTGGAAGAGCTGCTGATTGATGCCGAAGCCGATGACGAGCAGGTGCAGCAAAGCCACCCGTTGGTAAAACGTCCGTGGCTGTTGCTGCTCGGACTGATTCTGGTGGCATTGAACCTGCGCCCGGCGCTGTCGAGCATGGCGCCGTTGCTCAGCGAGGTCTCCAGGAGTCTCGGGCTGTCCGCGGCGCAGGCGGGATTGCTGACTACGTTGCCGGTGCTGTGCCTGGGCCTGTTCGCGCCGCTGGCGCCGATTCTGGCGCGACGTTTCGGCGCTGAACGGGTGGTGTTGGGGATTCTGCTGACGCTGGCCGGCGGGATTATCCTGCGCAGCAACTTTGGTGAGATCGGCCTGTTCGCCGGCAGTGTGCTCGGCGGCGCCAGCATCGGCATCGTCGGCGTGCTGCTGCCCGGCATCGTCAAGCGCGACTTCGCCAGACACGCCGGCACCATGACCGGTGTCTACACCATGGCCCTGTGTCTGGGCGCGGCAATGGCGGCGGGTTCGACCGTGCCACTGAGTGAACACTTCGGTAACAGCTGGGCGATGGGCCTGGGTTTCTGGGTGATTCCAGCCTTGGTGGCGGCGGTGTTCTGGTTGCCTCAGGTCGGCTCGAAGCACGGCGCGCACAACGTCGCCTATCGCGTGCGCGGGTTGCTGCGTGATCCGCTGGCCTGGCAGGTGACCTTGTACATGGGCCTGCAGTCATCGCTGGCCTACATCGTGTTTGGCTGGTTGCCGTCGATCCTCATCGGACGCGGGCTGACACCGACCCAGGCAGGATTGGTGCTGTCCGGTTCGGTGATCATTCAACTGGCCAGTTCGCTGGCCGCGCCGTGGCTGGCGACCCGGGGCAAGGATCAGCGTCTGGCGATCGTCGTGGTCATGGCGCTGACGCTGGCGGGCCTGTTCGGCTGCCTGTACGCACCGATCGAAGGCCTGTGGGGCTGGGCGATTCTGCTCGGACTGGGGCAGGGCGGGACGTTCAGTCTGGCGTTGACGCTGATCGTGCTGCGTTCGCGCGATTCCCATGTCGCGGCGAACCTGTCGAGCATGTCCCAGGGTTTCGGGTACACGCTGGCGTCGATGGGGCCGTTCGCCGTGGGCGTGGTGCATGACTGGACCGGCGGCTGGAATGCGCTGGGCTGGATTTTCGGCGTTATTGGCGCCGGCGCAATCCTGGCCGGGCTGGGTGCCGGACGGGCGCTGTATGTGCAGGTGCAAAGCGAAAAGATCTGACGCTATTGAAACTGTAGGAGTGAGCCTGCTCGCGATGGCGGTGCTTCAGTCAGCACAATGTCGACTGCAAGGGCGCTATCGCGAGCAGGCTCGCTCCCACAAGGGTTTTGCGTATTGCCGATAGTGTTTCTGGGCGCGGCGGATTATGGTGCTGGCAATCTGTACCTATTTCTTTGGAGATTGCCTTGAGCGAAGCCCATAGCGCCCTGATCACCCGCTTCTACCAGGCCTTTCAGCGCCTCGACGCCGAAGCCATGGCCGCCTGCTACACCGACGATGTCGTGTTCAGCGATCCGGCCTTTGGCGAGCTGCACGGGCGCGATGCCGGCGACATGTGGCGCATGCTCACCACCCGCGCCAAAGACTTCTCGCTGACCTTCGACAACGTCCGCGCCGACGAGCGTACCGGTGGCGCGCATTGGGTCGCGACCTACCTGTTCAGCCAGACCGGCAACATCGTTATCAACGATATCCACGCGCGTTTCGTCTTCCGCGACGGCAAGATCTGCGAGCACCACGACCGCTTCGATCTGTGGCGCTGGTCGCGTCAGGCACTGGGTTTCAAAGGCCTGCTGCTGGGCTGGACGCCGCTGGTGCGCAACGCCGTACGCGCGCAAGCGTTGAAGGGACTGAAGGCATTTCAGGCCGGGCGCTGATAAGATCGCCGCCTGTTTTCCTACACGTTCAGATCCCGAAGTGACCAGCCTTAGCGAAAAAACCGTCGATGTTGCCGAACCCGTGAGCAAATCCTGGTTCGTCTACCTCGTGCGTGCCGCCAATGGCTCGTTGTACTGCGGGATCAGCGATGATCCGGTGCGCCGTTTCGCCAAGCATCAAAGCGGCAAAGGCGCACGGTTCTTCCTCTCCAGTCCGGCCATGGCGCTGGTTTATACCGAGCTGTGCCGCGACAAGAGCGATGCGTTGCGCCAGGAACGCTTGATCAAGAAACTCAGGAAGAGCGCCAAAGAGTGCCTGGTGGCGTCTTATCAATCTGACTGATTGGTTCCCATCAGGCAGATCTGTAGGCTGCTAAGCAAATGCGCGCTAAGCTGCTGGCTCACTATCTGAGCGGCGGAGCCGAGCATGTCCGAGTTGATTCTGCATCATTACCCGACCTCCCCCTTTGCCGAGAAGGCCCGCCTGCTGCTGGGGTTCAAAGGCTTGTCGTGGCGCTCGGTGCATATCTCGCCGGTGATGCCGAAACCGGATCTGACCGCTCTGACCGGTGGCTACCGCAAGACCCCGGTGCTGCAGATTGGCGCAGACATATATTGCGACACTGCACTGATTGCTCGACGCCTGGAACAGGAAAAAGCCCTGCCGGCGTTTTTCCCCGAAGGCCAAGAAATGACCAGCGCCAGTTTTGCGGCGTGGGCCGACTCGGTGGTGTTTCAACACGCGGTGAGCCTGGTGTTCCAGCCGGAATCGGTGGCCGTGCGTTTCGGCAAATTGCCGCCGGAAGCGATCAAGGCGTTCCTCGCCGACCGCGCCGGTTTGTTCAGCGGCGGCAGCGCCACGCGTCTGTCCGCCGAGCAGGCCAAGCATCAGTGGCCGACGATCATGGCGCGTCTGGAGCAGCAGTTGCAGCGCGAGCAGGGGGACTTCCTGTTTGGCGAACCATCGATTGCTGATTTCGCCCTGGCGCATCCGCTGTGGTTCCTCAAGGCGACCCACGTGACGGCGCCGCTGGTGGATGAATATCCGGCGGTTGCGGCGTGGCTGGGTCGGGTGCTGGTCTTCGGCCATGGCGCAGCGAGCGAGATGTCCTCTGCCGAGGCATTGGAGGTCGCGCGTAACGCGACGCCGGCGGCGTTGCCGGATGAGCAGTTCGTTGATCCGAACGGGTTCAAGCCCGGGCAGCAGGTGGCGATTGCCGCTATCGATTACGGCGTCGATCCGGTGGCAGGCGAATTGCTGTTTGCCGGCAGTGAAGAGCTCATCGTTCGCCGTGAAGACGAGCGTGGCGGCGTGGTGCATGTGCACTTTCCGCGCTTTGGTTTCCGTATCGAAGCCAAATAACGGATCACACGCAACACTCTGTGGCGAGGGAGCTTGCTCCCGCTGGGCTGCGAAGCGGCCCCTGCTTCTCAGCGCGATAGCAGGTTTGCAGGTTTTGCGACTGCTGCGCAGTCGAGCGGGAGCAAGCTCCCTCGCCACCGGTTATGTGTTATTTCAGGGCAGCGAGGATTTCGTCCGGGTCGAACCCGCGAATCAACGTGCCGTTCACATCGATCAGCGGAATCCCGCGTCCACCCAATGCTTCATACGCCTTGCGCGCTTCAACATTTTTCTCGATGTCGAACTCCTTGAACGGTATGCCCTTGCTGTCGAGAAAGCGTTTGGTCTGCTTGCAGTAGCCGCACCAGTCGGTGGCGTAGAGCACGACATTGGCCTGGGCGCGCGTCTGCTCCGAGACCATTTGCGAGGGATTGAACACCCGCTCGATCTTGCCCCAGTTCTGGTAGACCACGACTACCAGCAGCACCAGGGCAACCTTCTTCAACACATTGCCGAGCATCAGTTACGCCGCTTCAACTGATCAGTCAGCGAAGTCGGCAGGCCTTTGATGATCAGCGTGCCGTTCTCTTCGTCGTATTCGATCTTCGAGCCCAGCAGATGCGCTTCGAAGCTGATCGACAGGCCTTCGGCGCGGCCGGTGAAGCGGCGGAACTGGTTGAGGGTGCGCTTGTCTGCCGGAATCTCTGGTGACAGGCCGTAGTCCTTGTTGCGGATGTGATCGTAAAAGGCTTTCGGACGTTCTTCGTCGATCAGCTCCGACAATTCTTCCAGGCCCATCGGTTCGCCGAGTTTGGCCTGGCTGCTGGCATAGTCGACCAGGGTCTTGGTTTTCTCCCGGGCCGAGTCTTCCGGCAGGTCCTCGCTTTCGACGAAGTCACTGAAGGCCTTGAGCAACGTGCGCGTTTCGCCGGGGCCGTCGACGCCTTCCTGACAGCCGATGAAGTCGCGGAAGTATTCCGAGACTTTCTTGCCGTTCTTGCCTTTGATGAACGAGATGTACTGCTTGGACTGCTTGTTGTTCTGCCACTCGGAGACGTTGATCCGCGCGGCGAGATGCAGTTGGCCAAGGTCAAGATGGCGCGACGGCGTAACGTCCAGCTCATCGGTGACCGCGACGCCTTCGCTGTGGTGCAGCAGGGCGATCGCCAGGTAGTCGGTCATGCCTTGCTGATAGTGGGCAAAGAGCACATGGCCGCCCACCGACAGGTTGGATTCTTCCATCAGCTTCTGCAGGTGCTCGACCGCCACTTTGCTGAATGCGGTGAAGTCACGGCCGCCTTCCATGTACTCCTTCAGCCAGCCGCTGAAGGGGAACGCGCCGGACTCCGGATGGAACAGGCCCCAGGCTTTGCCCTGTTTGGCGTTGTAGCTCTCATTGAGGTCGGCGAGCATGTTTTCGATGGCTGCGGACTCCGCCAGTTCAGAGTCACGGGCGTGCAGAACTGCGGGCGTGCCGTCGGGTTTTTTGTCGATCAGGTGGACGATGCAATGACGGATCGGCATGGGCTTCTCGGCTGTTGGAAGGGAGGAGGGCAGGCTCCCCCGAAAAAGCGCTCAGTGTACCGCAACCACTGGTTTTGGCGCGGGTTGCACGGCAAAACCGGGGCGCGCGCCCGGCCTTATGCGGTTTTTTACCGATTTAGCGCAATAAAGCTGACCAAATGGGTAGCTAGAGGCGGATATTTCCTTGTCGCTGTGCTAGTTTTGCGCGGTCTTACGCGAAGTCACTGCGTTAAGCGTGCATTCAGCATTTGTCAGGTCGAACCAAACCCTGATTTCGGCATCTATAACCCGACTCGTCGTGGTTATCGCCGAGGGTGCCAGATCCAGAAGATCGGGCTCGATGGCTGACACTGCACTCTGCAATCCATATGAATTTGATAGGGAAGGAACACTACATGGCTCTTACTAAAGACCAACTGATCGCCGACATCGCTGAAGCTATCGACGCGCCGAAAACCACCGCGCGTAACGCTCTGGACCAACTGGGCCAAATCGTTGCCGATCAGCTGGAAAACGGCGGCGAAATCACCTTGCCAGGTATCGGCAAGCTGAAAGTGACCGAGCGTCCTGCCCGCACTGGCCGTAACCCTTCGACTGGCGCTGCCATCGAAATCCCTGCCAAGAAAGTGATCAAGCTGGTTGTGGCCAAAGGCCTGACCGACGCTGTGAACAAGTAAGACGCAGCGATAAAAAAAACCGTGCTTCGGAGAGATCCGGGGCACGGTTTTTTTGTGTCTGCAATTCGGTGGGTATGCCACTGAAGCATTGTGGGAGCGAGCCTGCTCGCGAATGCGGTGGTTCAGTCACCTTGGATCTCGACTGATAGACCGCTTTCGCGAGCAGGCTCGCTCCCACAAGGTAATCCGCAGTGTGTTAGCGCACCCAGCGCTCGCGCCGCCAGATCTGCTGCTCGGACTTGGTCTGGAAGGTCCAGGCCACGAAGCGGCTCTGCTTCTGTCCCTGGGACATCTCCACGACCTGGCTTTCCAGCACGCCGGCCTTTTTCAGCGCGGTTTCGATGGCTGGCAGGTTCGAAGCTTTTGACACCAGCGTGCTGAACCACAGCACTTTGTGCTGGAAGTTCGCGCTCTCGGCGATCAATTGCGTCACAAAACGTGCTTCTCCGCCTTCACACCACAGTTCCGCCGACTGGCCGCCGAAGTTCAGCACCGGCAACTTGCGTTTCGGATCGGCCTTGCCCAGGGCACGCCATTTGCGCTCGCTGCCCTTGGTCGCTTCTTCCATCGAAGCGTGGAAGGGCGGGTTGCACATGGTCAGGTCAAAGCGCTCGCCCGGCTCCAGCAAGCCGATCAGGATGTGCTTGCGGTTTTCCTGCTGGCGCAGCTGGATCACCTTGCTCAGGTCGTTGGATTGCACGATGGCTCGAGCCGCCGCCACGGCCGTCGGATCGATCTCCGAGCCGAGGAAGTGCCAGCGGTATTCGCTGTTGCCAATCAGCGGATACACGCAGTTGGCGCCCATGCCGATGTCCAGCACATTGACGATTGCGCCGCGCGGGACCTTGCCGTCGTTCATGCTCGCCAGCAGGTCGGCGAGAAAGTGCACGTAATCGGCACGCCCCGGCACCGGTGGGCAGAGGTAGTCCGCCGGAATATCCCAATGCTGGATGCCATAGAACGACTTGAGCAGCGCCCGGTTGAACACGCGTACCGCGTCGGGGCTGGCGAAGTCGATGCTTTCCTTGCCGTACGGGTTGGTGATCACGTACTTGGCCAACTCGGGCGTGGTCTTGATCAGCGCCGGGAAGTCGTAACGACCCTGATGGCGATTGCGCGGATGCAGGCTGGCCTTCTCACGCGGCTCTACGGTCTTGGCCGGGGTCGCGGAGTCAGGCTTCTTGCGCGCAGGTTTGGGTGTGCGGGGGGCGGTCATGGGCGTGGTCGATTCGGGTATGGCTGAAAGTGGCGGGTATTGTCCCACATTGATGCGCCATACGCCGAACCCATGTAGGAGCTGCCGGAGGCTGCGATCTTTTGATGTTGATTTTTAGAAGCAAATCAAAAGATCGCAGCCTTCGGCAGCTCCTACAGGGAAATGTGGGAAACAAAAAGGGAGGCCACCTGGGCCTCCCTTTTTCATTGCGATCTGCCGTTACAGGCTGGCAATCCGCGCGTGCTGCTCGGCCAGTTTGCCCAAGGCCTGTTCAGCCTCGGCCAGTTTGGCGCGTTCCTTCTCGATGACTTCGGCCGGGGCCTTGTCAACGAAACCGGCGTTGGACAGTTTGCCGCCAACCCGCTGGACTTCGCCCTGCAGACGCAGGATTTCCTTGTCCAGGCGTGCCAGTTCGGCGCCTTTGTCGATCAGACCGGCCATCGGCACCAGCACTTCCATCTCGCCGACCAGTGCGGTGGCGGACAGCGGTGCTTCTTCGCCAGCCTTCAGAACGGTGATCGATTCCAGACGCGCCAGCTTCTTCAGCAGCGCTTCGTTCTCGGTCAGACGGCGCTGGTCTTCAGCGCTGACGTTCTTCAGGTAGATCGGCAGTGGCTTGCCCGGGCCGATGTTCATTTCGCCACGAATGTTGCGCGTGCCGAGCATCAGGCCTTTCAGCCATTCGATATCGTCTTCGGCCGCCGGATCGATGCGCTCTTCATTGGCCACCGGCCAAGGTTGCAGCATGATGGTCTTGCCCTGAATGCCGGCCAGCGGCGCGATGCGCTGCCAGATTTCTTCAGTGATGAACGGCATGAACGGATGTGCCAGACGCAACGCCACTTCCAGCACGCGCACCAGCGTACGGCGCGTGCCGCGCTGACGTTCGACCGGCGCGTTCTCGTCCCACAGCACGGGCTTGGAAAGCTCCAGGTACCAGTCGCAGTACTGGTTCCAGATGAACTCGTACAGCGCTTGCGCGGCGAGGTCGAAACGGAACTGATCCAGCTGACGGGTCACTTCGGCTTCGGTGCGTTGCAGTTGCGAGATGATCCAGCGATCGGCCAGCGACAGCTCGTAGGCTTCGCCGTTCTGGCCGCAGTCTTCGCCCTTGTCCAGAACGTAGCGCGCGGCGTTCCAGATCTTGTTGCAGAAGTTGCGATAGCCTTCGACGCGGCCCATGTCGAACTTGATGTCGCGACCAGTCGAGGCCAGCGAGCAGAACGTGAAGCGCAGGGCGTCGGTGCCGTAGCTTTCGATGCCGTTGGCGAACTCTTCGCGTGTCTGCTTTTCGATCTTCTTCGCCAGTTTCGGCTGCATCAGGCCCGAGGTGCGCTTCTGCACCAGCGACTCGAGGTCGATGCCATCGATGATGTCCAGCGGGTCAAGAACGTTGCCCTTGGACTTGGACATCTTCTGGCCCTGGCCGTCGCGCACCAGGCCGTGTACGTACACAGTCTTGAACGGAACCTGCGGCGTGCCGTCTTCGTTCTTCATCAGGTGCATGGTCATCATGATCATCCGGGCAACCCAGAAGAAGATGATGTCGAAACCGGTCACCAGCACGTCGGTGGAGTGGAATTTCTTCAGGAACTCGGTCTGCTCAGGCCAGCCCAGGGTCGAGAATGTCCACAGGCCGGAACTGAACCAGGTATCGAGTACGTCGTTGTCCTGTTGCAGCGCAACGTCCGGGCCGAGGTTGTGCTTGGCACGCACTTCGGCTTCGTCGCGGCCGACGTAGACCTTGCCGGCCTCGTCGTACCAGGCCGGAATCCGGTGGCCCCACCACAGCTGACGGCTGATGCACCAGTCCTGGATGTCACGCATCCAAGAGAAGTACATGTTTTCGTACTGCTTGGGCACGAACTGGATGCGCCCGTCTTCAACCGCAGCAATCGCCGGCTCGGCCAAAGGCTTGGTCGATACGTACCACTGGTCAGTCAGCCACGGCTCGATGACCGTGCCGGAGCGGTCGCCTTTCGGCGTTTTCAGGTTGTGATCATTGACGCTCACCAGCAGGCCGGCGGCGTCGAACGCGGCGACGATCTGCTTGCGCGCTTCGAAACGCTCCAGGCCAGCGAACTCGGCCGGAATCTTGCCGTCGATGCTTTCGTTCAGCGTACCGTCGAGGTTGAACACCTGGGCTGCCGGCAGCACGTTGGCGTTCTTGTCGAAGATGTTCAGCAGCGGCAGGTTGTGGCGCTTGCCGACTTCGTAGTCATTGAAATCGTGCGCCGGAGTGATTTTCACGCAGCCGGTGCCGAATTCCGGGTCGCAGTAATCGTCGGCGATGATCGGGATACGACGGCCAACCAATGGCAGCTCGACGAATTTGCCGATCAGGGCTTTGTAGCGCTCATCGTTCGGGTTAACCGCGACGGCGGAGTCGCCGAGCATGGTTTCCGGGCGGGTGGTGGCAACGATCAGGAAGTCATTGCCCTCGGCGGTCTTGACGCCGTCGGCCAGCGGGTATTTCAGGTTCCACAGGAAACCTTTCTCTTCGTGGTTCTCCACTTCGAGGTCGGAAATCGCCGTGTGCAGTTTGGTGTCCCAGTTGACCAGACGCTTGCCGCGGTAGATCAGGCCGTCTTCATGCAGACGCACGAATGCTTCTTTCACCGCTTCCGAGAGGCCGTCGTCCATGGTGAAGCGCTCGCGGCTCCAGTCGACGGACGAGCCGAGGCGACGGATCTGCCGGCTGATATTGCCGCCGGACTGATCTTTCCACTCCCAGACTTTCTCGAGGAATTTCTCGCGACCCAGATCGTGACGATTCTGCCCCTGGGCTTCGAGTTGGCGCTCCACCAGCATCTGCGTAGCGATACCGGCGTGGTCGGTGCCCGGTTGCCACAGGGTGTCGCGACCTTGCATGCGGCGGAAACGGATCAGGGCGTCCATGATCGCGTTGTTGAAGCCGTGACCCATGTGCAGGCTGCCGGTGACGTTCGGCGGCGGGATCATGATGGTGTAGGACTCGCCCGCGCCTTGCGGGGCGAAGTAGTTCTCGGACTCCCAGGTCTTGTACCAGGAAGTTTCAATGGCGTGCGGCTGGTAGGTCTTATCCATGCGCGGCGGGACCCTATTGGCATTTATTCAGGAAAAGCCGGGAAGTATAGCGGGGCATGGTGCCGAGGGCGAGCGGGGTGGGCCGGATGGAGATCTAAATGTGATCGCGAACTCTGTGGCGAGGGAGCTTGCTCCCGCTCGGCTGCGCAGCAGTTGTAAACACTGTCACGCAGGCTTCGCGGCAAAAACACTGTTGAATGGTTTTGGGGGCGCTTCGCACCCCAGCGGGAGCAAGCTCCCTCGCCACAAAAAATACCGAAGGCGGGGTTATTCGTACTGGCTGAGCAGCCGCTCCATCCGCGCCTCGAGGCGGCGTTTGATTTCGGTTTCGATGTGCGGAGCGAAGTCGTCGATCACGTCTTGCATGATCAGTTGCGCGGCCGCGCGCAGTTCGCTGTCCAGATGGAGAAGGGCGTCCGGGCCTTTGTCGACCGGTGCCGCAGCCTTGGCAGCCGGGGCTGGTGCCGGGGGTGGCGCGACGGCCGCCGGCTCGTTGCCGACGGAATCGAACAGCATTGGAATCTGTTCCTGTTCGCTGTCATCGACCGTGTCGGTCAAGAGCGGCGGTTGCAGGTTGTCATCGCCGAGCAACTGGCGGATCGATTCAAGATCGTCCAGCAGGTGTGCGGATTTCTGTTGCGGTTTCGGAGTGTCCATTGGAATGCTCAGAGTCGCTGTAAACGGTGGTCTTGCAGAGAATAGCCCTGTTCGCGATAGAAGCGAAAACTCTCCCGCGCCGCCGCTCGGATGGTCGGGTCTTCCACCACCACCTCCGCCACGCGGGCGAACTTGCTGGCGAAGGCCGGGACTTTCAGGTCGAGGTTGACCAGAAGATCCTGATGCTCACCGCAGTCTTCCCCGAATCCCAGCACGATCAAGCCGTCCGGTTCACTGTCGGCAGGGCCGTGGGGCACGAAGCTTTCGCCCTTGAAAGCCCACAGGCGCGCATCGAGATCGTCCCGCTGGCTCGCATCGCTGCAATGCAGGTAGATGCGATGGCCCATGCGCCAGGCTTTCTCGGTGAGCTTGCAGGCAAAATCCAGGCGCGCCGAAGGATCGGCGCTCGGCAGGATGTAGAAGTCGACTTTGGTCATTGCGGTTCCAGAGCAGCGAGCGGCGTCGCCATGAAGCGACGCCGCCCCTCAGCAGGTTCAGGCTTTGGCGCGATCCAGCAGGTACTGGGGCAGCAGTGGAACCGGACGGCCAGTGGCGCCCTTGTCCTTGCCGCCGCTGGTCCATGCGGTGCCGGCGATGTCCAGGTGCGCCCAGTTGAGGTTCTTGGTGAAGCGCGACAGGAAGCAGGCGGCGGTGATGGTGCCGGCCTTCGGCCCGCCAATGTTGGCGATGTCGGCGAACGGGCTGTCCAGTTGCTCCTGATACTCATCGAACAGCGGCAGTTGCCAGGCGCGGTCGTCGGCGGCCTTGCCGGCGCTGAGCAATTGGTCGATCAGTTCGTCGTTGTTGCCCAGCAGGCCGGAAGTATGGGCGCCCAGGGCTACCACGCAAGCACCGGTCAAAGTGGCGATGTCGATCACCGCCTGTGGCTTGAAGCGCTCGGCGTAGGTCAGCGCATCGCACAGCACCAGACGGCCTTCGGCGTCGGTGTTGAGGATTTCCACAGTCTGGCCGCTCATGGTGGTAACGATGTCGCCCGGACGCGACGCGTTGCCGCTCGGCATGTTTTCGGCGCAGGCGAGGATGCACACCAGATTGATCGGCAGTTTCAGCTCAAGCACCGCACGCAGCGTACCGAACACAGAGGCAGCGCCGCCCATGTCGTACTTCATCTCGTCCATGCCGGCGCCCGGCTTCAGGCTGATGCCGCCGGTGTCGAAGGTGATGCCCTTGCCGACCAGCGCGTACGGCTTCTCGGATTTCTTGCCACCGTTGTATTGCATGACGATCAGGCGCGGCGGCTGGGCGCTGCCCTGGCCAACGGCATAGAACGAACCCATGCCGAGGGATTTGATCTTCTTCTCGTCGAGTACTTCGACTTTCAGATCCTTGAACTCTTTGCCGAGGTTTTTCGCCTGTTCGCCCATGAACGTCGGGTGGCAGATGTTCGGCGGCAGGTTGCCCAGATCGCGGGTGAAGGCCATGCCGTTGGCGATTGCGGTGGCGTGGTTCACGGCGCGCTGTACTTCGGCCTGTGCAGCCTTGATGGTCAGCAGGGTGATTTTCTTCAGGGCGCGCGGTTCGGCTTTCTGGCTCTTGAACTGGTCGAAGGTGTAGCCGCCGTCGACCAGGGTTTCCGCCAGCAGACGGGTCTTGCCGTAGCTGTCGCGGCCTTTGACGATGACTTCATCCAGCGCCAGCACGGCATCGCCGCCGCCCAGGCCTTTGAGGGTGTTGAGGATGCCGGCGACGATTTTGCGGAACGGACGGTCGCCCAGTTCTTCGTCCTTGCCCACGCCGACCAGCAACACGCGCTCGGCTTTCAGGTTCGGCAGGCTGTGCAGCAACAGGCTTTGCCCGACCTTGCCGGCCAGGTCGCCACGCTTGAGCACGGTGCTGATCGCACCACCGCTCGACTCGTCGACCAGTCTGGCGGCGACACCGAGTTTGCGGCCTTCGCCGACGGCAACCACCAGGGTGGCGGTTTTCAACGTTTCTGGGCTAACGCTTTTTACAACCAGTTCCATGTCCGGATCCCTAATGAATGGTCAACATGCAGGCGTTCGACGCTGTCCGCAGTCGCCTGCTTATAAATAGAAGAGGCGCAGGCCAAAGCCCGCGACAAGGGCCGCAGTTTGAACCTCGCTCCCCGCGCCTGACAACCCTAGGGGGCGTTCTCAATTAGTTTTCACACCGCGTTGTCGCCTTAAAGCCAGCCAGGCAAGGCGCAGGCCGCTGGGAATGGTTGTTCCCTTTCCAAGGCCTGCAACGCAGACTGGCCGGCTTTAAGGCACAACCCGAAGGGCGGGGCCTGCTGTTGTGCAGGGCTGCGTTGCTCGAAGCTTATCTGGAATGACCAAACCACGCTTCTCGCGCCTTGTCCTGCACAACAGCAGACCCGGCGCGGTGTGAAAACTAATTGAGAACGCCCCCCAGGTTGTACGATCGGCAAAGGATTACAGAGATGGATGAGTGTGCGCAGTGACAGGCGCACCCAATCACAGGATAATGCCGCATCTTTTTTCGACCGCTCTGCATGGCGGGCGGTCGATGTGTTTGCTTGTTTGGCCGCCTTAGCCTGACAACCCTGGAGTGTCTGGTTTGATCGTCTTCCGTTATCTGTCCCGCGAAGTCCTGTTGACCCTCAGCGCCGTAAGTGCCGTGCTGCTGGTCATCATCATGAGCGGTCGCTTCATCAAATACCTGGCGCAGGCTGCGGCCGGTCAGCTCGATCCGGGCTCGCTGTTCCTGATCATGGGCTTTCGTCTGCCGGGTTTCCTGCAACTGATTCTGCCGCTGGGTCTGTTCCTCGGGATCCTGCTGGCCTACGGTCGCCTGTACCTCGAAAGCGAAATGACCGTGCTCTCGGCCACCGGCATGAGCCAGCAGAAACTGTTTCGCATGACCCTGTTTCCGGCGACGCTGGTGGCACTGGTGGTGGCGTGGCTGAGCCTTGGCCTGGCTCCGCAGGGCGCCAATCAGTTTCAGCTGTTGCTGAACAAGCAGGACGCGTTGACCGAGTTCGATACGCTCGAACCGGGCCGCTTCCAGGCGTTGCGTGACGGTACTCGAGTGACCTATACCGAAACCCTGAGCGACGATCGAGTCAATCTCGGCAGCGTGTTCATCTCGCAGAAAAACCTTGGCGCCGACCAGAAGGATCGCGGGATTTCCGTGTTGGTTGCCGAATCGGGCCGTCAGGAAATTCGCCCCGACGGCAATCGCTACCTGATTCTCGACAACGGTTATCGCTATGACGGCAGTCCGGGTCAGGCCGACTATCGTGCCATCCATTACGAAACCTACGGCGTGCTACTGCCCAAGCCGGATGTCAGCGAAGAAGTCACCGATCGTGACGCGATGCCGACCTCGTCCCTGTGGGGCAGTGACGACATCCGTTCGAAAACCGAACTGCAATGGCGCATGTCCCTGCCGTTGCTGGTGTTCATCGTGACCCTGATGGCGGTGCCGCTGTCGCGGGTGAATCCGCGTCAGGGGCGTTTCCTCAAGCTGCTGCCGGCGATTCTTCTTTATATGGCTTACCTGACCATCCTGATTGCCGCCCGCGGCGCCCTTGAAAAAGGCAAGATCCCGCCGGCCCTTGGCTTGTGGTGGGTGCACGCGATCTTCCTGGTCATCGGCCTCGGCCTGCTCTATTGGGAGCCGATGCGCCTGAAGCTGGCCAGCCGTCGCAGCGCCGCGCTGGAGGTGGCCCGTGGTTAAACTCGACCGCTACATCGGCAGCAGCGTATTCATGGCGATCATCGCCGTGCTGGCGATCATCCTCGGCCTGGCGACGCTGTTTGCTTTCATCGATGAAATGGGCGACGTCAGCGACACCTACACCTTGGTCGATGTGCTCGGTTTCGTGGTGTTGACCGCGCCGCGCCGGCTCTACGAAATGTTGCCGATGGCTGCACTGATCGGCTGCCTGATCGGTCTCGGCAGTCTGGCCAGCAGCAGTGAGCTGACCGTCATGCGCGCCGCCGGCGTGTCGATCGGCCGTATCGTCTGGGCCGTCATGAAGCCGATGCTGGTGCTGATGCTCGCCGGTGTACTGATCGGCGAATATGTCGCCCCGGCCACCGAGAGCATGGCCCAGGCCAATCGCTCGCTGGCCCAGGGCAGCGGCGATGCGCAAAGCGCCAAACACGGTATGTGGCACCGTCAGGGTGAAGAATTCATCCACATCAACGCGGTGCAACCGAACGGTCTGTTGTACGGCGTGACGCGCTATCACTTCGACAAGGAGCGCCATCTGCTCAGCTCCAGCTTCGCCAAAAAGGCCGAGTTCGACGGCAACAAGTGGCAGCTCACCGACGTTGCCACCACGCTGTTCCATGAGCGCAGTACTGAAGTCGTCAATACCCCGAGCGAGCAATGGGACGTCGCGTTGAGCCCGCAACTGCTCAGTACCGTGGTCATGGCCCCTGAATCGCTGTCGATCAGCGGTCTGTGGGGCTACATCCACTATCTGGCCGAGCAGGGCCTGAGCAATGGCCGTTACTGGCTGGCATTTTGGGTCAAGGTGTTGCAGCCGCTGGTGACTGCGGCGCTGGTGCTGATGGCGATCTCGTTCATCTTCGGCCCGCTGCGTTCGGTGACCCTCGGTCAGCGGGTCTTCACCGGCGTGTTGGTGGGATTCACCTTCCGTATCGTCCAGGATCTGCTGGGCCCATCCAGTCTGGTATTCGGTTTCTCGCCGCTGTTTGCGGTGCTGGTGCCGGCCGGCGTGTGTGCGCTGGCGGGTGTCTGGCTGCTCAGGCGAGCGGGCTGATGAACAAGCTTTCATTCAGCGCCTGAACCCTGAAAACGCCTCGGTCGCCAGACCGGGGCGTTTTTGCATGCGATCCGGGTGACAGGCGAACGTGACGCTTGCGCCGTGTATCAGGTACAATTCCCGGCTATTTTTCGGCGGGCCAAGCCTGCAGCCTTTTTGAGTGTTGATCCGTGAGTGATTTGAGTCATATCCGCAATTTCTCCATCATCGCCCACATTGACCATGGCAAGTCGACGCTGGCTGACCGTTTCATCCAGATGTGCGGCGGCCTGGCCGAGCGTGAAATGGAAGCCCAGGTACTGGATTCCATGGATCTTGAGCGTGAACGCGGGATCACCATCAAGGCCCACAGCGTTACCCTCTATTACAAAGCCAAAGATGGCATCACCTACCAGCTGAACTTCATCGACACCCCGGGCCACGTCGACTTCACCTACGAAGTCAGCCGTTCCCTGGCCGCGTGCGAAGGCGCCTTGCTGGTGGTCGATGCGGGGCAGGGCGTGGAAGCCCAGTCCGTGGCCAACTGCTATACCGCCATCGAGCAGGGCCTCGAGGTCATGCCGGTGCTGAACAAGATCGACCTGCCCCAGGCCGAGCCGGATCGCGTCAAGGACGAGATCGAGAAGATCATCGGCATCGACGCCACCGACGCCGTCACCTGCAGCGCCAAGACCGGCCTGGGTGTCGACGAAGTGCTCGAGCGTCTGGTCCACACCATTCCCGCGCCGACCGGCAACATCGAAGATCCGCTGCAAGCGTTGATCATCGACTCCTGGTTCGACAACTACCTGGGCGTTGTCTCCCTGGTACGTGTGCGCCATGGCCGGGTGAAGAAGGGCGACAAGATTCTGGTCAAGTCCACCGGCAAGGTGCACCTGGTCGACAGCGTTGGCGTGTTCAACCCGAAACACACCGCTACCGTTGACCTCAAGGCCGGCGAAGTGGGCTTCATCATCGCCAGCATCAAGGACATCCACGGTGCGCCGGTCGGCGACACCCTGACGCTCAGTTCCACTCCTGATGTGCCGGTGCTGCCGGGCTTCAAACGCATCCAGCCGCAGGTTTACGCCGGTCTGTTCCCGGTCAGCTCCGATGACTTCGAGGATTTCCGCGAAGCACTGCAGAAGCTGACCCTGAACGACTCGTCGCTGCAGTACACCCCGGAAAGCTCCGACGCCCTGGGCTTCGGCTTCCGTTGCGGCTTCCTCGGCATGCTGCACATGGAAATCATCCAGGAGCGCCTCGAGCGCGAGTACGACCTGGACCTGATCACCACCGCGCCGACGGTAATTTTCGAGCTGGTGCTGAAAACCGGTGAAACGATTTACGTCGACAACCCGTCGAAGCTTCCGGACGTGTCGGCGATCGAGGACATGCGCGAGCCAATCGTGCGCGCCAATATCCTCGTACCGCAGGAGCACCTGGGCAACGTCATCACCCTGTGCATCGAGAAACGCGGCGTTCAGGTCGACATGCTGTTCCTCGGCAATCAGGTGCAAGTCACCTACGACCTGCCGATGAACGAAGTGGTCCTGGACTTCTTCGACCGTCTCAAATCCACCAGCCGCGGCTATGCTTCGCTGGACTACCATTTCGATCGTTACCAATCGGCTAATCTGGTGAAACTGGACGTGCTGATCAACGGCGACAAGGTCGATGCCCTGGCATTGATCGTGCACCGTGACAATTCGCACTTCAAAGGTCGCCAGTTGACCGAGAAGATGAAAGAACTGATTCCTCGTCAGATGTTCGACGTGGCGATTCAGGCCGCCATCGGTGGTCAGATCGTGGCCCGGACAACCGTCAAGGCACTCAGAAAGAACGTATTGGCCAAATGCTACGGCGGTGACGTCAGTCGTAAGAAGAAACTGCTCGAGAAGCAGAAGGCCGGTAAGAAACGCATGAAACAGGTCGGCAACGTGGAAATTCCACAGGAAGCCTTCCTCGCCGTGCTCAGGTTGGAATAATCAGGTCCTATGTCGCTAAATTTCCCGCTGTTGCTGGTCATCGCCGTGTTCGTCTGCGGCTTGTTGGCGTTGATTGATCTGCTGTTCCTGGCACCGCGTCGGCGGGCTGCCATTGCCTCTTATCAAGGCAGTGTCAGCCAGCCCGAGGCTGTGGTGGTCGAGAAGCTGAACAAAGAGCCGCTGCTGGTCGAATACGGCAAGTCGTTCTTTCCGGTGCTGTTCATTGTGCTGGTGCTGCGTTCGTTCCTGGTGGAGCCGTTCCAGATTCCGTCCGGCTCGATGAAACCGACCCTGGACGTCGGCGACTTCATTCTGGTGAACAAGTTTTCCTACGGGATCCGTTTGCCGGTGATCGACAAGAAGATCATCGAAGTCGGTGATCCGCAGCGCGGCGATGTCATGGTGTTCCGCTACCCGAGCGACCCGAACGTCAACTACATCAAGCGTGTGGTCGGCCTTCCGGGTGACACGGTGCGTTACACCGCCGACAAGCGTCTGTTCGTCAACGGCGAATCGATTGCCGAGAAGATGGTCGGCGCCGAAGCGGGATCGCTGGGCAGCGCGGAGCTCTACCAGGAAAAACTCGGTGCAGCCGAGCACCTGATCCGCAAGGAAATGAGCCGCTACCGCGCCACTCCGGATCGGTCGTGGACGGTGCCTGCCGGGCACTACTTCATGATGGGTGACAACCGCGACAATTCGAACGACAGTCGCTATTGGGATGATCCGAACATTCCCAAGGATCTGCTGGGCATGGTCCCCGACCGCAATATCGTCGGCAAGGCCTTCGCGGTCTGGATGAGCTGGCCGGAGCCGAAACTCAGCCACCTGCCGAATTTCTCGCGGGTCGGTCTGATCAAGTAACTACACACGGCGCTGTTGACCACAGCGCCGAATGCATTTCTGGAGCCGGTACAATCGGCTTCGCAATCGCCAGGATCTATTTTTTGAACACAGCGTTAATTGTCCCAGGCCTGCGCCGTACCCCGGCGATGGCCGTGGAAACCAGCCACGAACTCAGCGTGGGTAAACCGTGAGCGTTTCTCTAAGCCGTCTCGAGCGCCAGCTCGGTTACACCTTCAAGGACCAGGAACTGATGCTTCTGGCCCTCACGCACCGCAGTTTTGCCGGGCGCAACAACGAGCGTCTGGAATTCCTCGGCGATGCCATCCTCAACTTCGTCGCTGGCGAGGCGCTGTTCGATCGCTTTCCGCTGGCCCGCGAAGGCCAGTTGTCGCGTTTGCGCGCACGCCTGGTGAAAGGTGAGACGCTGGCCGTACTGGCTCGCGGTTTCGACCTCGGTGATTATCTGCGCCTGGGTTCGGGTGAACTGAAGAGCGGTGGGTTCCGTCGTGAATCGATTCTCGCCGATGCCCTCGAAGCCCTGATCGGTGCGATCTACCTCGACGCCGGCATGGACGTCGCCCGTGAGCGCGTACTGGCCTGGCTGGCCGGTGAGTTCGAAGGCTTGACGCTGGTCGACACCAACAAGGATCCGAAAACCCGCTTGCAGGAACACCTGCAATCGCGCAGTTGCGAACTGCCCCGCTACGAAGTGGTGGATATCCAGGGCGAACCGCACTGCCGAACCTTCTTCGTCGAGTGCGAAGTGGTCTTACTGAATGAGAAAAGCCGAGGTCAGGGTGTGAGCCGTCGCATTGCCGAACAGGTAGCGGCCGCTGCAGCACTGATTGCCCTGGGCGTGGAGAATGGCAATGACTGATACAAACGCAACTCGCTGTGGCTATGTTGCCATCGTCGGCCGTCCCAACGTCGGCAAGTCGACGCTGCTCAACCACATCCTCGGGCAGAAGCTCGCGATCACTTCGCGCAAGCCGCAGACCACGCGGCACAACATGCTCGGCATCAAGACCGAGGGCGATGTGCAAGCGATCTACGTCGACACCCCGGGCATGCACAAGGGCGGCGAAAAGGCCCTGAACCGCTACATGAACAAAACCGCTTCGGCGGCGTTGAAAGACGTCGACGTGGTGATCTTCGTCGTTGACCGCACCAAGTGGACCGACGAAGACCAGATGGTGCTCGAACGTGTGCAGTATGTGACCGGTCCGCTGATCGTCGCGCTGAACAAGACCGATCGCATCGAAGACAAAGCCGAGCTGATGCCGCACCTGAGCTGGTTGCAGGAACAATTGCCTAACGCCCAGATCATCCCGATTTCCGCGCAGCACGGGCACAATCTCGATGCGCTGGAAAAGGTCATCGCCGATCACCTGCCGGAGAACGATCACTTCTTCCCGGAAGACCAGATCACCGACCGCAGCAGCCGCTTCCTCGCTGCCGAACTGGTGCGCGAGAAAATCATGCGCCAGATGGGCGCCGAGCTGCCGTACCAGATCACCGTCGAAATCGAAGAGTTCAAGCAGCAGGGCAAGACCCTGCACATCCACGCGCTGATTCTCGTCGAGCGTGACGGCCAGAAGAAAATCATCATTGGCGACAAGGGCGAGCGCATCAAGCGCATCGGCACCGAAGCGCGCAAGGACATGGAGCTGCTGTTCGACTCCAAGATCATGCTCAACCTGTGGGTCAAGGTGAAGGGCGGCTGGTCCGATGACGAGCGCGCGCTGCGTTCGCTGGGTTACGGCGACCTGTAAGCGACTCGAACATCAAAAGATCGCAGCCTTCGGCAGCTCCTACAGGTGTACACAAGACATTGTAGGAGCTGCCGAAGGCTGCGATCTTTTTTGCAATCCCACCCGGGAAACAACATTCATGTCGCAAACCCCGCCTCCCGCCCAACCCGCCTACGTCCTGCACTCGCGCGCCTACCGCGAAACCAGTGCACTGGTGGATTTCCTCACGCCGCAAGGGCGGCTGCGGGCGGTGTTGCGCAGTGCGCGGGGCAAGGCCGGCACACTGGCGCGGCCGTTCGTGGCGCTGGAGGTTGAATTCCGTGGCAAGGGTGAGCTGAAGAATGTCGGGCGTATGGAGAGCTCCGGCACCTCCGCATGGCTCAACGGCGAGGCGCTGTTCAGCGGTCTCTACCTCAATGAATTGCTGATTCGCCTGTTGCCCGCGGAAGATCCGCACCCAGGAGTATTCGACCACTATGCCGCGACCCTGCTGGCCTTGGCCGAAGGTCGACCACTGGAACCGTTGCTGCGCTCCTTCGAATGGCGATTGCTTGATGATCTCGGCTACGGCTTCTCCATGAACACCGACATTCACGGTGAGCCTGTGGCTGCGGACGGTCTCTACCGGTTGCAAGTGGACGCCGGACTCGAGCGGGTTTATCTGCTGCAGCCGGGCCTGTTCAACGGCACTGAACTGCTGGCCATGGCCGAAGCCGACTGGTCGGCGCCCGGTGCGCTGTCAGCGGCCAAGCGTCTGATGCGCCAGGCACTCGCGGTACATTTGGGCGGGCGTCCGCTTGTCAGTCGCGAGCTGTTTCGCAAGCCCTGATATGCTGTGCGCCGAATCTCTCAATTCAGGAGCGCATCCGTGACCAGCAGCAATCGCATTCTTCTCGGCGTGAACATCGACCACGTCGCCACCCTGCGTCAGGCCCGTGGCACGCGCTACCCGGACCCGGTCAAGGCGGCGCTGGACGCAGAAGAGGCGGGCGCCGATGGCATCACCGTGCACCTGCGCGAAGATCGCCGGCACATCCAGGAGCGCGACGTGCTGCTGCTCAAGGATGTGCTGCAAACGCGCATGAATTTCGAAATGGGCGTCACCGAAGAAATGATGGCGTTCGCCGAGCGCATTCGCCCGGCGCACATCTGTCTGGTCCCGGAAACCCGTCAGGAATTGACCACCGAAGGTGGCCTGGATGTAGCGGGGCAGGAAGAGCGCATCAGGGCTGCGGTCGAACGTTTGTCGAAAATCGGCAGCGAAGTGTCGCTGTTCATCGATGCTGACGAGCGCCAGATCGCCGCGTCCAGGCGCGTTGGTGCGCCGGCCATCGAGCTGCATACCGGTCGCTACGCCGATGCCGAAACCCCCACCGAAGTGGCCGAGGAGCTCAAGCGTGTCGCTGATGGCGTGGCATTCGGTCTGGCGCAGGGCCTGATCGTCAATGCCGGGCATGGCCTGCATTACCACAACGTCGAGGCCGTGGCGGCGATCAAGGGCATCAACGAACTGAACATCGGCCACGCGCTGGTGGCGCATGCGTTGTTCGTCGGCTTCAAGTCGGCTGTGTCGGAAATGAAAGCGCTGATCCTCGCGGCCGCCAAGCAATAAGCCACACCGCAACCCCCTGTAGGAGTGAGCCTGCTCGCGATAGCGGTGTGTCAGCCAACATCAAATTGACTGACACACCGCTATCGCGAGCAGGCTCACTCCTACAATTCGATTTGTGGTGTGGGTTAGAGCGGGGCGGGCTCTTGCGTTGGCTTTGATTTGTCGATCGCCGGCACATGCAGGTTGCCTTCGGCCACCTGGTCGCCCTCAAGCTGCGGCTGGGTCACCCAGGTCAGGATGTCGTAGTAGCGCCGGATGTTCGCCACGAAATGCACCGGTTCGCCGCCGCGGGCGTAGCCGTAACGGGTCTTGCTGTACCACTGCTTCTGCGACAGGCGCGGCAGGATCTTTTTCACGTCCAGCCACTTGTCCGGATTCAGTCCTTCCTTCGCCGCCAGTTTGCGCGCGTCATCCAGATGGCCGCTGCCGACGTTGTACGCCGCCAGGGCGAACCAGGTGCGGTCCGGCTCCTGGATCGAATCGTCGAGCTGATCCTTCATGTAAGCCAGGTACTTGGCGCCGCCCATGATGCTTTGCTTGGGGTCGAGGCGGTTGGACACGCCCATCGCCTGGGCGGTGTTCTGGGTCAGCATCATCAGACCGCGGACGCCGGTTTTCGAGGTCACCGTCGGCTGCCACAGCGATTCCTGATAACCGATGGCGGCGAGCAGGCGCCAGTCGACTTTCTCTTTCTTTGCGTAATTCTTGAAGTGCTGTTCGTATTTCGGCAGGCGCTGCTGCAGGTGCTGGGCGAAGGTGGTAGCGCCCATGTAACCAAGGACATCGACGTGGCCGTAGTAGCGGTCTTTCAGGCGCTGCAGGGTGCCGTTCTTCTGCACCTTGTCCAGGTAGGCGTTGATTTCGTTGAGCAGGCTGTTGTCTTCGCCCGGACCAACCGCCCAGCTTTGACTGCGCGCGTCGCCAAGGTCGAAGGCCACGCGGATGTTGGTGAAGTACACCTGATTCATCGCCACTTCGTTGGAGTCGACCAGGGTCAGGTCAATCTGGCCCTCATCGACCATGCGTAGCAGATCGACCACCTCAACCGCGTCGGATTCTTCGTATTCGATACCGGGATATTTCTGTTTCAGCTCGGCCAGCTGCTCGGCGTGGGTGCTGCCCTTGAGCACGGTGATCTTCTTGCCGACCAGATCCGCCGGATCGGTGGGCCGCGACTGGCCGTTGCGGTAGATGATCTGCGGGGTAACTTCAAGGTAGGAGTGGGAGAACCGCACCTGCTTCTTGCGCTCGTCGCTGCTGACCAGACCGGCCGCCGCGAGCACCGGGCCGTTCGGCTTGCCGACCTGATTGAACAGGTCGTCGAGGTTGTCGGCGGTTTCGATCTTCAGCTCGACGCCCAAATCGTCGGCAAAGCGCTTCACCAGCTCGTATTCGAAGCCGGTTTCACCGCTGCGATCCTGAAAGTAGGTGGCGGGGCTGTTGCGGGTAACCACGCGCAGCACACCGTCCTCCTTTACGCGCTCGAGTGTGTTGGGTTTATCAACACAACCACCGAGCATCAGGAAGAGTCCGGTTGCGATCAGCCATTTGGCGTATCGCGGACGCAAAGCCGTTGGGAAAAACATCTGCGCAGTATACGCAAACGGCCACGGGCGCCATATCTCGACAGCGTAGGAGTAGTCTGCTAGCGATCACAAATCCGAGCGAAATCCCTTGAATACGGGCCTTGCCGGCATTTTGTTACAGTAAAAATAAGCCGTCCCTGAACGCCCGATTTACCTGACCCCGGAGGCAGAAACACAGATCGCCACCCGAGTGCAACCGTGCGTAGCGTTTCGGGTGATGTTGAGGTCGGTTTAGGCTAGAATGCACGGCCTCAAAGCACACCCCTTCCCGAGGCTGTCCCGAAGATGTTGATCCTGCGCGGCGCTCCTGCCCTTTCTGCCTTTCGCCACAGCAAACTCCTTGAGCAACTGAGCCAGAAGGTTCCAGCTGTCAGTGGCCTGTATGCTGAATTCGCTCACTTCGCCGAAGTCACCGGCGTCCTGACCGGCGACGAACAGCAGGTGCTAGCGCGCCTTCTGAAGTACGGCCCAAGTGTTCCGGTTCAAGAGCCGACCGGTCGTCTGTTTCTGGTGTTGCCGCGTTTCGGCACCATCTCGCCGTGGTCGAGCAAGGCCAGCGACATCGCCCGCAACTGCGGCCTGAGCAAGATCCAGCGCCTGGAACGCGGCATCGCCTTCTACGTCGCCGGCCAGTTCAGCGAAGCCGAAGCCCGGCTGATTTCGGACGCCCTGCATGACCGCATGACCCAGATCGTGCTGGCCAACCTCGAGCAGGCCGCCGGTCTGTTCAGCCACGCCGAGCCGAAGCCGCTGACCGCAATCGACATTCTCGGTGGCGGCCGCGCGGCGCTGGAAAAGGCCAACACCGAGCTGGGCCTGGCCCTGGCCGAAGACGAGATCGACTACCTGGTCAATGCCTTCAATGGTCTGAAGCGCAACCCGCACGACATCGAACTGATGATGTTCGCCCAGGCCAACTCCGAGCACTGCCGCCACAAGATCTTCAACGCCAGTTGGGACATTGACGGCCAGAGCCAGGAAAAAAGCCTGTTCGGCATGATCAAGAACACCTATCAGATGCACAGCGAAGGCGTGTTGTCGGCTTACAAGGACAACGCTTCGGTGATCGTCGGCAATGTTGCCGGCCGCTTCTTCCCGAACCCTGAAACCCGCCAGTACGGCGCGGTGCAGGAGCCGGTGCATATCCTGATGAAGGTCGAAACCCACAACCACCCGACCGCGATCGCCCCGTTCCCGGGCGCATCCACCGGTTCCGGTGGCGAGATCCGTGACGAAGGTGCAACCGGTCGTGGCGCCAAGCCGAAGGCCGGCCTGACCGGTTTCACCGTATCGAACCTGCAGATCCCGGGCTTTGAACAGCCGTGGGAAGTGCCGTACGGCAAGCCTGAGCGCATTGTTACCGCCCTGGACATCATGATCGAAGGCCCGCTCGGCGGCGCCGCGTTCAACAACGAATTCGGTCGTCCGGCCCTGACTGGCTACTTCCGTACCTTCGAACAGTCGATCAGCACCCCGCACGGTGACGAAGTGCGCGGTTACCACAAGCCGATCATGCTCGCTGGCGGCATGGGCAACATCCGTGATGAGCACGTCAAGAAAGGCGAGATCGTCGTCGGCTCCAAGCTGATCGTGCTCGGCGGCCCGGCGATGTTGATCGGTCTGGGCGGCGGCGCGGCTTCGTCGATGGCCACCGGCACCAGCTCGGCGGATCTGGATTTTGCTTCCGTGCAGCGTGAAAACCCTGAAATGGAGCGCCGCTGCCAGGAAGTCATCGACCGCTGCTGGCAACTGGGTGACAAGAACCCCCTCAGCTTCATCCACGACGTCGGCGCGGGCGGTCTGTCCAACGCCTTCCCGGAACTGGTCAACGATGGCGACCGCGGTGGCCGTTTCGAACTGCGCAACATTCCCAACGACGAGCCGGGCATGGCCCCGCACGAAATCTGGTCCAACGAATCCCAGGAACGTTACGTCTTGGCGGTCGGCCCGGAAGACTTCGAGCGCTTCCAGGCGATCTGCGAACGCGAGCGCTGCCCGTTTGCCGTCGTCGGTGAAGCCACCGCCGAACCGCAACTGACCGTGACCGACAGCCACTTCGGCAACAACCCGGTGGACATGCCACTGGAAGTGTTGCTCGGCAAGGCGCCGCGCATGCACCGGTCGGTGGTTCGCGAAGCCGAACTGGGCGATGACTTCGATCCGTCGAACCTCGACATCAGCGAGTCCATCGAACGCGTTCTGCATCACCCGGCCGTGGCGAGCAAGAGCTTCCTGATCACCATCGGCGATCGCACCATCACCGGCCTCGTCGCTCGTGACCAGATGGTCGGCCCGTGGCAGGTACCGGTGGCCGACGTTGCCGTCACCGCCACCAGTTTCGACGTCTACACCGGTGAAGCCATGGCAATGGGCGAGCGTACTCCGCTGGCTCTGCTGGACGCCCCGGCCTCGGGCCGCATGGCCATCGGCGAAACCATCACCAACATTGCCGCGTCGCGCATCAACAAGCTCTCCGACATCAAGCTGTCGGCGAACTGGATGTCGGCGGCCGGCCACCCGGGTGAAGACGCGCGTCTGTATGACACCGTCAAAGCGGTCGGCATGGAGCTGTGCCCGGAGCTGGGCATCACCATTCCGGTGGGCAAGGACTCGATGTCCATGGCCACGCGCTGGAACGACAACGGCGAAGACAAGACTGTCACCTCGCCGATGTCGCTGATCGTTACCGGTTTCGCGCCAGTGGCTGACATCCGTCAGACCCTGACCCCGGAACTGCGCATGGACAAGGGCACCACCGACCTGATCCTGATCGACCTCGGTCGCGGTCAGAACCGTATGGGTGCTTCGATCCTTGCTCAGACACACGGCAAGCTCGGCAAACACGCGCCGGACGTCGATGATGCCGAAGACCTGAAGGCCTTCTTCGCCGTGATCCAGGGCCTCAACGCCGACGGTCACCTGCTGGCTTACCATGACCGTTCCGACGGTGGTCTGCTGACCTCCGTGGTGGAAATGGCCTTCGCCGGCCACTGCGGTCTGAGCCTGAACCTGGACAGTGTTGCCGAATCCGCGTCGGAAATCGCCGCGATCCTGTTCAACGAAGAACTCGGCGCGGTGATCCAGGTTCGCCAGGACGCCACCCCGGACATCCTCGCGCAGTTCAGCGCTGCCGGTCTGGGCGACTGCGTGTCGGTGATCGGTCAACCGATCAACAATGGCCAGATCAACATCACCTTCAACGGTGACACCGTGTTCGAAGGCCAGCGTCGTCTGCTGCAGCGTCAGTGGGCCGAGACCAGCTACCAGATCCAGCGTCTGCGTGACAACGCCGACTGCGCCGAGCAGGAATTCGACGCGCTGCTGGAAGAAGACAACCCGGGCCTGAGCGTCAAGCTCAGCTACGACGTCAATCAGGACATCGCTGCGCCTTACATCAAGAAAGGCATTCGCCCACAGGTTGCCGTGCTGCGTGAGCAGGGCGTCAACGGTCAGGTGGAAATGGCCGCCGCATTCGACCGCGCCGGTTTCAGCGCCATCGACGTGCACATGAGCGACATCCTCGCCGGTCGTGTCGACCTCAACGAGTTCAAAGGCCTGGTGGCCTGCGGCGGTTTCTCCTACGGCGACGTGCTCGGCGCCGGTGAAGGCTGGGCCAAGTCGGCGCTGTTCAACAGCCGCGCCCGCGACGCGTTCCAGGGCTTCTTCGAACGTAACGACAGCTTCACGCTGGGCGTGTGCAACGGTTGCCAGATGATGTCCAACCTGCACGAGCTGATCCCGGGCAGCGAGTTCTGGCCGCACTTCGTGCGCAACCGCTCCGAGCAGTTCGAAGCGCGGGTGGCGATGGTGCAGATCCAGGAGTCGAACTCGATCTTCCTGCAGGGCATGGCCGGTTCGCGCATGCCGATCGCCATCGCCCACGGTGAAGGACATGCCGAGTTCGCCAGCGAAGAAGCGCTGCTGGAAGCCGATCTGTCCGGTTGCGTGGCGATGCGTTTTGTCGACAACCACGGCAAGGTCACCGAAGCCTACCCGGCCAACCCGAACGGCTCGCCGCGCGGGATCACCGGTCTTACCAGCCGTGACGGTCGCGTGACGATCATGATGCCGCACCCGGAGCGAGTGTTCCGCGCGGTGCAGAACTCGTGGCGTTCGGAAGACTGGAACGAGGACGCACCTTGGATGCGTATGTTCCGTAATGCTCGCGTCTGGGTGAACTAAGGCCTGTGTACAAGCTGGCGTTTTTTGTTCCTGACAGTCATGTCGAGGTGGTCAAAGGGGCTGTGTTCGCTGCCGGTGGTGGGCGGATCGGTGACTATGACCACTGTGCGTGGCAGGTGCTCGGTCTGGGCCAGTTTCGACCTTTGGACGGGAGTCAGCCATTTATTGGTGAGGCGGGGCAGGTTGAGCGGGTTGAGGAATGGAAGGTTGAGCTTGTTGTTGCGGATGAGTTGATTGTTGCTGTTGTGGCGGCTTTGAAGCTTAGCCATCCGTACGAGACGCCGGCTTATGAGGTGTGGCGGCTGGAAGATTTCTGATCTTCTTGGCTGCTGAAACGGGAAACCCGCAGATGAGGGATTGTCTGCGGGTTTTTTGTTGCCTGCGATTTGCTTTTCTGTAGGAGTTGGCCTGCTCGCGATGGCGCCCTTATAGGCGACCATGCTCTGGCTGACTGAGTGAATATCCGTTTCTTCGGGGGCTGCGGCTGGCGGTTTCGCCCTTACGGCGAGTCACCTTTTTCAAACGCCAAAAAGGTAACCCAAAAGGCTTGCTCCTGCGTTCGGCCCTCGCAGGCTCGGGTTCCTTCGCTGCGGGACTGATCCGGGCGCAGCGGCTCCGGTTTGCTCCGCTGCACCTACACTCGCTGTGTCTGGCTGCGCCAGACGGTCGCTGCGCTCCCACGCCCGGATCAATCCCTCCACTCAGCCTTCCGACGTCGCCGGTGGATCAAGATCAAAAGCTTTACTCGAGCTAACGCTCATCGTGTAGGAGCTGCCGAAGGCTGCGATCTTGTGATCTTGCCTTTGCTTTTCTGTGGGAGCGAGCCTGCTCGCGAAGGCGGCCTGACAGCCGACCTGTTTCTTGAGGTTGTACTCGATCCAATTGTAGGAGTGAGCCTGCTCGCGATGAGGCCCATCCAGGCGCTCGAGAATTTGAGATTGTTTAAATCAGGTACCCGATGACCAGAACCTTCCCACAAGGTTTTCAGGTTGTCCGTCGGACGTGTGGGCTCTAGTCTTTTCCCGTCGCTGCGAATCAGCGATCGGGAGTGAGATCCCCGGATAGCTTGCAACTGGCGCCAGCACCACGATAATTGGCGCCAGCTCAATCTGCTGCCTGCTTTATGGCGGCTGTGTGCGGGCAGACTTCGGTCTGGCCGGTTGCCTGCTCCGGTGGATCTCACCTCGCACATAGCTGCCACCTACTCGCCGCGTGAGATCCGGCGATCGATGGCTGCCCATCAATATCAGCAGGAGTAGCACTGTGGACAAAATCGTTCCCGACCCACCCCTCGAACCCACAACCCCCCTCGAACAAGCCATCCGCGCCGACGACCTCGCCAAAAACCGCGAAGCGATCAAGCGTGCTCTGGATTTTTACCTGTGCCCGCAGTCAGGCAAACCGCACCCGCCCAGCACCATGTTTGTGATCCAGCCGGAAATCGACACCGAAACCCTCCTGGCCCACGCCTGTGAATCCCTCGCTTCAGCCAACACTCTGGCCAGCGATTTCGCCGATCAGCTGGGTCGGCCGCAGCGCAATACGGCGCTGGCCATCCAGCAGATCATCATGCTCGCGGAGCTGGCGGTGAATCGGGCGCTGGATCGGGTTGATCCGCGAACCTGAAACCCGGGTCCCTGGCCGTTCGCTTGCTTTCGGTCATAAAAAAACCACTGGGCTTCCAGACCCAGTGGTTCTTACACAACGCGCAAGCGAACCGGTGTTATTTCACCTGGGTCAGTTTCACGTCGGTCACAAGCATCTCGATCAGCGTTCGCAGGTATTTGAACCCCTGGTCTTTCTTATCCCAGCGATCTATGAACAACAAGCCTTGGTCGTTGGCCTGAATCGGCGTGACGACAATTTCACCCGCTTTGGATTTATGCACCAGACGTGTTCCGCTCGTGCCTTCGTTTTCGATCAGGAACATACCGGGCTGGGTCAGTTTGCTGCGTCTGACAGGCGGCGTCGGCGCAATGTTCTTTTTGCCAGGCACCGCGATGTTCAGGGTGAAATCACTGCGCACGGCCCGTGTGTTGACCGCTTTTTCCGGAATCATTGTCGACCACGCGCCCTGTTGGATCGAGCTGGCCAGACCAGGCGTACTGTCGCGGACGTGAAGACTGACCGCGCCCAGCGTCTCGCCCAGCCCCGGAACCCCCAGACTGTAGTTGGTCTGCGTGGCGTCAACGAGTGCCATCCATTTATGCGGCCCGTGGACCAATTGGTCATTCTTGATCACTTGCGTGGCGAAATAGCTGAATATCTCTTTCCTCGACAGCTCGGGATCCGGCAGCCCTTTAACGTGGTAGCTGGCGACGCAATCGATGGCGCGGATACGGATGTTGTATTTGGCCGCCGCCTCACAGACCTCGTTGAAATTGTCGTTACCCACATAACCACTCGGGCGGTCCGCGCTCAGCTTTTGCAGATGGGCTCTGAGGCGCTCGGGCATGCGCTGCGTCAGATGAAAAATATCCAGTTCGGCCTGATGCAGATCGGTGAACATATTCGCAAGGTACAGCGTGTCATAACCCGCATCCTTGAATGCCTTCATGTGTTTCCTGAGCAGCGCCTTGCCTGACACCTCGGTTGGATTTTCTCCGATCAGCAGATTCAAGCGGCCGTCGGCCAGTTTTTGCAGAAACGTGTCAAAGGTTTCGTCGCTGGCAATCACCGGCAGCGCGTCTGGCTTCGCATGTTTGAATTCGCTGGAGGCGGCTCTGGCCGCTTTGCCCAGGCGCTGTCGGGTAGCGATAAAGGCCGTGAACAATTCACGGTCTTCTTTCGCGGGATTGAAGAAAGTGTCGAGGCCGTTTCGGTCGCGCATCAGCCTGACCACACCCTCGTGAAACGACGACGCCATGTCGTAGTCGCCCAATTGAGCGGAAGCCGCGGCCGGTGCCACTGGCTTCGGGACGGCCCGTGGTGCCTTGTACGCAGTCGGCATTTGCACAAGATAATCTCCCTTCGCGGCTGCATCACCGCTGATCGCACCGGGTGAATCGAGGCTGATGCGTGCGGGTTGACCCAGGTCGATGTCTTCAATCCGCACGGCGATGGCATCGTGCAGGTCGGCCAGGCCTGGTGTCTCGTCGAAGGTGCACATGCGTGACTGTTCGGTGAGGACGATCCAGCGTTCGTCGGGGGCGTCGGCGATATCGGCAGACAGTTTCCTGTGCGAATAAAAATTTCTGATGCTGTTGCTTCGTGGGGTCAACGGCGAGGCGTCGGCCAGCGTCATGACGCGCTCCAGTTGATAACTGGTCGAGGCGTCCAGAGCATGGACGCGCAAGTTCTTTTTCCGGGCGGCGCGCATAAGTGCCAGATAGGAGAACGGCGCCTTCTCCGTGTGCCCCAGCGCGTGGTCAACACCTCTGAGGTGGGTTTTGATGTTTTCCCAGCTGAGCTTCTTGTTGAAATTTTCCAGCTTGGCATGAAAGATGTCGTCCGCCAGATACTCGACATGCAAGCGCTTGAAACCGCTGGCAATGAGTTCGTCCAGAGAGTCGATCAGCACCTGTTTGCTGGCGATGGAACCGGGTTGGGCGCCGATCACCAGGTTTTTCCCTTTGAATGCGTCGCTGTTGATCAACTGCGCAAATGAAGTATCGGCAGCAACTGCCGGGACTTCGGCGCGAGCGGGCAGGGCGGCGAGTTCGGCGAAATGACCTGTGGCATCGGTGGTGAGTTTTTCTACCTGATCCATATAGGCGGCGCGTGTCGAGGCCAGACCCTCAACTACGCCGCTCATGGTTGAGAGGGGCGAGACGCCCATGTAGTCCTGACCTCTCTTGATTACGTCGTCGCGGAATTGCGGATTCATCAGCATCGCGACGCGCTCCCGGTATTTGGGCACCACGCCGTAGTCTTTGCGTGGGCTCGGTGTGTCTGGCACGGCATCGTATTTCGGCGCGCCGCCGATCATGCCACTGCGCACCATCACCCCGTCTGAATTGCGAACAACGAGGATGCCGGTCGAGACGATGTCAGGGGAGTTCGGCTTGCTGCGATAGAGCAGATAACGACCGAGTGCGTCGGGATTTTTCCCGGCAAGGTAAATCCGGCCTCTGAAAACCACCGGACGCATGTCATCCCAGTCAGGTCGAGGCGCTACCTGATCGACCAAGGTCACGACATTCTGCTGTTCGTTGCCAGCACTGGCGATCGCTTGGCGCAGCGGTCGGCGCGCGAGCTTGAGTGAGCGCAGGGCGGGGCGCAGATCGGTCAGCACCGCGCCGACACTGTTGAACAGGTAACCGAGCAAATGCTGGAAAGCTTCACCGTGGTCACCCTGCCGATAAGCGTGCAGGGCGAGCATCGCGTCCTTGAAAGCCAGCAGCAGTCCGGTGCTCAGACTGAGCAGCGGGAAAGGGGCGGTGGCAATGGCCGCGATCCATTCGACACTGGTCCAGATCAGCCCGGCGATCATCTGCGCTCGACTGGTGGTCGTGGCGTGGACGTTGTCGATCCGGCGCTGCAGCTTCATGTTGTACAGCGCCGAGCGCAAATCGCTGACGGCAGCGGTGGCGGGCGTTGAATCGTAGCGCGCCGGGCTGGGCGTAGTCTTGTCGAGGTCTTTGGGGAGCTGTTTTTTTGCGTTTTCGAGGAACGTCCGCACTCGCGTCTGAGCACTCACGCCTACCCGAGAGGTGAGGTATTCGATCATGCCGGCCTGCTGTTGGAGCAGGTAGTTGAACAGCCGCGCTTCGCGAAACCTGACACCGTCGGGTGCGTCCGGGGTATAGAGCAACACCGGGTTATCGGAATGGCTGAACAGCCACACATCCATCACCCACTCGCCATCGATCATCAATCGATGGATCGGGTATTTGGTGCGCGTCGGCCCCGAGGTTTCCTCCATGCTGGTGATGCTTTGCTCCAGCCATTGCCGATCGCTGCGGCTGATATGTCCTTGCAGCTGGCATTCCAGCGCGGCGACCTTCATCTGGCGCTGAGTAATCGCCAGGGTCGCGTTGCGTCTGAAATCGTAGCCCTCGCTGGTCGAGCTCTGCAGGTCATCCCTGACCTTGTTGGTGTAGCGTTCGCCGATCCACACCCCGGTGACCGAGCGTGCGACGTTCTGTGCGGTCAGGTTGCTGACATCGATACCCGGCGGCCCCTTGAAACGTGCCGAGCGGGAGAATTTCTCATCGAGAAAACCGACGCCATCGGCATAGCCGTCGCGATACAACTGGGTATACGTCAGCGGTTTCGGCGTCAATGAGGGCACGATGGACATCGGCGCGTAGGCCCAGACGGTATCCGGGTCGACATCATTGGCCGAGCGCTTGAGCAGGCGGTTCAGACTGATCTTCGCCTGTTGGTGCACGTAGTCATCAAAAGCCGGAAATTGGCTGCCGGACAAGGCGTGCTGGTTGAACCCGCGCAACGCGCCTTCGGCCTCTTCGCTCAGGGTCGAGAGTTGTCTGCGATCGGCAGCGGTGGTCGAGCGATACCACAGGGGGGTGCTGAAGTCGTAGTCATCGACGCGCGTAGCGAGCATGTGAACCGCCATCGCCTTCAGGCAGACGAGATGGTCGCCACAGTGTTCGAAAGTGACCTTCTGGTGTTCCATCGCTTCAGGTCTGAAGCTCAGGCCCGCCAGTACTTTGCGCAGCGCCGGGCGAAAGCGCATCGGTGCGCGGCTGATCAGGTAGCCCGTCATGCTGTCGGCGGTATCGCTGTGTGTGGCCCAGCCCAGCAGATGGGTCTGGCATTCAAGCTCACTGTCGAAGGCCTGGAACTGTCGCTCGCGAGGGGCCTGCGGGGTGCACAGCAAGACACGCTTGACCGCGCCGCTGGCGTCGCTCTGGCGCAAGACCCATACATCCTGCAGTTGTGCGCCGTGCACCGACAGAGTGGCGGCGCTCAGGAGCGGATCGCCGCCGCTGTGCAAGCGCTGGATCAACGACAAATCACTGTCGAGCAGGTGCCCCTGCAGGACTGCCGTATGGGCGAGGGCGACGATGCGTTGATCAAGCATTCGCTCAATGGCGGGCTTGATTGCGGCTCGGGCGTGCATGTCTTTTTGCAGGCGATTGAAGTCAACCCGGGGCTCCAGGCTTATCGCTTCCTTGACCAGCCATTGCGGTGTCAAGTCGACATAACGCTCCGGCAAGGGCGCGCCGTCGTAGGTGAGCGTGGTGTAGCTCAGGAATTCCGAGCCCGGCAATTCATCGCCCGTGTGCGGGCCGCGCAAGGACAGATCGAGCAGATTGCATTGATGCGTATAAACGCCATAGCCCGGCACTCGGCGATCGGTGCTGATCTGCAGTTTTTCCGGCTCGAGATCGTCGATCTCCAGATCATCGCTCAGGCGTTCCAGCCATTGCTGGCGCGCCAGTGCGATCAGACTGCCGACGGGCTCCATCAGATCGAGCAAACGTTCCCGCGCCTGCTGGTAGTTGCTCAAGTGCTGCGCCAGTTCGATCTGTTTTGTGCTGCTGGCGCTGCGGTACCAGTCCGGTGCGCTGTAGCGCAAGTGGCGTTCGAACAGGGTCAGTGCGCGTAACTCCAGGCGCGGCGTGAGATCCGGCAGGGTGGCGGTGACCGCTTTTTCCAGCGCTGTGACCAACAGCGCGGGGTCTTGTTGCGGGTTGTCGGCGAAGCTCAAGGCGCGCTCGATATCCTGCGTGCGTTTTTCGATCAGCGCGTCGTAGGTGTGTTCGAACAGGGGTTTGCTGTCGATTGGCGCGAGCGATAGCGGCCAGATCCCTGCGGCACCGACGTCGTGATAGCGCGTCGGCAGCATTTGCATGAAGTCGAGACGGCCACTGCGCGAATTCAGCGACTCGCGCAGGTGACTATCGAGATCGGTCAGAGAATTGAAGAACTCGATGCCTCGTGCGGGCGTGAACAGCACGGCGTAGCCGACGTTTGAGCCGTTCAGCAGGTCGATGACTCGCGGGCTGTCATTTTGCGTGACGACAAAGGCGCCGGCCAATTCGACGGTGGTGGCCTGATAGCTGAACTGCAGTGCATACATGGCGGGACGCAGCATCGGGCCCAGGCCGGTTTTTTTCAGCAACTCGCCGGCTTGCGGGTGCAGCAGGCGATCACTGACGGCCTGTTGTGCCTCGTGTTCGATGGCGGTGAAGCCCGCGTCATATTTGAGGAAGGTTTTTGCCGGCTTGCCGTCGATCTGGTCCCGCAGGTCCATGTTGATCAGTTGGGTGTTGAGCCTGATCTTCAGGGTTGCGATCAGCTTCTTGCCGTTTTCGCTTTGCAGGTCGCTGGTGTCCAGCTCCTGAAAAAGCAGACGGCTGCGTTGCTGATAGCTTGTCCGGTAGGTTTTCAGCTGTTCGTTGAGGCGTTTAAGGTAGGTCTGTCCGGTGGTCGGTTTGAGTTCGGGAAGCAGCGGCGTGGGTGTGTTGAACAGATAATCGCCGATCTGGTTGAGGTCGCTTCTGATCTCTTCGGGGGTAGGTGCTTTGGGGGTGCTCACGGGCACTTTCTCCAGGCTGAGGATGAAGGCTCAGCATGGCGAGGGAGGTGTTTTGCGGGGTGGTATATATGTATGTGTCGGGAGCCTCTTTGTGGAATGTCCTGTCTGGGTGGCGGCGAGCCTGCTCGCGAAGAGGCCCGCCAGACCAGCGCAGATTCAAATCTGCGCGCTGACCTCCCGGCGACTGACCAACCCCTCCAGCGCCCCACTCAAACTCGCTGCCTTGTCGCCCACCAGCAAATGCCAGACCCCACCGTCCAGGCGGCTGACACCCAGGCAGCCCAGCGCTTTGAGCTGCGTCTCGGACAACGCCTTGTCATCGGCCAGTTGCAGGCGGATCCGGGTCATGGCGATGCAATCAAGCTGCAGCACATTGTCGCGGCCGCCCAGAGCATTCAGCCACTGCTGCGCCTCGTTGCTGGCAAGTGCAACGGTCTTCGGCTCCTCGACTGTCACGGCAGTGTCAACCGGCGCCCCACGGCCCAGCGCCGGCATCGCCAAGCGGATTTCATCAGCGATGCTATCGGCCAGCGGTCCGACCACGACCTGCAAACTGCCACCCTTGCCCGGGCGCACCACGGCCATCGCGCCCAGCGCTTTCAGCCCGGCGTCCGACGCCTTGTTGCGGTCGACCATTTCCAGGCGCAGTCGGGTCGTGCACGCGCCGACGGTCAGCAGATTCTCTGCGCCGCCCAAGGCCTTGATGTAAGCGCTGGCGCGTTCGGTTTGCGAAAGCACGGCTTTTTCTGCCGTGGCCACGTCTTCGCGTCCCGGCGTCTTGAGGTTGAAGCGGCGGATACAGAAGTCGAACACCAGGTAATAAATGACCGCGTAAGCCAGGCCGACAGGCACCACCAGCCAGCCGTTGGTGGACTTGCCCCAGCCGAGAATCATGTCGATGAAGCCACCGGAAAAGGTAAAGCCCAGATGAATGTTCAGGCCGTTGGTGATCGCCATCGACAGCCCGGTCAGCAGCGCATGCAGGAGGAACAGCAGCGGTGCGAGAAACATGAAGGCGAACTCGATCGGCTCGGTCACGCCGGTCAGGAACGAGGTCAGCGCCATCGATAAAAATATCCCGCCCATCACCTTGCGCCGCTCCGGCAGGGCATTGCGGTACATCGCCAGACAGGCGGCGGGGAGGCCGAAGATCATCATCGGGAACATGCCGGTCATGAACTGGCCGCCCTTCGGGTCGCCGGCGAAATAGCGCGACAGATCGCCAGTCACCAATGCCCCAGTGGTCGGATCGGTGAAGTTGCCGAAGACGAACCACGCCATGTTGTTGAGGATGTGATGCAGGCCGGTGACGATCAGCAGGCGGTTGAACACGCCGAAGACGAACGCGCCAATGCTGCCGCTTTCCATCATCAGCGCGCCGAACGCGTTGATGCCCTGCTGGATCGGCGGCCAGATGTAGCCGAACAGCACGCCCAGCCCGACCGCCGCGAACCCGGTGACAATCGGCACGAAACGCCGGCCACCGAAAAACGCCAGATACTCCGGCAGCTTGATGTCCTTGAAGCGGTTGTACAGCGCGCCGGCCAACAGGCCGCTGACGATCCCGGCGAGCATGCCCATGTTGATGGTCGAATCGAGCACCTTGAGGGTAGAGATCATCACCAGATAACCGATCACCCCGGCCAGGCCGGCGGTGCCGTTGTTGTCTTTGGCGAAACCGACGGCGATGCCGATGGCGAAGATCATCGCCAGGTTGGCGAAGATCACTTGCCCGGCATCGTGAATGATCGCGATGTTCAACAGGTCGGTGTCGCCCAGGCGCAGCAGCAGGCCGGCGATCGGCAGGATCGCGATCGGCAGCATCAGCGCGCGGCCGAGGCGTTGCAGGCCTTCGATGAAGAGTTGGTACATGGCGTTTGTCCTTGTTGTTTTTGTTAGCGCAGAGGCCAATGTTGATGACAGGCGTGGCGAACGGCGGCGGCGCTGGAGAGCTTGAGCAGGTCGCGGCTCAGGCGCTGGCACTCGGCTTCGTGCACCTGGCGGACGCGGTCCTTGATCTCACCGATCTGCACCGCGCTCACCGACAGCTCGGTGACGCCCAGGCCGATCAGCACCGGCGTCGCCAGCGGGTCGGAGGCGAGGGCGCCGCAGACGCCGACCCAGCGCTTGTGCACCGCCGCGCCCTCGCAGGTCATGGCGATCAGGCGTAGCAGCGCCGGATGCAGGGCGTCGACTCGCGCTGCCAGGCCGGCGTGATCGCGGTCCATGGCCAGGGTGTATTGCGACAGATCGTTGGTGCCGATCGAGAGGAAGTCGGCGTGTTCGGCCAGTTGTTCGGCCTGCAGCGCGGCGGCGGGGACTTCGATCATCACGCCGATCTCCGGGCGCTCGGCAATGCCCAGCTCAAGACACAAGGCATCGACGCGCTGGCGGATGTGCAGCAGCTCGTCGACTTCGGTGACCATCGGCAACAGAATCCGGCAACGGTGCAACGGCTTGACCTGCAGCAACGCGCGCAGTTGCTGATCGAGAATTTCCGGGCGCGCCTGGGCCAGACGAATGCCGCGCAGACCGAGCACCGGGTTGGCCTCGGCGGGCAGTGGCAGATAGTCGAGTTGCTTGTCGCCACCGACGTCGATGGTGCGGATGATCACCGACTTGTTGCCCATGGCATCGATGACCGCTTGATAGGCGCTGCGCTGTTCTTCGACATCGGGTGCAGTTTGGCGATCGACGAAGAGAAACTCGGTGCGCAACAGGCCGACGCCATCGGCACCGTTGGCAAAGGCGTCTGCCGCTTCGCTGCTGGAGGCGACATTGGCAACTACTTCGATGTGCACGCCATTGCGGGTTTCGGCGGGCAAATGCGCCTTGGCTTGCTGGCTTTCGCGACGCTGCTGGCGCTGGATTTGCGCCTGTTGCACTTCGCTCAGGCGCTCGGCGTTTGGCGTCAATTCGAGACGACCGCCGTCGGCGTCGAGTACCACGGCCTGATCTTGCGGTTGATCGAGCAATTGCGCACCCAAAGCGACGATGCACGGCAGGCCTTTGCCGCGCGCCAGGATCGCGACGTGCGAGGTGGCGCCGCCCTCGGCCATGCACAACCCGGCGACACCTTGTGCGCTGAGTTGCAGCAGATCCGACGGCGTCAGTTCCTGCGCCGCGACGATGGCGCCGGCCGGCACCTGGTATTGCCAGGCCTCGCCAAGCAGGGCGCGCAGGACGCGCTGCCTGAGGTCGCGCAAATCGTTGGCACGCTCGGCCAGCAGCGGACTGCCGGTGCCTTGGAGCATGGCGCACTGGGCGTCGATCGACTGACTCCAGGCGTGCGTCGCTGCGATGCCTTGCGCGATGAATTGCTGCGCGGCGTCGAGCAGGGCCGGATCTTCGAGCAGCGCCATGTGCGCGGCGAAGATCGCTTCTTCGTCGGCGTTGCTGTGCTTTTTCGCTTGGGCGAGAGTAGCGGCGATTTCGCTGCGCACCGCGTTCAATGCCGTTTCGAGAGTCTGTTGCTGTTGCACCGGATCGTGGTTGCCCATATCCGCCGGCAACGTGATTGCGTTCAAGCGAAACAACGGCCCGGCGACCAGCCCCGGCGCCGCGCAAACACCGTGCAACACGCCAGCCTCGGCCGGACGTTTCAGCGCCGCAGTGCTGACCGGCGCTTGCCCGTGATGATCGTCCGGCAGCGCCGTGGCCAATGCGCTGAGCAGCGCTTGCAATGCGGCATCGGCGTCCGGCCCCTGACAACTGACCTGCACTTCATCCTGTTCAGCGATCGCCAGCCCCATCAAGCCGATCAGGCTGTTGCACGGCGCTGATTTGCCGTTGAAGTGCAGCTGTGCCTGGCTGTTGAAACCCTGGGCGGTTTGCCGGATCAGTGCAGCGGGGCGCGCATGCAGGCCGCCGCGATGAGCGACCCGCACCTTGCCCCGAGCCTCGGGGCCGCCGCTTGTATCGGCATTCGCCGCCACCGCTTGGCGCGCGATGATGTGCAGCAGTGGCTCGCCGACCTTCACCGTTTTGACGGTAATCGGCCGCACCTGAAAATCCGCGCTGTTCGTCAGAATCAGCAGGCTGACCAGGCTTTTGCACTGCTGTCCGACCTTGTCCAGGTCATAACGCAACAGCGGCTGACCGAGGCTGACGCGGTCGCTTTCCTTGACCAGCATGGCGAAACCTTCACCGTTCAGCTCAACAGTGTCGAGGCCCAGATGCAGAAGGATTTCGGCGCCGTTGTCGGCGCGCACGGTCACCGCGTGGCTGCTGCGCGCGACGTGGATGATCACGCCGGCGCAGGGCGAATAAAGCGTGTCGTTGAGCGGGTCGATGGCGATGCCGTCGCCCATCGCGCCACTGGCGAACACCGCGTCCGGGACGTTGGCGAGCGTCAGCACGGGGCCGCTGAGCGGGGCGCTGAGGGTCAGCTCTTTATTGTTGTCGGGCATGGCTGGGTCTCATCAGTTGAATCTCGGCGGTCAGTGCGTGCGGGTCACTTTGCTCAAATGGCGTGGCTGATCCGGGTCCATGCCCCGCGCCACGGCCAGGCCTGCGGCCATCACGTAGAAACTCTGGATCGCCAGAATCGGGTCGAGGGCCGGGTGCTCGGCGCGGGTCAGGGTCAGGTCGCGTTCGCTGACGTCATCCGGGGCGGCGAGCAGTACCCGGGCGCCGCGTTGGCGCATTTCTGCCGCGAGGCTCAGCAGGCCAGCCTGCTCGGCGCCGCGTGGGGCAAAGACCAGCAGTGGATAGTGTTCGTCGATCAGCGCCATCGGCCCGTGACGGACTTCGGCGCTGCTGAACGCTTCGGCCTGAATCGCCGAGGTTTCCTTGAATTTCAGCGCCGCTTCCTGGGCGATGGCGAAACCGGCGCCACGGCCGATCACCATCAAGCGCTGACAATCGCGCAGCGCTTCGATGGCGACGCTCCAGTCCTGTTTTGCGGCTTCGCGCAAACCTTCAGGCAGGGCGTTGCCGGCCTCGAGCAATTCGCTGTCTTCTTTCCAGTGCGCGATCAAGCGGGCGCTGGCGCTAAGGGTGGCGATAAAACTCTTGGTCGCGGCGACGCTGCTTTCCGTGCCGGCAAGCAGCGGCAGGCTGAATTCACAGGCTGCCTCCAGGGGCGAATCGGCGGCGTTGACCATCGACACACTTAGCGCGCCGCGCTTGCGCAACAGGCGCAGGCTGTTGACCAGATCCGGGCTCTGTCCCGACTGCGAAAACGCGAACGCAACCTGACCGCTGACTTTCAATGGCGCTTGCTGCATGGTCACTACGGACATCGGCAATGAGGCCACGGGCACGCCGAGTTGCTGCATGGTCAGGTAGGCGAAGTAGCTCGCCGCGTGGTCGGAGCTGCCACGGGCAACGGTCATCGCCACTTGCGGCGGCTGCCGGCGCAGGCGCCCGGCGATTTCGATCATCGGCGCGTCGAGCTGTTGCAGTTGGGCTTGCACGGCCTCGAACGAGGACAGCGCCTCTTCAAGCATTTTTGAAGTCAATGTCTTCTCCTTCGACCATGACGGCGGTCAGTGTGAGTGAGCGATCGAGCCGCACGCAGTCGGCCCAGGTACCCGGGGCCAGGCGCCCGCGTTCGGTGATGCCGAGGTAGTCGGCGGGAAATTGCGACAGACGTTGCGAGGCCTCGGCGATCGGCAAGCCGATCTTCACCAGATTGCGCAGGGCCTGATCCATGGTGAGGGTGCTGCCGGCCAGCGTGCCGTCGGGCAGGCGCACGCCGCCCAGGCATTTGGTCACGGTGTGGCTGCCGAGCTTGTATTCACCGTCGGGCATACCGGCGGCGGCGGTGGAATCGGTCACGCAATACAGGCACGGGATCGAGCGCAGGGCCACGCGAATGGCGCCGGGGTGCACGTGCAGCAGATCGGGGATCAGCTCGGCGTACTGCGCATGGGCGAGTGCCGCACCGACGATGCCCGGCTCGCGGTGATGCAGCGGGCTCATGGCGTTGTACAGGTGAGTGAAGCTGGTCGCACCGGCAGCCAGCGCGGCGACGCCTTCCTCGTAGCTGCCGAGGGTGTGGCCGATCTGCATGCGGATGCCACGGCTGCTCAGTTCACGAATCAATGCATCGTGGCCGGCGATTTCCGGGGCGATCGTAATCACGCGGATCGGCGCCAGCGCCAGATATTCTTCGACTTCGGCGATCAACGCGGTGTGGGCGAAATTGGGTTGGGCGCCGAGTTTTCCCGGGTTGATGTACGGGCCTTCAAGGTGCACGCCAAGCATTCGCGCGGCGCCTTTCGGACGCTGTTCGCAGAATTCTCCTACCGCTTTGAGGACGCTGGAGATCTCGGCGCTGGGCGCAGTCATGGTGGTGGCCAGCAACGAGGTCGTGCCAAAGCGCACGTGGGTTTTGCTGATGGTTTCGAAGGCGTCCGCGCCTTCCATGATGTCTTTGCCTCCGCCGCCGTGAACGTGCAGGTCGATGAACCCCGGCAGCAGATAAGGCAGATCGTTATCGGCCGGATCGCAGGGCACGCCGTTGATCGACACGACCTTGCCGTGTTCGTGAATCAGCCGGCCGCGAACCCAGCCGCTGGCGGTGAGGATGTTGTCTTCGGACATTTTCGTTCTCGCTTGGGGCCGCGCTCAGCGGCGCAGCTCTGCAACAAAGTCGTAGTAATCGTTGCGGCAATAGGTGTCGGTGACTTCGATCGGCGTGTTGTCTTCCAGATAGCCGACCCGGGTCATCAGCAGCATGGCGGTGCCGGGGGCGATGCCGACTAGCGCGGCGAACTCGTCAGAGGCGTTGATCGCCTGAATGTGCTGGAGGGCGCGGACGATCGGTTTGCCGATGCCGTCAAGGTATTCGTAGAGCGAATCACCCACCGCTTGCGGTTTGGGCATGATCGACGCGGGCAGGGTACTCATTTCAATCGCCATGACCGTGTCATCGGCTTTGCGCAAGCGCTTCATCCGCGCGACTTTGTCGTTGGGCGACAGGCCGAGGCGGATCAGTTCTTCGTGGGTCGGCAGAGTGATTTCCCGCTCCAGCCACTTCGAGCTGGGTACGAAGCCTTTCAAACGCAGCATTTCGCTGAAGCCGGAAAGCCGCGACAGCGGTTGTTCCAGACGTGGGGTGATGAATGTGCCAGAGCCTTGCAGGCGGCGGATCAGACCTTGCTCGAGCAAGACTTCCAATGCCTTGCGCGCGGTGACCCGGGAGATGCCGAGCTGGTCGCTGAGGTTGCGCTCGGACGGCATTGCCTGTTCGGCCTTCCACTGCCCGGCATGAATCGCCGCTTCCAGATTGCGCGCCAGCTGCAAGTACAGCGGCGTCGGCTGGGCGTCGTCGGGACGTAGGGATTGGAGGTCGTTCATGTAGGTCGTTTCCGTCGCGAGTATAGGATTGTTGTGGCTCGCTTGTGGGGCGGAAACTAATACCACTTGCATACCATGTCAACGCAGGTAAATGGCCTGTAACCCAGTGAAATGGCGGTGTTCAGGGGCGGTGGTATCAAGTGGTATTAACGATAGGCGATAAAAAGCAAAAGATCGCAGCCTGCGGCAGCTCCTGCAATTCGGAGTGGTATCACCCCTGTAGGAGCTGCCGAAGGCTGCGATCTTTTGATTTATTTTTTTACGGGTGACCAGCGGTCGAGGTTACGGGCGAATCTCGATCATGGTGCCGTCCGGCACCAGGTTCCACACTTCACGCATGTCGACGTTGCGCATGGCGATGCAGCCATCGGTCCAGTCGAGGGTGTGGAACAGCTGCTCCGGGTTGTCTTCCGAGTCCGGGGTGCCGTGGATCATGATCATCCCGCCGGGCTCGACACCTTCACGGCGTGCGCGGGCGGCGTCGCTGATGTTCGGGTAGGAAATGTGCATCGACAGGTTGAATTTCTCGCTGGTCTTGCGCCAGTCGATCCAATAGAAACCTTCGGGTGTGCGTTTGTCGCCCTCGATCAGTTTCGGCCCTTTCTTCGCCCCCTTGCCCAGGGAAATGCGATAGGTCTTCAGCGGCTTGCCGTCGGCGATCAACTGCAGTTGGTGGGCCGATTTGAGTACCAGGACTTTCTCGATCAGCGGGGTATTCGATGGCGTCACGGTGGTCACGAATGACGCTTGCGAAACGCTGACGAACGACAGGCAGAACAGGGCAAGCAACCAGCGCATTGAAACGATTCCCCAGGGAGTGACGCAATCAGGTTTTAGGTAGGAGCTGCCGAAGGCTGCGATCTTTTGATCTTCTAGCCAACAATGACCGGCTGCACCAGTGGCGGGATCGATTCCGAACGCACCGGGTAGTTCTCGACGCGCCGATCAGCGAAGAAGCATTCTAAGGTACGCCCGACCGTGCGGAAAGCCAGCTCGTCCCACGGGATGTCGGCTTCATCGAACAACTGCACTTCAAGGCTTTCGGGGCCGGCGGCGAATTCCAGGTCGGCCAGTTCGGCGCGGAAGAACACGTGCACCTGACTGATGTGCGGCACGTCGATCAACGTGTAGATGCTCAGGTTACGCACCCGGGCGCAGGCTTCCTCGGCGGTCTCGCGGATGGCCGCCTGTTCGATGGTCTCGCCGTTTTCCATGAAGCCGGCCGGCAGCGTCCAGTAACCGAGACGCGGCTCGATGGCGCGGCGGCAGAGCAACACTTGCGTGCCCCAGGTCGGCACGCAACCGGCGACGATATTGGGATTCTGGTAGTGAATGGTCTGACAGCTGTCGCAGACAAATCGCAGCCGCGAGTCGCCTTCGGGAATGCGCTGGGTGACCGGGTTACCGCAGTGGCTGCAAAATTTCATGCTCGGGTTCCTGAATGCTGCGCCTATCTTGGCGTGCAGCGGGGCCGGTCGGCAAGTTGTCGTTTCGCGACACGACGGGTTTCGGGGGCTTGGGCGCTCGCTTTGATTGGTGCATGATGCGGAGCAAGGCACTGATCGAGAACACTCATGCTGGACGAGCTACTGCATAGGGTAAGCAACCACACACCGCGCACGCTGGAGACCGACGCACGTTTCCCCGAAGCCGCCGTGCTGGTGCCGATCACCCGCAGTGACGAACCGGAACTGGTTCTGACCCTGCGCGCCAGCGGGCTTTCGACCCACGGCGGCGAAGTCGCCTTTCCTGGTGGACGCCGCGACCCGGAAGACCCGGACCTGATCTTCACCGCGCTGCGTGAAGCCGAAGAAGAAATCGGACTGCCGCCGGGGCTGGTCGAAGTCATCGGCCCACTGAGTCCGCTGATTTCCCTGCACGGTATCAAGGTAACGCCGTATGTCGGGGTGATTCCCGATTTTGTCGAATACCAACCCAATGATGCCGAAATCGCCGCCGTCTTCAGCGTGCCCTTGGAATTCTTCCGCAAAGATCCCCGTGAGCACACCCATCGCATCGACTATCAGGGCCGCAGTTGGTATGTGCCGAGCTATCGCTTCGGCGGGTACAAGATCTGGGGGCTGACGGCGATCATGATCGTCGAGTTGATCAACCTGCTCTATGACGCCAAAATCAGCCTGCACCAACCCCCGAAAAGTTTTATCGATACCTGAGCCGTCGTTCGAACGGCCGTGAGCCCCGAGGAAAACAAGATGAAATACCGCCTGGGCGACGCCCGTGTCGAAACCCATCCGCAGAGCTGGGTCGCGCCCAATGCCGTGCTCGTCGGCAAGGTCCGCCTGGAAGAGGGCGCCAACGTCTGGTTCAACGCCGTGTTGCGCGGCGACAACGAACTGATCCTCATCGGCAAGAACAGCAATGTGCAGGACGGCACGGTGATGCACACCGATATGGGTTATCCGCTGACCATCGGCACCGGCGTGACCATCGGCCACAACGCCATGCTCCACGGCTGCACGGTCGGCGATTACAGCCTGATCGGTATCAACGCGGTGATTCTCAATGGCGCGAAGATCGGCAAGAACTGCATCATCGGCGCCAATTCGCTGATCGGCGAAGGCAAGGAAATTCCTGACGGTTCGCTGGTGATGGGCTCACCGGGCAAGGTTGTGCGCGAACTCACCGAGCCGCAGAAAAAGATGCTCGAAGCCAGCGCCGCGCACTATGTGCATAACTCGCAGCGGTACGCCCGCGATCTGGTTGAGCAGGAAGAATGACCAGCATCGAACGACCTGTTGCCTCGCCGTGCGTGAATATTTGCGCGCTGGATGAAGACGATATCTGCACCGGCTGCCAGCGTACGGTCGAGGAGATCACCCGCTGGGGCCGCATGAGCAATGACGAGCGTCGGGCGGTGCTGGGGTCGTGTCATGAGCGGGCGAAGGCGAGTGGGTTGGTGTGGATGATTGGTAAGACAACCGGGCATTAAGATCAAAAGATCGCAGCCTTCGGCAGCTCCTACATTTGAAATGCGTTTTCCCTGTAGGAGCTGCCGAAGGCTGCGATCTTTTGATTCTACTTTGGCTGAAGTAATCTGTGCGCCAATCTGCCAGGTCGCCTCCATGATTTTCCTCATCGCTTACATCAGCAGCGTCGTGCTGATCAACTTCGCCTTTTCCACCGCGCCGCACCTGGACATCATCTGGTCGGCCTGGGGCGGGCTGGTGTTCGTACTGCGCGACATGGTGCAAACGCGCTTCGGTCATGGTGCGATCGTGGCGATGCTGGCGGCGCTGGTGCTTTCCTACATTACCTCCGACCCTTCCATCGCACTGGCCAGCGCCACGGCGTTTGCGGTCTCCGAGTGCATCGACTGGCTGGTGTTCAGCATCACCAAGCGGCCGTTGCGCGACCGCTTGTGGATCAGCTCGGCGCTGAGCATTCCGCTGGATACCTTCATCTTTTTCGGCATGATCGACGCCCTGACGCCACCGGTGATCATCACTGCGCTGGCTTCGAAGTTCGCCGGCGTCACTGCCGTCTGGCTGATCATGGCTTGGCGTGATCGCAAACAGGCTGTCGCCAGCTGAAGCCAAACCGTCGGGTTCATGTAAAATGCCGCGCTTTCTCCCCATGGAAAGTGCACTTGCGTGGCTTTCCTCGATGATCCGCTTCCTTTGAGGACCTGAGATGACCCGTATCGGAACTCCATTGTCGCCAACCGCGACCCGCGTATTGCTGTGTGGCTGTGGTGAGTTGGGCAAGGAAGTGGTAATCGAACTGCAGCGCCTGGGCGTTGAAGTGATTGCCGTCGACCGCTACGCCAACGCGCCGGCCATGCAAGTCGCCCATCGCAGCCACGTGATCAACATGCTCGATGGCGCCGCCCTGCGTGCAGTGATCGAAGCGGAGAAGCCGCATTTCATCGTGCCGGAAATCGAAGCCATCGCCACCGCCACTCTGGTTGAGCTGGAAGCCGAAGGCTTCACCGTGATCCCAACCGCGCGTGCGGCGCAACTGACCATGAACCGTGAAGGCATCCGTCGTCTGGCCGCCGAAGAGCTGGACCTGCCGACCTCGCCGTACCACTTTGCCGACACATTCGAGGACTACAGCAAAGCCGTTCAGGATCTGGGTTTCCCTTGCGTGGTCAAGCCGGTAATGAGTTCGTCGGGCAAGGGCCAGAGCCTGCTGCGCAGCGCCGAGGACGTGCAGAAAGCCTGGGATTACGCGCAAGAGGGCGGTCGCGCCGGCAAAGGTCGGGTGATCATCGAAGGCTTCATCGATTTCGATTACGAAATCACCCTGCTGACCGTGCGCCACATCGGCGGCACTACGTTCTGCGCGCCGGTCGGTCACCGTCAGGAGAAAGGTGACTATCAGGAATCCTGGCAGCCACAAGCGATGAGCCCGATTGCCCTGGCTGAGTCCGAGCGCGTTGCCAAAGCAGTGACTGAAGCGCTGGGTGGCCGTGGTCTGTTCGGCGTCGAGCTGTTCATCAAAGGCGACCAGGTGTGGTTCAGCGAAGTCTCGCCACGTCCGCATGACACCGGTCTGGTGACGCTGATTTCCCAGGACCTGTCGCAATTCGCTCTGCACGCCCGCGCCATTCTCGGCCTGCCGGTGCCGCTGATCCGTCAGTTCGGCCCGTCGGCGTCGGCGGTGATTCTGGTGGAAGGCCTGTCGACCCAGACTGCATTCGCCAACCTCGGCGCTGCACTGAGCGAGCCGGACACGGCGCTGCGCTTGTTCGGCAAGCCGGAAGTGAACGGCCAGCGCCGCATGGGCGTGGCGCTCGCGCGGGATGAATCGATCGAGGCGGCGCGTGCCAAGGCGACCCGTGCTTCCAAGGCTGTTGTTGTAGAGCTGTAAGCGAGTCGCGCCGATCGCGAGCAGGCTCACTCCTACAATTTGAAATGCGTTCCCCTGTAGGAGTGAGCCTGCTCGCGATAGCTATCTATCAAGCGACACGATTCAGGTCGTTGCCGCGCGTCTCCTTCAAACACAGCACCGCAATCAGACTCAACACCGCCGCCGCCGATACATACCCGCCGACATAGCTCAACCCACCCATCGCCACCAGTTTCTGCGCAAAGAACGGCGCCGCCGAGGCCCCGACGATGCCGCCCAGGTTGTACGCCGCCGACGCGCCGGTATAACGCACATGGGTCGGAAACAGTTCAGGCAGCAGTGCGCCCATCGGTGCGAACGTCACGCCCATCAAAAACAACTCGATGCACAAAAACAGCGCCACGCCCCAGGTCGAGCCCTGAGTCAGCAACGGCTCCATCAGAAATCCGGACAAAATCGCCAGTACACCACCGATGATCAGCACCGGTTTGCGCCCGTAACGGTCGCTGGCCCAGGCTGACAATGGCGTAGCCGCCGCCATGAACAACACGGCGAAGCACAACAAGCCAAGAAACGTCTCGCGGCTATAACCCAGCGTGGATACGCCGTAGCTGAGCGAAAACACCGTCGAGATATAAAACAGCGCATAGCAGACCACCATCGCTGCTGCACCGAGCAGTGTCGGCGCCCAATACTGGCTGAACAACTCGACCAGCGGCACCTTCACCCGCTCCTGACGGGCGATGGCATTGGCAAACACTGGCGTTTCATGCAGCTTGAGGCGCACGTACAGGCCGACCATCACCAGCGCCGCGCTGAGCAGAAACGGAATGCGCCAGCCCCAACTGCGGAATTGCTCGTCATCCAGGGTCATGGCCAAGGTCAGGAACAGGCCGTTGGCCGCCAGAAAACCAATCGATGGCCCGAGCTGCGGGAACATGCCGAACCAGGCCCGCTTGTCCTTCGGCGCGTTTTCCGTGGCCAGCAGCGCCGCACCGCCCCATTCCCCGCCAAGGCCCAGACCCTGACCGAAGCGCAGCACACACAACAGAATCGGCGCCCAGGCACCGATGCTGTCGTAGCCCGGCAAGACGCCAATCAAGGTTGTGCAAACCCCCATCAACAGCAGCGAGGCAACCAGCGTGGATTTACGACCGATGCGGTCGCCGAAGTGGCCAAACAGTGCCGAACCCAGTGGTCGGGCGAGAAAGGCGATACCAAAAGTGAGAAACGCTGAAAGCATCTGCGCCGTGCCGGAGGTCTGCGGAAAGAACACCGGCCCGATTACCAGCGCCGCAGCAGTGGCGTAGACGTAGAAGTCGTAGAACTCGATAGCGGTGCCGATAAAGCTTGCCGTGGCCACGCGGGTGGCGGAATTGGTCGGCTGGGCAGGCGCGGTTTCGCGGTAAGCGGTATGGGTCGTCATGCGGTGATCCCTGACAGTCATGAGCTCCAGTGGAGCGAATTATTATGGTCGAACACCCAGGGATGTGGGGTAGGGCGCGAGCGCTGTTTCGAGTAGGAACAGTCGTCGGTTTGCAGCGGAAACAGTCAGGATCCGGGTAGTGCCGGGTAGGCACAGGGATCGACGGCGCTTGGGTAAGCGCCTCGATTATAGGAAGGGGGCTAACGATCAAACAAGCGCAAAAGATCGCAGGGTAGGAGCTGCCGAAGGCTGCGATCTTTTGATCTTTTGATTTTTATCTGGCGGGCACCAAAGCAGGAGCAGAAGAGGTGTGCCAGATCAGCACCTTGCTCACCCGGTTCTCCTCGGTCTCGAGGATTTCCAGTCGATAACGCCCGATCTTCAGGCACACCGCGCTTTCCGGAATGGTTTCCAGCGCTTCGGTGACCAGGCCATTGAGCGTCTTCGGCCCGTCGCTTGGCAGATGCCAGCCCAGGCACTTGTTCACATCGCGGATCGATGCGGCGCCATCGATCAGCATGCGCCCGTCGGCTTGTGGATGGATATGCGGGTTGTCGAGGCTGTGTTCGCTTTCGAATTCGCCGACGATCTCTTCGAGAATGTCCTCAAGGGTGACGATGCCGAGGACTTCGCCATACTCGTCGACGACCATGCCCAGGCGGCGCTGCTGCTTGTGAAAATTGAGCAATTGCAGTTGCAACGGCGTGCTTTCCGGGACGAAGTAGGGCTCGTAACTGGCGGCCAGCAGCGCTTCGCGGGTGAGTTCGCCATTGCTCAGCAAATGGCCGATCTGCCGGGTGTTGAGCACCGCTTCGACCTGATTGATGTCGCTGTGAAACACCGGCAGGCGCGTGCGTGTGTTGTTGCGCAGTTGCTCGATGATCTCTTCGATCGAATCGTCGAGATTGATGCCGTCGACATCACTGCGCGGCACCAGGATGTCGTTGACCGTAATGTTGTCCAGCGCGTGAATGCCCGCGACCGGGTGGGCGCGAACCGGGTGCTCTGGGGCGTCGTCAGGATCGGCCGGCAAATCATCTTCGCTCTGCTGCACCACCTGAGCCGTTCGCGTGAACGGAGTCGTCAGCAAAACGCTGAGACGGCTGAGCAGCCAGGCGAACGGGTAGACGATTTTCATCGGCACGGCCAGCAGAGCGTTGCCGAACGCCAGTACGGCGTCGGGATAGCGCCGGGCTACGGCGCGCGGGAAATAATCGGCGAACACCAGCAGGATGGCGCCGGCGCCAAGGCAGGCCGCCCACGGGCCGTTTTCTTCACAGAGGAAGATCGCCAGCAGCGTCGCGATGATCACCGCAAGGGCGCGGCACAGGGTGTTGCAGAGGATCAGGCTGTCGAGCGGGAAGCTCAGCCTGGCCAGCGGTTTATCGCTGGCGCGCGAGGCGACACGTTGCGCAAGCAGGTACTGCTGCGCGATTTCGACGGCGGTAAACAGCCCCGACCATAAAATCAGCAGGACAAATACCGCGAGCATCGGCCCTATGGGCAAACCGTCCATTTATGCCGCCCGTCAGATGTGCAGAATGTATTCACGAACCAGTTTGCTGCCGAAGTACGCCAGCATCAGCAGGCAGAAACCGGCGAGGGTCCAGCGAATCGCCTTGTGGCCACGCCAGCCCAGACGGTTGCGGCCCCACAGCAGCACGCTGAAGACGATCCACGCCAGGCAGGCCAGCAGGGTCTTGTGCACCAGATGCTGGGCAAACAGGTTCTCGACGAACAGCCAGCCGGAGATCAGCGACAGCGACAGCAGCGTCCAGCCGGCCCAGAGAAAACCGAACAGCAGGCTCTCCATGGTTTGCAGCGGCGGGAAGTTCTTGATCAGCCCGGACGGGTGCTTGTGCTTGAGCTGATGGTCCTGCACCAGCAACAGCAACGCCTGGAACACCGCGATGGTGAACATGCCGTAGGCGAGGATGGACAATAGAATGTGGGCGAGGATGCCCGGCTCTTCATCGATGATCTGCACCGTGCCGGTCGGCGCGAACTGCGCCAGCAATACCGTGATAGCGCCCAGCGGGAACAGCAGCACCAGCAGGTTTTCCACCGGGATCCGCGAACAGGCGAGCAGGGTCAGGGCAATCACCGCGGCGGCAATCAGGCTCGAGGCGCTGAAGAAGTCCAGGCCCAGGCCGATCGGGGTCAACAGATGAGTGAGCAGGCTGGCGCCGTGGGCGAGCACGGCGAACACGCCGAGGCTGACCAGCAGGCGCTTGTTCGCCTTGGCGCCGGTGGCCAGGCGGGTACTTTGATAGACGGTCGCAGCGGCATAGAGCAGGGCGGCGGCGAGGGTGGTCAGCAAACTGGGTGACAAGGGGAGCATAAATCCTGTTAGGCGAGCCCGAAAGGCGCTGAGTTTGGCATAGAACCGCCACGGCACGAAAGACTCCGCAAGCTGACGGCGAGGTGTCCGCCGGCCGCAGTCTTCGCTATAATCCGCGACCTGCCCACGCCGCAGGCTCGCCGAGCACATGTTGATTCCGGTCTGGGCCGCCATTATCCCGGTCTGTACAGGGCCTGAAAGGATCGCGCAATGTTTGAAAACTTAACCGACCGTCTCTCGCAGACGCTGCGCCATGTTACCGGCAAGGCGAAGCTGACCGAGGACAATATCAAAGACACCCTGCGTGAAGTGCGCATGGCGTTGCTCGAAGCTGACGTCGCATTGCCGGTGGTCAAGGACTTCGTCAATTCGGTCAAGGAGCGCGCTGTCGGCACCGAGGTGTCGCGCAGCCTGACGCCAGGCCAGGCGTTCGTGAAGATCGTCCAGGCCGAACTCGAAAGCCTGATGGGCGCGGCCAACGAAGATCTGAACCTGAGCGCTGTTCCTCCTGCCGTGATTCTGATGGCCGGTCTGCAGGGTGCGGGTAAAACCACCACTGCCGGCAAGCTGGCGCGCTTCCTTAAAGAGCGCAAGAAGAAGTCGGTCATGGTCGTGTCTGCGGACATCTACCGTCCGGCCGCGATCAAGCAGCTGGAAACCCTGGCCAACGACATCGGCGTGACGTTCTTCCCGTCCGACCTGAGCCAGAAGCCGGTCGACATCGCCAACGCGGCTATCAAAGAAGCAAAGCTGAAATTCATCGACGTGGTCATCGTCGACACCGCCGGTCGTCTGCACATCGATGAAGAGATGATGGGCGAGATCAAGGCGTTGCACGCCGCGATCAACCCGGTGGAAACCCTGTTCGTGGTCGACGCCATGACTGGTCAGGACGCCGCCAACACGGCCAAGGCCTTTGGCGATGCGCTGCCGCTGACCGGTGTGATCCTGACCAAGGTCGACGGCGACGCCCGTGGCGGTGCCGCGCTGTCGGTGCGCGCCATCACCGGCAAGCCGATCAAGTTCATCGGTATGGGCGAGAAGAGCGAGGCGCTCGACCCGTTCCATCCTGAGCGGATCGCCTCGCGGATCCTCGGCATGGGCGACGTGCTCAGCCTGATCGAACAAGCCGAAGCGACCCTCGACAAGGACAAGGCCGACAAACTGGCCAAGAAGCTGAAGAAGGGCAAGGGCTTCGACCTCGAAGACTTCCGCGATCAGCTGCAACAGATGAAGAACATGGGCGGTCTCGGCGGGCTCATGGACAAGCTGCCGAGCATCGGCGGCGTCAACCTGTCGCAGATGGGCAATGCCCAGAACGCCGCAGAGAAGCAGTTCAAGCAGATGGAAGCCATCATCAATTCCATGACCCCGGCCGAGCGCCGTGACCCTGAGCTGATCAGCGGTTCGCGCAAGCGTCGGATCGCCATGGGTTCCGGCACTCAGGTGCAGGACATCGGCCGCTTGATCAAGCAGCACAAGCAAATGCAGAAGATGATGAAGAAATTCACCGCCAAGGGCGGTATGGCAAAAATGATGCGCGGCATGGGCGGTATGTTGCCCGGCGGCGGCATGCCGAAGATGTAAGACGTTCTGTCTGATCCATTCTTCTTATATATGGCGAGAGAAATGGGTAAGGCGGGCACAAGATCCGCGCCGGTCGTCGCACCGGCGCAGACCCTGCAAGGAAGCAGGATCCACAGCAAACCCGCACTCGGCGGGAGCTGACTGGCCGTTTTCATCGACGGCTCTCTATGCAAATCTGCACGGCATGCCATGGGCGCCGGAAAAAGGCATTTGCAAAAGTCCGGATATTCCTTAGAATATGCGGCCTTTCGGGCACCCATGCCCGCTGTGCATTTAGATTTGCAGCACCGACTACAGGAACGATGTTCACATGCTAACAATCCGTCTTGCCCTTGGCGGCTCCAAAAAGCGCCCGTTTTACCACCTGACCGTAACCGACTCGCGTAACCCGCGTGACGGCTCCCACAAAGAACAGGTTGGTTTCTTCAACCCTGTTGCCCGTGGTCAGGAAATCCGTCTGTCCGTGAACCAAGAGCGCGTTGCCTACTGGCTGAGCGTTGGTGCACAACCTTCTGAGCGCGTTGCTCAGTTGTTGAAGGAATCTGCCAAGGCTGCGGCCTGAGCAATATGAACGCGACGCCAGCTCCTGCCGATGATTTGATCGTTATTGGCAAAATTTATTCTGTTCATGGCGTTCGCGGCGAAGTGAAGGTTTATTCCTTTACTGATCCGACTGAAAACCTGTTGCAGTACAAAACCTGGACGCTCAAGCGCGAAGGCAATGTCAAACAGGTCGAGCTGGTCAGTGGACGCGGGAGCGACAAGTTCCTGGTCGCCAAGCTCAAGGGTCTCGATGATCGTGAAGAAGCTCGTCTTCTGGCCGGTTATGAGATCTGCGTGCCGCGCAACCTGTTCGCTGAATTGACCGAAGGCGAGTACTACTGGTACCAGCTGGAAGGTCTGAAGGTCATCGACACTCTTGGGCAATTGCTCGGGAAAATCGATCATCTTCTGGAAACCGGCGCCAATGATGTAATGGTCGTCAAGCCTTGCGCTGGCAGCCTGGATGATCGCGAACGCCTGTTGCCCTATACGGAGCAATGCGTGTTGGCCGTCGACCTGGAAGCGGGCGAGATGAAGGTGGATTGGGACGCGGATTTCTGAACGTGGCTAACTTGCGCGTAGAAGTGATCAGTCTGTTTCCCGAGATGTTTTCCGCCATTGGCGATTACGGCATCACCAGTCGTGCGGTCAAACAGGGGCTCTTGCAGCTGACCTGTTGGAATCCGCGAGATTACACGACGGATCGGCATCACACTGTGGACGATCGCCCGTTTGGCGGTGGTCCGGGCATGGTGATGAAGATCAAGCCCCTGGAAGATGCTCTGGCCCAGGCCAAGGCAGCAGCCGGGGAGGCGGCGAAGGTGATTTACCTGTCCCCCCAAGGCCGTCAACTGACTCAGTCGGCGGTACGCGAGCTGGCACAATCGGATGCATTGATCCTGATTGCCGGCCGCTACGAAGGCATTGACGAGCGCTTTATTGAGGCTCATGTCGATGAAGAGTGGTCGATTGGCGACTATGTACTGTCTGGCGGCGAGCTGCCGGCCATGGTCCTGATCGATGCGGTTACACGACTGCTGCCTGGAGCTTTAGGGCATGCGGATTCCGCTGAGGAAGATTCCTTTACGGATGGTCTGCTGGATTGCCCGCACTACACCCGACCGGAGGTGTATGCGGATCAGCGTGTTCCCGACGTGTTGCTGAGTGGCAATCACGCGCATATCCGGCGTTGGCGTTTACAGCAGTCCCTTGGTCGGACCTATGAACGACGCGCCGATCTTCTGGAAAGCCGCTCGCTTTCTGGAGAAGAGAAGAAGCTGCTCGAGGAATACATCCGCGAGCGGGACGATAGTTAACAACGTATCGATGGTAGATCGAACGATTTACCTTAGGAGCACAGCATGACCAACAAAATCATCCTTGCACTCGAAGCAGAGCAGATGACCAAAGAAATCCCTACCTTCGCCCCAGGCGACACTATTGTCGTTCAGGTGAAAGTGAAGGAAGGCGATCGTTCCCGTCTGCAAGCGTTCGAAGGCGTTGTAATCGCCAAGCGTAACCGCGGCGTGAACAGTGCGTTCACCGTTCGTAAAATCTCCAACGGTGTTGGCGTAGAACGTACTTTCCAGACCTACTCCCCGCAGATCGACAGCATGGCTGTTAAACGTCGCGGTGACGTACGTAAAGCCAAGCTGTACTACCTGCGCGACCTGTCGGGTAAAGCAGCCCGCATCAAGGAAAAACTGGCTTAAGCCCAGCTTCCGATGCAGAAAAAAGCAGCCTACGGGCTGCTTTTTTGTTGCCTGCGATTTACCGGACACCTTGCACGCCCCTCGCTTAATGAAGCTGCCTGTTTCTTGAACTGGCCGGCTATGAAAGACTGGCGCCCCTTTAATGACTATTTGCACGCCGCGCGAAAAGCAGCCTGCCCGAGCCCCCATGCCTGCCATCGACCATCCGCTGATTGATCAATTCCTCGACGCTTTATGGCTGGAAAAAGGCCTTTCGGACAATACCCGCGACGCCTATCGAAGCGACCTCGCGCTGTTCAACGGCTGGTTGCAGGAGAAGAATCTCGAACTGATCAATGCCGGCCGAGAGTTGATCCTCGATCACCTGGCGTGGCGTCTGGAGCAGAACTACAAGCCGCGCTCGACCGCTAGATTTCTTTCCGGGGTGCGTGGCTTTTATCGCTATCTGCTGCGGGAAAAGCTGATCAGTGTCGATCCGACGTTACGCGTCGACATGCCACAACTGGGCAGGCCGTTACCCAAGTCGCTTTCGGAAGCCGATGTCGACGCGCTGCTCAAGGCGCCGGATTTGAGTGACGCCATCGGCCAGCGTGACCGCGCGATGCTGGAAGTGTTGTATGCCTGTGGTTTGCGCGTGACCGAACTGATCAGCCTGACGCTGGAGCAGGTCAACCTGCGCCAGGGCGTATTGCGGGTGATGGGCAAGGGCAGCAAGGAACGGCTGGTGCCGATGGGCGAGGAGGCGATTGTCTGGGTCGAGCGTTATATGCGTGATGGCCGTCAGGAATTGCTCGGTGGCCGCCCCAGCGATGTGCTGTTCCCCAGCCAGCGCGGCGAGCAGATGACCCGGCAGACGTTCTGGCACCGGATCAAGCACCAGGCCAAGGTCGCCGGGATCAACAAGTCGCTGTCTCCGCATACCTTGCGCCACGCGTTTGCCACGCACCTGCTCAACCATGGCGCGGACTTGCGCGTGGTGCAGATGCTGCTTGGCCACAGCGATCTTTCCACCACGCAGATTTATACCCACGTCGCCCGCGCCCGCCTGCAGGACTTGCACGCCAAGCACCACCCCCGCGGCTGAACACCAAACCCTTGTAGGAGTGAGCCTGCTCGCGATAGCGGTCTGTTAGTCAAAGCCGTGTCGGCAGGACTACCGCTATCGCGAGCAGGCTCACTCCTACAAGGATTCTGCGGTGACGTTCAAATGTGTGGCGACAGGCGCATTCGGCCCTCGCGGCCTTATGTGTTAGGCTTTCCCGGTTTGCACGATGGACGGTTATGACCCGGTGTTTCGCACGGGCGTTCTGATCGTTTCATTGGCCCGCCCTCAGGAGTACTCATGCGTCTGACCCAGATTTTCGCCGCCGCCGCTATTGCGCTGGTGAGCACCTTTGCCGTCGCCGACGACGCGGCCGACAAAGCCATTCGTCAAAGCCTGGAAAAACTCGAACTCGAGGTTCCGGTCGAAAGCATCAATGCCAGCCCGTTGCCCGGCATGTACGAAGTCAAACTCAAAGGCAGCCGCGTGCTCTACGCGAGCGCCGATGGCCAGTACATCGTGCAGGGCAACCTGTACCAGCTGGAGAACGGCAAACCGGTCAACCTGACCGAGAAGACCGAACGCCTGGGCATTTCCAAACTGATCAATGCCATTCCGGTCGCCGAAACCGTGGTGTACCCGGCGGTGGGCGAGACCAAATCGCACATCACCGTGTTCACTGACACCACCTGCCCGTATTGCCACAAACTGCACGCCGAAGTGCCAGAGCTGAACAAGCGCGGCATCGAAGTGCGCTACGTGGCGTTCCCGCGCCAGGGCCTGAATTCGCCGGGCGACGAACAGCTGCAAGCGGTGTGGTGCTCGAAAGACAAGAAAGCTGCCATGGACAAAATGGTCGATGGCAAGGAAATCAACGCTGCCAAGTGCGATAACCCGGTTTCCAGACAGTTCGCCCTCGGTCAGTCGATCGGCGTGAACGGCACACCGGCCATCGTTTTGGCTGACGGCCAGGTCATTCCGGGCTACCAGCCTGCGCCACAAGTCGCCAAACTGGCGCTGGGCGCGAAGTAATTCGCATCGTCACGGGCAGCCGTTGACGATCGTGGTCCGGCAGCAACAACGCCGGGCCATCAACAGAGAACCGCGAGCACGCGGTTGTTTTCCGGCCGACCCTGCGTCGGCCGTTTCATGGGGAGTTCACAGTGAATCCGGTCAAAGTAGGCATCTGTGGGTTAGGGACCGTCGGTGGCGGTACCTTCAACGTACTTCAGCGCAACGCCGAGGAAATTGCTCGTCGTGCCGGGCGTGGAATCGAAGTGGCACAAATTGCCACGCGCACGCCAAAGCCTCAGTTCCAGACGACCGGTATTGCGATTACCAACGATGTCTTCGAAGTGGCCACGAACCCTGAGATCGACATCGTCATAGAGCTGATGGGCGGCTACACCGTTGCCCGCGAGCTGGTACTCAAGGCCATCGAGAATGGCAAGCATGTGGTCACCGCGAACAAGGCACTGATTGCCGTTCACGGTAATGAAATTTTCGCCAAGGCCCGCGAGAAAGGCGTGATCGTGGCGTTCGAGGCCGCGGTGGCCGGTGGCATTCCGGTGATCAAGGCGATCCGCGAAGGCCTGTCCGCCAACCGTATCAACTGGGTCGCCGGGATCATTAATGGCACCGGCAACTTCATCCTCACCGAAATGCGCGAGAAGGGCCGTACGTTCGAAGACGTGCTGGCCGAAGCGCAGGCGCTGGGTTATGCCGAAGCCGACCCGACCTTCGACGTCGAAGGCATCGATGCCGCGCACAAGCTGACCATTCTGGCGTCGATTGCGTTCGGTATTCCGCTGCAATTCGACAAGGCATACACCGAAGGCATCACCAAGCTGACCACCGCCGACGTCAACTATGCCGAAGCGCTGGGCTATCGCATCAAGCACCTCGGTGTGGCGCGCAGCACTGACGCCGGCATCGAGTTGCGCGTACACCCGACGCTGATCCCGGCCGATCGCCTGATCGCCAACGTCAACGGGGTGATGAACGCAGTGATGGTCAACGGTGACGCCGCCGGTTCGACGCTGTTCTACGGTGCCGGCGCTGGCATGGAGCCAACCGCTTCGTCGGTGATCGCCGATCTGGTCGACGTGGTTCGCGCCATGACCTCCGACCCGGAAAACCGCGTGCCGCACCTGGCCTTCCAGCCGGACTCGCTGTCGGCACATCCGATCTTGCCGATCGAAGCCTGCGAAAGCGCTTACTACCTGCGCATTCACGCCAAGGACCACCCGGGCGTACTGGCTCAGGTGGCGAGCATCCTGTCGGAGCGCGGCATCAATATCGAATCGATCATGCAGAAGGAAGTCGAAGAGCATGACGGCCTGGTGCCGATGATCCTGCTGACCCACCGCGTAGTCGAGCAACGTATCAACGATGCGATCACTGCGCTGGAAGCACTGGCTGGCGTCGACGGCCCGGTTGTACGGATCCGCGTCGAACACTTGAACTAAAAGCAGCGGCAAGCTTCGGGCGGCAAGCGGCAAGAGAGAAGCAGTCTGGCTTTTACTTGCGACTTGCAGCTTGCAGCTTGCAGCTCAAACCGAAGGTTTGAAAAAATGCGATATATCAGTACCCGCGGCCAGGCACCGGCCCTGAATTTCGAAGACGTCCTGCTGGCCGGTCTGGCGACCGATGGCGGTCTGTACGTCCCGGAAAATCTGCCACGTTTCACTCAGGAAGAGATCGCTTCCTGGGCCGGCCTGCCCTATCACGAACTGGCCTTCCGGGTGATGCGCCCGTTCGTTACCGGCAGTATCCCGGATGCCGATTTCAAGAAGATCCTCGAAGAAACCTACGGTGTGTTCGCCCACAGTGCCGTTGCGCCACTGCGTCAGTTGAACGGCAACGAGTGGGTGCTGGAGCTGTTCCACGGTCCGACCCTGGCGTTCAAGGACTTCGCCCTGCAACTGCTGGGGCGTCTGCTCGATTACGTGCTGGAAAAGCGCGGCGAGCGCGTGGTGATCGTCGGTGCCACTTCCGGTGACACCGGTTCGGCGGCCATCGAAGGCTGTAAGCACTGCGAAAACGTCGACATCTTTATCCTGCACCCGCACCAGCGCGTATCTGAGGTGCAGCGTCGGCAGATGACGACGATCTTCGGCGAGAACATCCACAACATCGCCATCGAAGGCAACTTCGATGACTGCCAGGAAATGGTCAAGAACAGCTTCGCCGACCAGAGCTTCCTCAAAGGCACGCGTCTGGTGGCGGTGAACTCGATCAACTGGGCGCGGATCATGGCCCAGATCGTTTACTACTTCCATGCGGCCCTGCAGTTGGGCGGTCCGGCGCGTTCGGTGTCGTTCTCGGTACCCACCGGCAACTTCGGCGACATCTTCGCCGGTTACCTGGCACGCAACATGGGCCTGCCGATCAACCAGTTGATCGTCGCAACCAACCGCAACGACATCCTGCACCGCTTCATGAGCGGCAACCAGTACGTCAAGGAAACGCTGCACGCGACCTTGTCGCCGTCGATGGACATCATGGTTTCGTCCAACTTTGAACGCCTGCTGTTCGACCTGCATGGTCGCAACGGTGCGGCAATCGCCGGCCTGATGGGCTCGTTCAAAAAGGACGGCAGTTTCAGCGTCGAACAAGAGCGCTGGACCGAAGCGCGCAAACTGTTCGATTCGCTGGCGGTGGATGACGCCCAGACCTGTGAAACCATCGCCGAAGTCTACGAGCAGACCGGTGAAGTCCTCGATCCGCACACCGCCATCGGCGTCAAAGCCGCGCGCGAGTGCCGTCGCAGTCTGGACATCCCGATGGTGATTCTGGGCACTGCCCATCCGGTCAAGTTTCCCGAGGCAGTGGAGAAAGCGGGTGTAGGAAAAGCGCTCGAACTACCTGCACATCTTTCTGATTTGTTTGAGCGAAACGAGCGCTGCACGGTTCTGCCGAACGACCTGAAAGCCGTGCAAGCCTTTGTCAGCCAGCATGGCAACCGCGGCAAGCCACTCTAAGCCTGAAAAAGCTGTCACATTTTGAAGCCCGTCTCCTGACGGGCTTTTTTGTTTCTGCTGCCACACTGCTCGGGTTTTCACCCACGAAGGACGGGTGAGTCGATCACGAAGGAAATGGCAATGCTGTTTTACAGAGGTTTGAAACCGGCACTGGGCTGGTTGTTTTTGTCGGCGGTGCTGGGGTGGATGCACAGCGCCATGGCAGCGCAAATGGTACTTGATCAGGCGAATGCGCCCGTCAATGTGCAGCCTGTCGAACTGGACGCACGCGAACGTCAATGGATTCGCGAAAACCCGAAGGTGACAGTGGCATCAGTGCAATACCCGCTGTATTTGTTTCAGGACGAGCACGGGCAGTGGAACGGTCTGAACAACGACGTGCTCAAGCGTGTCACCGCGATGACCGGGCTGCAATTCGAGCATCAGGAATCCTTTTCCACCGACCACATGCTCGAACGCCTGCAAAGCGGGGTCGCGGACATCAGTACGACCCTGGCCATGAGCGATGATCGCAAGCTGTTCCTTGATTTCAGCCACGCTTTCGGTGGTGCGGGCTGGGTTTTTGTCGGCCATGCGGATGCGCCAGTGGTGGACTCTTTCGAGCAACTGGCGAAGCGCGTGTTGGTGCTACCTGCCCGGCACGCACTGGAAGATGTGATTCGGCGTGATTTCCCTTCGATTGAAATACGCTCAGTGAAAACCTACGCCGAAGCCCGGGCGCTGGTTGAAAGTGGTGAAGCCTACGCCACGATCGAAAACGAAATCGGCGCGCAGCTCTATCCGCTGGGCATGCTCAAAGTCGGTGGCTTGGTGGAGGGCAAGTGGGAAGCCGATCACCTGGCTGTACGAAAAGGCATGCCCGAGCTGCTGAGTATTCTCAACAAGGCACTGGAAGCTTTCCCGGCCGCTGAGTTGCGAGCGATCCGGCTTAAGTGGCTCGAAGGCATTTCACCGGCGCCCGTGCCATCGATCTGGCAGCAGTTGGTTGAATGGGGATGCTGGGCGATGGGGGTGATCGGTGTTTTCGGGATACTGTCGCTGGTGTGGAACAGGCGTCTGGCGGCGGTGATCAAGTTGCGCTGTGAGGCGGAGAAGGAGTTGGGTGATCAGTTGGCGTTTCAACATGCCCTGATTGATTCCATGCCGGATCCGGTGTTCGTGCGCGATCTCCAGGGGCGTCTGATCATCTGCAACCGCAGTTACGAAGAGGCTCTGTCGGTGCGCCTGGACCAGATGCAGGGGCGGTTGTTGATCGAGGTCGATGCGTTTCCCGAAACGACCGCGCGGATGCTGCACGATGAGTTCATCGCGCAGCTGCAGACTCGCAAGTCGCGCTTCAGCAAGCGCGAGCTGCTATTCAATGGCGGCCCACGTGAGGTCTATCAGTGGACGGTGCCGTTTTACAGCGGTGACGGCAAATTGCGCGGCTTGTTGGGTGGCTGGACCGACATCACTCAACGCCGGACTGAGAGCGGCTGCCGATGTCTGCATTGAAGAAGGGAAATGTCCTGCAAGACGCGACTACTTTTCTGATGGGAGGCTTAAGACGCCTGGCCTAGAGTGGACGACAACTGCGGTGAGAGTCCGCGATGATCGCTCCAGAGGTCGCCCATGCGCTCGCTTAAAGTCCTGATTCTTGAACCCAATCCGTTCCAGCTGATGGCATTGCATCAAATGCTCAATGCCATCGGCATCTACGACGTCCTGACCGCGCCCTCGTTAGCGTCAGCCTTGTGTTCCCTGGGGCACCGCGGTGCGGTCGATATCGCCATTTGCGATCCGCAACTCAAGGGTGGGGATGGCCTGGCCCTGATCCACCATCTGGCCGCGCACCATGAGGCACGGGCGCTGATTCTGCTGGGCTCGGTCGCGCAGAGCCTGTTGACTGACCTGGAACCGGTGCTTCGACAACAACGCCTGCGCCTGCTGGGGCGTCTGCAAACGCCGGTCTCGGCAGTGTTGATGAGGGGCCTGCTGGACAGTTATCTGATCTCGCCGCCGGAACTCATCGAGGCCTGAAGGGGACGGTTATTTTTCTGTCATCTTCGCCGTGCATGCTCTGTCAGACGCAGCCCCCACGAGATTGGGGCGCGAGAGGCAGAACTTTCTTCTCGGGCCGGTGGTCATTTAATGTGAACACGCCCCAGGCACTGTGTTTTCGGACTATTGAGTGGAGATCGAGATGGAAAGTATCAGTCTATTGCTCGGTGAGGCTCTGAGCCCGTATCAGGTGACGCTGACCCCTCGCGGCAGCCATGGTGAATGTCTGGTGACGCTGAAGAACAGCAGCGGCGCCATTGTGGTGGAACGCGAATTCAATCAGGCCCAGTTGAGCGACAAGCGCTTGCTGACAGATGTGGTGGACGGCCTGCACCGCGACGTGATGATCGCCGAAGGACGGCTGGAACCCTGCGTCATCGCGGCGTTGCGCAATGCGGCACTGGACAAGCGTCCGGCCCTGTAAAGATGAAATATTTTTTGTGGGAACCTTCCTGCATCCCTGTCAGTCAGACCCCATAACAGCAGGATCAAGCATTGTGCTCCGGTGCTTGTCGCTTGCTGCTACGGGTCTCGAAGCAGACCACGTTTAACCCCGAGTCGTCTCCCCACTTCTCGGGGTTTCTTTTTGCCTGGCGTTTGCTCACGGCGCATTGGGTTGCGCGAAAACCAGAATGCTCAGCGGTGCTTAAATGGCTCCGTCTTCACGCAACTTGGCGATCTGCGCCGCGTCGTAGCCCAGTTCGCCAAGCACCTGCGCGTTGTGTTCGCCAAGCTGTGGTCCGACCCATTCTGACGAACCCGGCGTTTCGGAGAGTTTCGGCACGATGCCGGGCATCTTGAAATCCTTGCCGTCCGGCAGCTTGGCATGCAGGAACATTTCCCGTGCCAGATATTGCGGGTCGTTGAACATGTCTTCGGCGCTGAAGATCAGGCTGGCCGGGACGTCGGCCTGGTTGAGCAGGTCAAGTACGCTTTGCAGCGGCAACGAATTGACCCAACGATCAATCACGCCATACAACTCGTCGCGACGACTGTCGCGGCCGTCATTGCTGGCCAGTGCCGGGTCGTTCGCCAGGTCGTCGCGCCCGATGACCTGCATGAACCGTTTGAAGATTGCATCGCCATTGGCGCCGATCTGCACATGCTTGCCGTCGGCGCTGGTGTGGATCGAAGAGGGCGTGATGCCCGGCATGATGTTGCCACTGCGTTCGCGGATGAAACCGAAGACGTCGAACTCCGGCACCAGGCTTTCCATCATCGCGAAAATCGCCTCATACAGGGCGACGTCGACCACTTGGCCCAGTCCGCCATTGACCTCGCGATGACGCAGCGCCATCAGCGCACCGATCACGCCCCACAGCGCGGCAATCGAATCACCGATGGAAATCCCGGTGCGCACCGGCGGCCGATCCTCGAAACCGGTGATGTACCGCAGGCCGCCCATGGATTCGCCAACCGCGCCGAAGCCTGGCTGATCCTTCATCGGCCCGGTCTGGCCAAAACCTGACAGGCGCACCATCACCAGTTTCGGGTTCAGCGCATGCAAGGTTTCCCAGCTCAGGCCGAGTTTTTCCAGCACGCCGGGGCGGAAGTTTTCGATGAGGATGTCGGCTTCGCCGAGCAATCGTTTCAGGATCGCCAAACCGTCGGGGTGCTTGAGGTTGAGGGTCAGGGACTTCTTGTTGCGCGCCTGGACGAACCACCACAGGGAGGTGCCTTCGTACAACTTGCGCCATTTGCGCAGGGGATCGCCGCCGTCCGGCGATTCGATCTTGATCACTTCGGCGCCGAATTCGCCGCAGATGCGCGAGGCAAACGGCCCGGCGATCAGCGTACCCAATTCAATGACTTTCAGACCCGAGAGCGGTTTGCTGGTGAACGGCATGCGAAATCCTGTAGGACAAGGCTGAGCGGATAGAGGGTTTTAACATAGCCGGCTGTCCGACGCCGCAGCTTGATCGCCATCAATTCGATGATTGCCTGTGGCATCGGTTAGACTTGCCGACTTTCCTCGTATCAAGAAGCCCGTTCATGGCCCAGCCGTCCACTACGTACAAATTTGAACTGAACCTCACCGACCTCGACCGCAGTGTCTACGAGAGCGTCAAGCAGACCATCGCCCGTCACCCTTCGGAGACTGAAGAGCGCATGACCGTGCGGCTGCTGGCCTACGCCCTCTGGTACAACGAGCAGCTGTCGTTCGGCCGTGGTCTGTCAGACGTGGATGAACCGGCCTTGTGGGAAAAAAGCCTGGATGACCGCGTCCTGCACTGGATCGAAGTCGGCCAGCCGGATGCCGACCGCCTGACCTGGTGCTCGCGCCGCACCGAACGCACCAGCCTGCTGGCCTACGGCAGCCTGCGCGTGTGGGAAACCAAGGTGATCCCGGCAATCAAGAACCTGAAAAACGTCAACATCGCTGCCGTCCCGCAAGAAGTGCTGGAAACCCTGGCCAAGGACATGCCGCGCGTCATCAAGTGGGACGTGATGATCAGCGAAGGCACGATCTTCGTCACCGACGACCGCGGTCAGCACGAAGTCCAGTTGCAATGGCTGCAAGGTGAGCGCGGCTGAGGTCGCGACACCGCTGATATTTCCCACGAATCAAAGAGAAGTCTCCGTCGCCCCATGCGTATCGAACCTCGTCAATTGCCTGCCACGCTGCCTTTCCTTGGTGATCTACCGCCACTGCTGACCCGCCTGTACGCGGCCCGGGGCGTGCAATCGGAAGCGGAGCTGGACAAGAGTCTGGCGCGCTTGATCCCGTTTCAGCAGCTCAAAGGCATTGATGCGGCGGTCGACCTGCTGGTGACGGCACTGGAGCAACGCCAGCGCATTCTGATCGTCGGCGACTTCGACGCGGACGGCGCCACCGCCAGCACCGTCGGTGTGCTCGGTTTGCGCCTGTTGGGCGCGGCGCATGTCGATTATCTGGTGCCGAACCGTTTCGAATACGGCTATGGCCTGACTCCGGAAATCGTCGAAGTTGCGTTGACCCGCGAACCGCAATTGTTGATCACCGTCGACAACGGCATTTCCAGTGTCGAAGGCGTCGCGGCGGCCAGGCGCGCCGGGCTGAAAGTGCTGATCACCGACCACCACTTGCCCGGCGATGAACTGCCGCAGGCCGACGCGTTGGTCAATCCGAACCAGCCGGGCTGCGAGTTTCCGAGCAAGGCACTGGCCGGCGTCGGGGTGATTTTCTATGTATTGATGGCCTTGCGCGCGCGCCTGCGCAGCCTCGGCTGGTACGAGAGCAACCCGCAACCGAACATTGGCGAGCTGCTGGATCTGGTAGCGCTGGGTAGCGTCGCGGACGTGGTGCCGCTGGATGCCAACAACCGTATCCTCGTGCATCAAGGTCTGGAGCGGATTCGCGCCGGGCGGGCGCGGCCCGGGATCAAGGCGATCCTCGAAGTCGCCAAGCGAGAGGGGGCGCGGATCACTTCCACCGATCTTGGCTTTATCGTCGGCCCGCGCCTCAACGCCGCAGGACGTCTGGACGACATGAGTCTGGGCATCGAATGCCTGCTCACCGCCGACGCCAATCTGGCCCGGGAAATGGCTGCACAACTGGACGGCATGAACCAGGATCGCAAATCCATCGAGCAGGGCATGCAGCGTGAAGCCCTGGCGCAGCTCAAGGATCTGCCGGTCGAATCGATGCCGTTTGGTCTGTGCCTGTTCGATCCGGAGTGGCACCAGGGTGTGATCGGCATTCTCGCTTCCCGCATGAAAGAACGCTATTTCCGCCCGACCATTGCCTTCGCCGATGCTGGTGATGGCTTGCTCAAGGGCTCCGGGCGTTCGGTGCAGGGCTTCCATATACGTGATGCGCTGAGCGTGGTCGCGGCGCAGCATCCAAACCTGATCGCCAAATATGGTGGTCACGCGATGGCCGCTGGTCTGACCTTGCCGCAGGAGAATTTTCCGCTGTTCGCCGAGGCATTCGACGCCGAAGTGCGTAGGCAACTTCGCGAGGAAGACCTCACCGGGCGCATGTTGTCGGACGGCACGCTGGCCGTCGAAGAGTTCCACCTCGAACTGGCCCGCGCTTTGCGCCACGCCGGGCCGTGGGGTCAGCATTTTCCCGAGCCGCTGTTTCACGGCGTGTTTCAGCTGGTCGAGCAGCGCGTGGTTGGCGAACGGCATTTGAAAGTGGTGCTGAAAAGCGAATGCGGCTCGGTGAAACTCGATGGCATCGCGTTTGGGATCGATCGGGATATCTGGCCGAACCCGACGATTCAGTGGGTCGAGTTGGCCTACAAACTTGACGTTAACGAGTTTCGTGGCAACGAGACTGTGCAGTTGATGATTGCTCACATCGAACCGCGCTGACGCCATTCGCGAGCAGGCTCGCTCCCACAGGGAATGTATTCCAAATGTGGGAGCGAGCCTGCTCGCGAAGCGTCCTCACACACTGAATTACTCTGAACCCTCCGTCATTCCCGGTTGTCGACTAGGCTCTAAGCACTGCTTGATTGGCCTTGTGACGTCTTGTCGAATTTTTTGCCCGCGGGGGCGGGTGCTGCACCCTTTTTCTGTCACTCGTCGACTTTTCAAACAGAACCCTGGAGCCTGCCCACTGATTCGAGAGGTGCCCCATGAGTCTGCTGCTTGAACCCTTTACCCTTCGCCAACTGACCCTGCCCAACCGCATTGCCGTGTCGCCGATGTGCCAGTACTCCAGCGTCGACGGCCTGGCCAACGACTGGCATCTGGTGCACTTGGGCAGCCGCGCGGTGGGCGGTGCCGGGCTGGTTTTCACCGAAGCCACGGCGGTCACTGCCGACGGGCGCATTACCGCCGAAGACCTCGGCCTGTGGAATGACGAACAGATCGCTCCGCTGCAACGCATCACCCGCTTCATCACCGCCCAGGGCGCGGTCGCCGGTATTCAACTGGCCCATGCCGGGCGCAAGGCCAGCACTCACCGGCCGTGGATCGGCAAGCATGGCAGCGTCAAACCCGAAGATGGCGGCTGGACCCCGGTCGGGCCATCGCCGATTGCTTTCGATCCGCAGCATACGCAGCCGAAACAGCTGGATGAAGGGCAGATCGCTGAAGTGATCCAGGCCTTCGTCGACGCGGCCAAACGCGCGCTGACGGCCGGTTTCAGCGTGGTCGAGGTGCATGCCGCGCATGGCTATCTGCTGCATCAGTTTCTGTCGCCGCTGAGCAATCAACGCCGCGATCAGTACGGTGGTTCGTTCGAGAATCGCATCCGTTTGGTGCTGCAGGTCACAGAAGCGGTGAGGGCGGTGTGGCCGGAAGAACTGCCGGTATTCGTCCGCGTTTCGGCGACCGATTGGGTTGAAGATGGCTGGAATCCGGATGAGACCGTGGAGCTGGCGCGGCGTCTGCACACCCTTGGCGCGGATCTGATCGACGTGTCGTCGGGCGGGACTGCGGCCAACGCGGAGATTCCGGTCGGGCCGGGTTATCAGACGCGCTTCGCCGAGCGTGTACGCAAGGAGTCAGGCATTGCCACTGGCACTGTCGGAATGATCACCGAGCCCGCGCAGGCCGAGCACATCCTGCGCACCTGTCAGGCCGATATCATTTTCCTCGCCCGCGAGCTGCTGCGTGATCCGTACTGGCCGCTGCACGCCGATGATGATCTGGGCGGGCGCAAGGCGGTGTGGCCGGCGCAGTATCAGCGCGCGACCCATCGCGATCAGCCGATTCATGAGTCTGATTTGCGTGATTGATTGAAGGCTGGAAAGCAAAAGCCCCGAGCCGGTATGGTCGGGGCTTTTCTATTCGGCACAAGTTTGCGTTGTCAGGCGGGCCTCTTCGCGAGCAGGCTCGCTCCCACAATAGGAATGCTGACCCCTGTGGGAGCGAGCCTGCTCGCGAATGACGCCAGAACAGCCGCCTTATAACCTCAAGGGTATTTACGCTTGTCCGGCGCCGGCGGGAAATACTGGTACAGCCAGGTCTCGCTCAACGTGCGATCGTTGGTGCGAATGAACAAGCGCAGTTCCACTGGCTCGACGCTGTCATTGGTCGGGTACCAATCGAACAGAATCCGATAACCCTTGATGTCATCCAGCACCAGCACGCTGAAGTCCTGCACCTTGCCGTTGGAGCAAGTGATCACGGGCTCGATCCCGGTGCCCTGTGGCAGGCGCTCGAGGCCGCCACCGGTGAAGTCCACGGCAAAACGCCGGGCCCAGACCGGCGGGTAGTGCTCACCCGGCGCCCAGCCCTCGGTGAAGCCGCCCATGCCCGAACGCGTCGCGTGCACCCTTGCCAGTGGCGTGCCCACCGGTGGCAGTGCGCTCCAGTACAGCTTGTAACCGTAATTCAGCGAATCACCGGCAGCCACTGGTTTCTTCGGCGTCCAGAACGCGACGATGTTATCCAGCGTCTCGCCGGTTGTAGGAATTTCCAGCAGATCGATAGAGCCTTCGCCCCAGGCGGTTGTAGGTTCTACCCACAGGCTCGGGCGTTTGCTGTACCAGTCGACAGTGTCCTGATAGTTGGCGAATTCGTGATCGGTCTGCACCAGGCCAAAGCCCTTCGGGTCCTTGTCGGCAAATGCGTTGAATTGCAGCGTCGCCGGGTTGTTTAACGGACGGCAGATCCACTCGCCATTGCCGCGCCACATGGCCAGGCGATCGGAGTCGTGGATTTGCGGGTGAATGGTGTCGCACATGCGACGTTCGTGGGTGCCGCAGCTGAACATGCTGGTCATCGGCGCCACGCCGAGTTGCTCGATGGTGGTTCGAGCGTTGATGTGCGCGTCGATTTCCATGACCACGCGCTCGGCCTGGCAATCGATGTCGAAGCGATAGGCGCCAGTGGCGCTCGGCGAGTCGAGCAGGGCGTAGACCACAAAACGCGTGGCGTTTTTGTCCGGCGTTTCGAACCAGAACTTGGTGAAGTCGGGAAACTCCTCGCGCTTCTTCGCGTAGGTGTCGATGGCCAGGCCGCGTGCGGAGAGGCCATATTGGCCAGTGGCGTCGACTGCGCGGAAATAGCTGGCGCCGAGAAACGACACCACGTCATGGCGATCCAGCTCCGGCGCCTTGAACAGTTTGAAACCGGCGAAACCCAGGTCGCCCTTGAGCTGCTGGGTGTCGACCGAAGTGTTCTCGTAATTGAACAGCGCCGGACGGAAATGCACTTCGCGAGCCATGCGCGTCTTCGGATCAACGCTGTACATGCGCACCGGTTGACGGAAACCCATGCCGACGTGGAAGAACTGCACGTCCAGCTGGCCTTTGTTCTCCTTCCACAGGGAATGCTCGCCGTCATAGCGGATCGCGTTGAAATTCTGTGGAGTCATGGTCGCCAGGGTCGGCGGCAATACCTGTTTCGTATCCTGATAGGCATTGCCGGCGAGCTGCTTGGCCTGACGCTTCAACGACTCGAAATCGAAGGCCTGGGCCTCGCCATCGGCGGCGCCACCATTGGCCGCCCAAGCGCGAGCGGCCAACAGGCCCGACGCGGAAAGACCGGTATAGGCCGCAATGGCCATGGACGCTTTGAGCAAATTCCTGCGGTGCATAAATACAACCTGTCGTGTGCAATCCCGCGCCTTTCCTGGCACGTGTCGGATCGGAAATAACGGTTCGGTCATGCCTTCGGCCAAACGCAACGGACTATAAACAGATGCCCGCTAGCTTAATCGGTTCGATTGTCGGGCAAAAAGGGTTGTTTGCACCGTGTCATCTGGCATTGAAACAAGACATGTCTGTAATTTTTCTGACAGGGCTCTCTGATTTAGAGGGCATATCTGCTTTTTTCGATTAATTACTCTAAAAACCACTTTTCAACGCCGATTTAATTCCTATTCTATGGGCAAGACCGGATACAAGCCTTCGTGCCGGCGGGGCACACGACGCTGCTCGAAGAGGCAGGGCGATGTGAGGTTCAGCAGTTTCTTGACTCAATAGAGAAGGACATCGTCCATGGCAAAAATACAAGGCATCACCGAAATGTTAGGCATCTTCCCTTGCTTGGGCGGCGGGCGCAGAAGACGCCGCCTCAACTCCGAGGAACTGAAACTGGTGGAACGTTATCGAGAGCTGTCAGAGAGCGACCGGATCGCCATGCGGTATTTGGTGGATGCGATGCGCAGTGTTTCGCGATTCTAAGGGGGAGGGGAGAAGGGGGCAGGCCGAGAGGCCTGCCCCTTTTCAATTGGGTAACGCTTGAAACATGCCCTTCTGAGTGGCGAGCAACATCTCGAAGCACACTCGCAGGTCGGGGTCGGGCACTTTCGAACTAGGCTGAGGGCCTTAGATCCGGATAACCCTTGTTTGGAGACGGAACATGAACACCCGTGGATTGCTCGATCAACTGCTCAAGTCCGGGCAGGAAATGCTGCAGAACAAGACTGGTGGCGCTTCCAACAAGTCGGCTGCCAGCGGACTGGGCGGCTTGCTCGGCGGCTCGTCAGGCTCCAGCGGCCTCGGCGGCCTGCTCTCCGGCGCGGGCGGCGGCGCATTGGCCGCTGGCGCGATGGGCCTGCTGCTCGGCAACAAAAAAGTCCGCAAGGTCGGCGGCAAAGTCGCCATCTACGGCGGCCTCGCCGCGCTGGGCGTGCTGGCCTACAAGGCCTACGGCAACTACAACGCCCAGAAAGGCAGCGCACCCCAACGCGAACCACAAACCCTCGACCGCCTGCCACCCGCGCAAGTCGAGCAGCACAGCCAGGCAATCCTCAAAGCCTTGGTCGCCGCCGCCAAAGCCGACGGCCACATCGACGAGCGCGAGCGCGAACTGATCGAAGGCGAATTCACCAAACTCGACAACGACCAGGAGCTGCAACACTGGCTCCACGCCGAACTCAACAAACCCCTCGACCCCACCGACGTCGCCCGCGCGGCAAGCACGCCGGAAATGGCGGCGGAGATGTACATCGCCAGTGTGATGCTGGTGGATGAGGAGAATTTTATGGAGAAGAGCTATCTGGATGAACTGGCACGGCAGTTGAAGCTGGAGCCGGGGTTGAAGGTGGAGTTGGAGAGGCAGGTGCGGTTGGCGGCAGATTGATTCTATGGGGTGAGAAATCGCAGTGTTGTGCTGCGATTTTTCCTGTGTCGCTTATTGAGGCGTCAATACAGATTTAGCTCGGAAAGCCGTTTTTAATCTTTTTGATTCGTGAACAATGATGTAATCAAGCCTCAATCATAAAATCTTCAATTCTTTCAATGAATTCGATTTTGCTTTTGGTTCTGAATTCACCTAGAAACTTTTCGGAGTTTTTGATTGGCTCACCTCTTCTATCGTATTCGATCGTTAGCATATCAATCACAAATTCTCCGTCGGGATCCCCTTCGGGCTCGACTCTCGTGTCAAAGCAATGGCCGGTACTCTGGCGGACTCCTCCGATCAGTACCGAACTAGAGAACCAGTTGCAAGTCTCCGGTGTCAGCTGCACCTCAAACAGATTGTTGATTGTTATTGTCCAGCCGCTTGGTACTCGGATGGGTTGGAGTTTGTATTCGAGTTTTGATCTCATTGGGTCTCTCCGAATCTTTGCATTCGTGAATACTTTGCTCTGATCATTCAAACGATAATCGTGCTTACTGCAGCGTTGAATAAATGCGCTGGCAAGTATCAATTTTTTTACTTTAATTTGTATTCGAATTTTTCATCTAAGCCCAGGGATATGTCCTGATTTTCTGTTCGCTCGAATATAAATATCATTTTTTTAAAAGTTTCGCCCATGCTTTGTTCAGATTCTTTCGAATTTTTCCATACTATTTCAATCGGACGCTCCACGTCCGTACTGAGCAAATCCCACAGAGAATTTAGGTTGTTTCCATAGTACTGAGCCCAAGAAAATGCAGAAGCTATCCGCTTGTGGAAATCCTGCTCGGAAGAAATGGATAGGCCGTCAAGTTCAATTATCATTCAGGTTATTTCCACTTTCCTATTGGGCTGACAGCGCCCATCAGCTCTGAGCAGCCTGCCTTAAGAAAAGGGGACAGATTTATATTCAGTTTGAAGAAAGAAATCTGTCCTCTTTTACTCAGTCCCTTTTGCTCAGAAGACAAAGCGACCACATGATCGCTCTGTCTTCAGAGATGAATTAGACCTCCTGCCGCCAAGCGGAAAACGTGATCACTGTGCCGGCTTCTTTTCTATTGGTGATTTCTACTTTATAGGTACCACCATTGATGCGGCCTTCAACGAGCGCTTTGCGCTCGTTGCCGCTGACTTCGGCGTCCTTTGCATGTTGCTGATAGAAGTCGATAACATCCGCGTATTCGGTAAAAGTCCTGAGAATGACCTCATATTCATGCTGAGGGCGTCCGGCTATTTTGTCCCAGTCACCGTCAATTGACGTGCCCTCCATACCCGGTGTCGTAAAGACACCGTGAGCGCCGGCGCCAATCAAGTGAGCTCGCTGCGGAAGCAACGGCAGCATCGCTTTTGGAAAATCGGAAGGTAATTGAGCCGCAGTCCAGGCTCCCTGTTTCGGCTGAGTCACGATGTACTCAACGTGGGCAATCTTCTGCGCAGCGGCTCGGCGTTCTGGATCGTCACTCTCCGCCCACAGCGCCATCATAGGAGGCAGTTGCTTACTCCAGGGGATCAAAGCATCGGCGTCAGACTTGCCGGCGCCTTCTGGCTGGAAAATGGTCAGCACGGTTTCCGGCGCATCGTTACAAGTCAATGGTTCCTCGCGAGACTTGACGGTGCAGTGGCCATTGACCAGTCCTACGGCGAGCAACTGCCCCTTGTCGTCCAGCAGCAATGCGCCGCGCTCAAATCCATTATTACCGTCGTCCATGGCGGTGATTACTTTTATGCCGGAAGGCACACCATCAACAAACGTCGACATTTCCGAATCGAGCGCTTCAAGAACCTGCTGCACGATCATCGTATTGTCATTGGTGTAACTTCCGGTTTGGTACCCAAAAAAATTAACGAGTGCAGAGCGAACCGCCGGGTCTTGGTTAAGCTTGGAAGCCCGTTCTGGACTGGCTTCGTTTGTGAGCAACAAGGCAGTTGTGCCGTCGGGACGTTGTTCGGATCGTAGTGACAGCGCGATTGCGCTTAGGGAGAAGGTGAAGGCTAAAAGCAAGGCGAGAGTGCGGCTCAAGTGTTTCAAGATAACAGTCCTTTGGTTATTTAATCCGTGAGAGTGGTCGCAGAGATGTGATCTGGTGATTATGCGTTGAGCATAAGTTTTCTGTTTTTCATTATTCTTGAATGGGGAGTTTAAGTTGACAGTCGCCTTGAAGGTTTCAGTGATGTGTTTTTCACGCGTATCAGGCGGCCCAGCCGATTTCTTCGTACGGCTAATCATTCAAGGCTTCCAGAATTCAATTCCCTCCACATGACGCTCTATGTCATTCATGTCAATCCTCACCAGGAATTGGGGCAAAATTTTTGCTGATGATTTTTTGATCTTGGATTGGTCGCTGAGTGACGTGTCATCGTTAATGAGCTCGGTTGTAGTTTTTGATATTCTTTAACCGGTTTGTCGCTATAGTAACTTCCCATTTTTTGTAGAAAAATCAAGGTAAATTCAATGTTTGCGAGTGCTTTCAGAGTATCTTCGATGATGAGTGTGATTATCCTGTTTTTTATATTTGTTTTCTCTGATTGAATGGCGCAAATGGGGGCGGATTTATTTCAATAGAAAATCGATTTCCCCTATTTTTCTGCTATGTGTCATGTTTAAGTGGTCTCACTAAAATTGATTTCGCCCTCGCTGCTTATGCAACCTATCAAACTAAACTGCTCGGAGAAAAAATAGGTGTGTTGCGGTATTTCAGAGAATGTCATTATTATTTTTTTAAGATCGGCGGTGTGGAATTTGTAAGCATTCTCTGTTAGCGAGTCGCCGATAAAGGTAATCTCAGTTATTTTGAGGTCTTTTGCTTTTTCTGAAATTTCTTCAATGGCTTTGTTAATAGTGTTTTTTGAATGCGATATGCTGTTGGGAAGTGAGCTCCAAGCGATTTTTGATCCAATAAACGGAAAATTTCTATTGATATGTGAGACGGCGTTGTCATGCGCATCATTGTTAAGTTTCATGTAGTTAATGCTGGATTCTAACAATTCTTTCTCAAGTTCTTCGTCGAAGTAGCTCATTTTTTAAATGCCTTTAGTAATTTTAATACGGTTTTTTCGCTTGCATTGAAAAGGTAATGTGGTGCTGGCTTTTTTCCTGACCAAACGTTTATATGTGCGCCGCTTCTTTCATCATATTCGATTCGATAGCCAGTCTTGCCGTCAGCGGTTTGCATGCCTACAACCTTCCCGGCATTTGTACCAAACTTCCCAATGGTTGGCTTTTCTGCTTTGAATCCATTGCTTTCAAGCCATTCAAGTGCCTTATTGCGCGCTTGCTCGAAATGCTCAAATTTAAGTGTCTCGCCAACCTCGGGCGGGGTCGTTTTTTGCGGAGGCTTTTTCGGAGTGGCACCGTTTGTCTGTTTACACACCAGCCCCAACGGATCCACCCACCCCGTAGGGTTAGGCACGTACTGGTAGCTGTTCAACCCACCCGCAAGCTTGATCGGGTCCGGCGTCAAGAACCGCCCAGTGCTCGGATTGTAGTAGCGGTGGCGGTTGTAATGTAACCCTGTCTCGACGTCGAAGTACTGACCCTGAAAACGCAGCGGGTTATCGATTTCGCTGATATCCAGCGCTGCGAGATTGCCGTAGGCGCGGTACTTTGCCGACCACATGATTTCGCCACTGTAGTCGGTGAGCTCTTGCGGAGTGCCAAGGTGGTCGAGTTGATAGTAGAACGGGGCAGCCTTTAGTGGGCCTTCGCCGTCGAGCATCGCCAACGGGCGGAAGCTGCCCGGCTCGTAGATGTAGCTGCGATAACGTTTTTCTGCGCTTTCGGCGATGAGGCGTTCGCCTTGCCAGAGGAATTCAGTGGTGTGGCCGTCGACGGTTTTCTCGATGCGGCGGCCGAAGGCGTCGTATTTGTAGCTTGCGGTGCTGCCACCCGGCAGGCTTACGCCGATCAGGCGGTGTTGGCAGTCGTAGCGGTATTCGGTGATGAGCTTTTGGCCGTTGCCGCGACGCTCGCGGATCAAATTTCCGTACGCGTCGTAGTCGTAGTGGCGGTCGCCCTGCATGAGCAGGCGGTTACCTTTGACGTTGGCGAGGTTGGCTGCGGGCAGGTCATTTTGCCCGAGGAGGTTGCCTGCCGGGTCGTGAGCGAAGCTCTCTGGCATGGCGCCGCGTACGCTGATCAGTCGGTCGAGTGGATCGTAGTGATAGCTGCGGTTGCCTTTGCGGCTGTCGTTAATACCGGCGAGGTTGCCGTTGGCATCGTAGTTGTAGCGACGCTGGAACAGGTGCTTGTCCCGTTGGCTGACGCTGTGGGCCTGTAGTCGGCCCTGTTCATCGTATTGGTATTGGCTAAGCAGCAAGCCTTGTTGGCGTTGTTGCTCGCGACCGGCGTTGAACTGGTGGCTGGTCAGGCGAGAGCCGTTGAGGTCGATGCTGCTCAGCCGTCCACCGGACAAATGACGGTAATCGAGCGTGCAGCCATCGGGCAGACGGCAGTGGCTGAGCTGACCGACTTTGTCGTAAGCGTAACGCGTGGTGCCCCAGCCCTGATGTTCGGTGATCAAGCGATCTTGCACGTCGTATTCATAAGCGAGCGGCCAATGGCCGTCGTCGACGTTTACCAGGCGACCGAGTGCGTCGTAGCTGTAATGAATCTCTTCGCCATCGGGCAGCGTCTTGACCAGCAAACGGCCTGCGGCATCGCGCTGGTATTCGGTAACCAGTTCACTACCGTCGTCACCGAACTCGGTTTTCTTCAGCAGTTGGCCGTTGAGGTCGTACTCGTACGCGGTGCGTCGACCATCGAAACCGGTTTCCTGCTGGATCAGGCCGTTCGAGTAATAATCGAGTTGATAGCGTTCGCCGCGCTCGTTTTCGATCTCGGTGAGGTTGAGTTGCGAGTTGTCGTAGCGATAGCGCAGTTGGCTGCCGTCGGGATTGATCCGGCGGCTGACGAGGTGCAGGTTGTCGGCGTATTCGTAGCGGGTGATCCGCCCGAGCTCGTCGCGTTCGGCGGTGACGCGGCCATACGGGTTGTAGGTAAACGCACGTGTGGCGCCGCCGGGCAGGGTGACCTGAGTGAGGCGGTCGACGACATCCCATTGGTATTGGGTGATCGCTCCGAATTCGTCCTGGCGAGTGATTTGCCGGCCGAGCGCATCGTAGCGATACTTGCGTTGACCTCCATCCGGCAGGCGTTCTTCCAGCAATTGGCCGAGGTTGTTCCAGCCCAGTTGATGACGACTGCCGTCGGAGTGACGGATCTCCAGCAAGCGTCCCTGACGGTCATAGCTGTAGAAGGTCTCGTTGCCGTCAGGATCGGTTTGTTGGGTGATATCGCCCTGACGGTTGCGTTCGTATTTCCAGCGGGCCTTGCCGCGCTGGACATCAATAAGTTGACCGTTGAAGTAGTTGTAACGCGTCGGAACACCTTCCGGTGGAATCACTGCAATCAAGCGTCCGGCATCGCTGTACTGATACTCGGTGATCGCTCCCATGGGATCTTTAACAGCAATCAGTCGACCCTGATCGTCATAAGCGTTCTGCGTTTCACCACCGTCGGGCGCGGTCTCACTGACCAGGCGTGCATTTTCGTCATGCACATAGACCAGCTCACTGCCGTCAGCGTTATGGACAATGACCGAGCCTTTATCGTCCCACTCGTAACGCGCTTCCATCTGCGCATAATTGGCCCAGTGACGCACGCATCGGGACAGCTTGCCTTCACGCTCCCACTCCCAGAAGAAGCTAGCCCCTCCGGCCATTTGTCGCTCAAGGATGACGTGCTGATCGTTGTAGCGGTAATGCTCGGTTTCGCCGATCGCATTGGTGGAAGAAATCAGTTGATTGAGTGCGTTGTATCGGTAGGTGACGAGGGTATGAATCGTCAGCCATGGGTCTTGGCGTTCGCCGCGTTCATTGTATTCGTGGCGTTGTTGCTGTTGGTCGACAGCAACGATGTGTCTGTCTTCGTAGCGCAGCAAAAGGGCGCGCCCTGCGCCGTTATCTATGCGCTGGATACGATCAACGAAGTCATAACTGATGTGCAGACGATTTTCGTAAGCATCGCTGATCGCGGTCAGTCGACCGGCACGGAAATGGTAGAAGCGGGTTTTTGCCCCGGCTTGGGTCAAAATGAGTTCGCCGGGTTCATTACCTAGATAAATCGCTGCCTGAGCCAGGCTGTTAGTGATGGCCGGCCGCTGTTCCGTGGGCATCGGAAAACGGGTTTGCCGGTTCTCGTTGTCCGTCCACAGCACACCCTCATCGTCGATCTGCAAGCGATGAGACAGCGAATGACTCCAGCCATAGCCGAGGCGGCTATCAATTTCGACTGCACTGCTTCGGTATAGGCGTGTCCACTCAAAAGGCAGCAGGCCACCCAGTTCCCCATCGGTGAGCGTCAGTAACTCTTCACCGGTCACCATCGATACTGGTTCGCCGTCTGAGCATGTGTCGTCGACGCATTGTGCAGGTTTTTTTGCTGGGTTCTTCGGCTGTTCGGGGGCGTTGTCGACGGTCTCTACTTGCTCGATCCGTGAGGCTGGCTCATCTTTTTTACGGGTTTGAATCTGCGCATCGGATTCCAGTTTTCCGCCGGTGACCGGTAGCTTGCTCTTCGGAGCTGTCGCGGTTTCGGCAGGTTTGGGAGCGGCAATCTGAACATCCGCTTTGGGTGTCGGATTGAAATTCGAATCACTTCCGCCAGTGATCGGTGGCCTGCTTTTAGGAGCTGTGGCCGTTTCGGCGGGTTTGGGGGGCGCAATCTGAACATCCGCTTTGCGTGCCGGATTGAATTTCGAATCACCATTGAGTAGCAACGGCTTCGATGCTTCGGTATGGGGCGTCGCTTTGGACTTGCTGACTTTCATCAACATGCCGGTGAAGTCTTCAATCAGCTTTATGACTTTGCCGCTGCTTTGTACCCCTTTGACGGCCTTTGTACCCACGCGTACGGCCAAGCCAAGACCACCAGTCAAGACAACGCCGATCAAAATGTTGAGCAGGAACTCTGTCGACATTTGCGCCAGCACTTCGGTACAAGTCTGCGGCGGCAGCATTTTCACCCAGGCCACGATGGCCGCGACGTATATCCACATCAACGGCTCATCGCTCGCGATCAATAAAGCAGTGTGAATAGCGTCGGCAGAGGCGTCGTAAATTTTCTTGATCTGTTCTTCAGTGAAAAAGTTTTTCAGCTTCTCGTAGTTTTCGCGAGGATGGGCGATGAGGTCGTAGAGACTTTTGATATCGCCCCACAATCCCATAATCGCTTTCATGAAGCCTTCCCAGGCCGCTTCCAGCTCCTGCAAGGCGCGACCTCCAAGGGAGGCATCGGTGTGAGCTTGCCAGAGCGGCAGGAAGCTGGTGCTCCATTGGGTTTGTAGCCAGCCACCCAGCTCGCCGATCACACCTTGGTAGGAGTTGAATAAACTGTCGATCTGGGCACGCGTAGGATTCGGGAAGAAGGTGATTTTGTATTGCTGATTGGGAGTAAGGCCTGAAACTTCAAGAATCCCTGATGCATCAATGGTTTTATTGATGGTCGGTCCAACTTCGTTTTTGCCGATGAAGCGACCATTGACGACCGGTGTCAGTTGAACTGGCGTATTGCCGATCGGCACAAAGCGCGCGGACTCGAAACTATGGATCAGCACCAGCTTGCCGTTCGCAGGACAGTTGGCATAAAGGGTATTTTCCTTCTTGCTGTCCTTGTCAGCCGTGCCAACTTCGTCACCGACTTTGAATTGCTGCTCCGCATCCAGAATGCCGCCGTACCAGGCTTCGGCATGCTCGCGGTAATCCTTCAGGCACTTCTTGAAGTCGTTGATGATGGCCTGAGCATCGGGTTGTTTTGCTGTGAGACCGCCAACGATCCCGCCCATTAAAACGCTCATACCACCACCTCTTTTTCCAGATAGGCCTTCAACAGCCCGGTAAAGTTTTCTTCCGTGAGTGGCGTGCGTTTAACAAAGCGCGCCACTTTTTGTTTCAGGTTCGATTCGGGAAAGGAGAAATACAGATCGGCGTGTTCCTCCTGTAGCCACTGCAGCATGTTGCCGATAACGGTGGATGGATTTTCTGCCATCAACCCATCCAGCAACTCCTTCGGCACCTCCCACCACGGCCAGTCCCGCACCTTCGGCACGACCCGCGTGCCCACTTCCAGCGCCTGCCCGTTGATCAGATACCGCTCAAACACCGGCAGCACTTCTCCAGCCTTCTCCCCAAGCCCCCGCAGGATCGGATAAATATGCCGCCCATCCCAAAAGCGGAAAAAAACCTCCGTCCCGTCCGGCATCTTCACCTGCGTCAGGCTGCGCAGATGTTCGAACACTTCGTTCGGCGCTGAACGCGATGTCGCCAGCCAGCCCCAGTCCAGCGCATCAGTTTCGGCGATCCAGGGCAGGAAGGCCGAATTCGGTTTGAGTTCGGTGAGGTAGGGCATCACCGGTTGCCAGGTGGAGTAGGGCGTGCCGCCCCAGATCGGCAGGAGCTGGGCGGTGGGTTCGGTGAGGTACAGGGTTTTCAGCGCGTCGGCGTCGCTGGCGGCGCTGATGATCAGGTACAGGCGCTCGCCGCTTTGCAGCGGCTGTTGCGCCAGCCAGTCCTTGGGGGTAATGCGTTCAGATG